>CANHSF010000160.1 GCA_947463065.1 Flavobacteriales bacterium | reverse complement strand
GCAGCAGCGAAATTGGCCGATGGTTATGGTAAAAAGGTAGATCAAGCCGTGCGCAAACAAGTGATTGACCGCGCCGCCAAATTCAATATTGCTCCATTCAACGCTATGGTCAATCCACTGTTGAAGCCGGTGTTGGATGCAGAAGGAAAAATCATCAATGTAGAGGTGGTGTATCCCGAAAATTTTACTGAACAACAATTGTTCTATAGCAAAAACTACAGCCATTTGCCCTTGCAATAACAGGCTATTAATAACAATACGAATGCGTGCAGCCCATCCATCGGATGGGCTGCTTTTTTTTATAAGTGATTTAACTCAGGTGTTGATCCATAGAAGGCGACGCGGACGATGCTCTATTGCAGCAAGCCTAAACATGCAAGGCGAGGGCACCCGGACTCATCCCAAATTGGATTTGATGACCCAAAGGCCATGCTTGCGCAAGGCATTGTACCATGGGGTTTGAACAACTTCTTTGGCGGGCAGTTGGGTCGCGAGCGACAAACCTTCCACCCACTCGCTAAATGGTATTCCTATTCCTTGCGGCAGTTGCATGGCGGATTCCACCGACTTCAGATAGCTTGCTGCTTCGGTGGGCATTGCAAATGTCGAGGTGGTGTTTTTATAGCGAACGGTGCATTCCGTTTGTTTGCCTTTGGTGATGAACTGCCGACGAACCGTGTGCTGAAAACAGCGGTAGCCGACACCGTCCAAGCTGTCGTATTGATTTCGTTTGAGCGACTTGGCCACCAATTTACTCGGCACATCGGGATGCGGAACCAAGAAGTCAAAGAAGTCGCCAACGGGGTATTCGATGCCTTGGTGGTGCATGAAATTGTACAAAGCTTTGATGAGTCCGTCGCTGTATTTGTCATGGTCAGCACCCGTTGGATCGATGTGATGCAAATCGTTGCGGGCAAATCCTTTGAATTCGGGACCGATGCATTCAACGGCGTATTTGGCGGGGTTTTGACCGACTGGACTGTGCGCGGTCATGGCAAATCGATGCCAATAGGCAGACTGCAATAAGTTGTGTTGGAACAACTGGCGCACAACCTCCAGCGCATTCATGGTTTCTTGGTCTGTTTGGGTCGGGAATCCATACATCAGGTAGGCGTGTACGAGGATTCCTGCGTCGCGAAAACCTTTGGTGACCTGCACGACCTGATCGATGGTGATGCCTTTTTCGATGAGGGCAAGCAGGCGTTCGTCGGCCACTTCAAGTCCTCCGGTTACCGCAATGCACCCCGATGCGGCAAGCAACTCGCAAAGATCTGGTGTAAATGTTTTTTCGAACCGAATGTTGGCCCACCAACTGACTTGCAATCCCCGGCGGAGAATTTCCATGGCTACATCGCGCATGGCCAAAGGCGGAGCGGCTTCATCCACAAAATGGAACCCCGATTCGCCTGTTTCGGAAATGAGTTGCTCCATTTTGTCCACCAATTCGCGGGCAGGAGTGGGGTCGTAACGTCCGATGTAATCCAGCGATATGTCGCAAAAACTGCATTTTTTCCAATAGCATCCGTGTGCCATAGTGAGTTTGTTCCAACGGCCATCGTTCCAAAGGCGGTGCATTGGATTAGGGACATCGTACATGGACAGGTATTCCTTCAACCGCAAGCCCCGATAAGAAGGCGCAGGCAGTTGCTTGGCTGGGTAATCGTGCTGGCCGCTGTTGTCCGCAAAAACCACTTCTTGGCCTCGACGGCAATAGGTGCGTTTGCGTTTGGCCAACTGGTCATCGGCATTTAGGTTGTTCCACAGCAATTCGATGGGTGCTTCTCCATCATCGAGCGTGATATAATCCAAATAATCAAACACGCGGGGGTCGCTCAAGCTGCGGAGTTCGGTATTGGGGTAGCCACCGCCCATAGCAATGCGGGTTTGGGGATGGTTGGCCTTGATCCATTGTCCGCATTTTAAGGCACCGTATAGGTTGCCAGGGAATGGCACAGTAAAAGCCACCATTGCGGGTATGGAATCCTTGAAGTAGGATGATAGGGCATCCAGCAAAATGCGATCGAAGTAGTTTTCCTCGGCCTGCAGTGCTTGCTCTATGGGGTCAAACGAAACGGCTGTTTGTGCAATGCGTTCGGCGTATTTCGAAAATCCGAAATGCGGTCCTACGGTGGCTTGTATCAGATCGCCGAGATCTTCCAACATCAGTGTGCAGAGGTACCGGGCTTTGTCTTGAACCCCGATGTGCCCAAAAAAATGGTTCAACTCGGGAAGGTGAGCAAAACGTTGGCCTTCGGGCAGATAATTGCGCCGCGCAATGCGATTCCCGATGGTGTATTCCTTGCGCTGCAAGTAGCCGATCACGGTATCGATCACGTCTTCATATTGCGCGCGATTGTTGAGCACCGCTTGGAGGTGAGGTTCCAGCGCATAATCACCGTTGTCGATGGCATCAAAAAGTGAGCACAAACCTTGGCGGTGAAAGACCCGAAGCACCAAGTCCAATCCCAAATCGCCCTGTCGGCACGCGATGCCTTTGGATTGTAAAAACCCGGAAAGGTACGCGGTTGCCGGATACGGCGTATTGAGCTGCGTAAGCGGTGGGGTGAGCAATAGAATTTCGTCGGTCAATTGCGGCATAGCGACAAAAGTAGTGCAGCGGAGGTGATGTTAGTGGGAGCTAAAAAAACCCGCATGCGCGGGTTCTTTTTTCCATTGTAACAAATCAATCAACCGTCACAACAATGCTTCCATTTTTTCGGTAAGTACGTTTTTTGGAACAGCACCTACGCTCTTGTCTACCACTTGACCTCCTTTCAGGAAAAGGATTGTAGGGATATTGCGGATGCCGAATTTGGCGCTGATGTCCGGATTCTCGTCCACGTTTACTTTTCCGATCACGGCTTTTCCATCGAAGTCGTGCGCAAGTTCTTCAACGATTGGGCCTACCATGCGGCAAGGTCCACACCATTCTGCCCAAAAGTCGATCATAACGGGCTTTTCGCTGTTTTGTACCAAATCGGCAAAATTGGTGTCTGTAATTTCTACTGCCATTGTTCTATTGTTAGTGTTTTTATTCTTGTTGGTGGCTTCTCAAGCATTGCACCAAACTGGATAAGTTGCCAATTTGTCGCTGTGGCATTGAGCATCGACCATGTTGGTAGATTTCAACGACACAAATGTACGGTGAATGCCACCTTACACAAGGATTAAATTTTCATCATGACACGGTTGATGCCTCGTTGGGCGCTGATTTCGTGCGTTTTACATACCAAAGCAGGACAATTCCTGCCAAAATGAACAAAACTGAGATCAACTCTGCCTGTGTCATGTTGATGCCCAACCACTCAAATTTGTTATTGACCCGAATTTTCTCAATAAGAAAGCGCTCTATGCCATTGAAAATGAGGTATGCTGCAAACATGACGCCCGGTGTTGTCCATTTCGTGCGCATTCGCCACAAAAAGATGAATATCAAAATTGCGACAGTGGTTTCATACACTGGGGTCGGAAACACTCCAGGCACCAAATGGGTGCAATGCTCACCCCATTGCGGTGCGCAGCCTTCGAAGATGGGTTGACCGACGGTGTTGACGTTGTGCGGATAATCGTAGGACCACAACCAATCGGGTGCCCAAGACAGCCAACCCGGTTTGGGCGCTGTATTGACGATGCCCCAGTCGCCGTCGCCACTCACCTGGCAGCCGATGCGCCCCACGCCATAGGATAAAATGAGTCCTGGAGCCGCGGCATCGCACAGGTGCAACAAAGGAATTTTTTTGAAATATGCGTAAACCAAAACTCCCGCTGCACCCACAATGAGACCTCCATACACGGTGAGTCCGCTGAGGAAACTATTGACACTGGGGGCTACAAAAAAGGCTTTGAACTCGTCGGGGTTTTCAATCAAATGAAAAAGTTTGGCTCCAGCAATTCCAAAGATGGCGGCTAAAAATGTAATGTTGCCGGTAAGGTGGTGCGGAAAAATTTTCTCACTCACCTCCACAGGCTCCGGCAGTTGTTCGCGGCGGTATTCCCACCAACGCCACGCCCCAAAACCGACAAGCAGCAATAGCCCAAGCCATAGATTTCCCTCCGAAGAGAAGATATGTTCTTGTGGGCTGGAGGATCCAAAAAGCTGTTGGCTATTGGATACGAGGTATATGAATTTCCATCCAATGATAAAGCCAATAAAGGCATTGAACAGGATATCGATGTAGTTGGGAGCTGCGCCGCGAATCACCTTAATGAATTGTGGCTGAAATATGCCCGAGGCAGCTCTCCGGCGCAATTCCAGACCCAAGGTATAGCTTGCACAGATGAAGGCCAATGCTACAAAAAAACCGAAGCTGTTGAGCAGTTTGGTCCAAGTCCATTCGATACCGAAAAGGTCGTAGAGGGCGTGATAAATAGTAGGATACATAGGATTATGGTAAGGTCACCTCAACAACGAATTGGCCTTCGCTGTCTTGTTGCTCCAAAGAAACGTCAAGAATGCGGTTTTTCAAAAGGGCATTGTAGGTTGTTGTGACTTTTAAATAGTTGTTGGTAAAGCCGCTCATGCGCCCATCTTCGTCCTCGGCTGACTCGAATAGGACCTGTCGGACTTGGCCGCGTTGGCTGGCATAAAATGCACGGCGCAATTTATCGGATAGCATGCGCAAACGAATCGTGCGTTTGTGGCGAACGGCATCTGGAACCGCACCATCTAGGCGCAGGGCCGTGGTGTTATCCCGTTCGCTATAGGTAAATACATGCAGATAGCTCACAGGCAACTCCATGAGGAATTGAACGGTTTCTTCGAACAACTCATCGGTTTCGCCGGGAAACCCAGTAATGACATCCACTCCGATGCAGGCGTCGGGCATAAGGTTTTTAATCTGCATGATGCGATTGCGGTACAAGTCGGTTCGGTACCGGCGGCGCATACGCTGCAATATGGCATCGCTGCCGCTTTGCAACGGAATATGAAAATGCGGCATGAAGCGCTTGGAATCGGCTACAAACCGGATGATTTCGTCGGTGAGCAAATTGGGTTCGATGCTGCTTATTCGAAAGCGTTCGATGCCCGGCAATTGGTCCAGTTGCTTGCAGAGATCGATGAATGTGTCTCCATTGGGTGTGCCAAAGTCGCCGATATTCACTCCTGTGAGCACAATCTCTTTGGCTCCGTCTGCAATGGCTTTTTGGGCTTGGTCCAAGGTCTCTTGAATGGATGCACTGCGGCTCCTACCGCGGGCCAAGGGGATGGTGCAAAATGCACAGAAATAATTGCAGCCGTCTTGCACTTTCAAAAACGAACGCGTTCGATCACCAGAACTGTAGCTGGGGATAAATGTTTTGACATCTTTGATCTCCCCAACTTGTTGAACCGTCATTTTGTTGTCGGCATCCTCGACGCGCTGCACCAGATTGAATTTTTCATTGGCACCGAGTACCATTTTCACGCCGGGTATGGCGGTGATGGCTTCGGGCTTGAGTTGTGCATAGCAGCCCACAACAGCCACATAAACACCCGGGTTTTGACGCACGGCGCGACTGACAATGTTTCTGCATTTTTTATCGGCTTGCTCAGTCACGCTGCAGGTGTTGATCACGAGTACGTCGGGATTGTCGTCCATTTCCACACGCGCGTAACCGGCCTCGCCGAACTGTCGAGCGAGGGTACTTGTCTCCGAAAAATTGAGTTTGCACCCCAGCGTATGGAATGCTACTTTTTTGGTGTGCTGCATGGTGTCGAAATACGGGTGCAAATGTAGCATTTGGTGACGATCAAGCCTTCGATCGCGGTGAAAATTGACGGATTGTGGTTTTTTATGCTATGGTTTTATCGTTTTTGTCGAATCTTGCCATGAAATGTGTTGAAATGGTGGATTTTGTCTTATCTTGCTAATGCAAAACTGCTCCGGCGGTTTTAGGCTAAACCTAAGTAAACTTTACTACCACCATCATGATGAATCGGGATAGTGCGCGACGTGTCGTTCAGGAACTTTTGAATGACGTCATTGAACAAGGCTTTCACCATTTGCTTCGCCACCCGCAGCAAGGGGATGGACTCAACCTTATCATCAAAGAGGCCACTGACGAGTTGAACCAACAATTGGGGAAGATGGACCATGGGGTAAGCGGAAGTGATGCCGTATCGCAGGCAAAGCACTACCGCAGCGTAATTGAAGAAACCGAGAACAAAAGTTTGCACCTCTTGTCGCGACTGCAAAAAATTCAACAAATCGATAATCCACGGCTGAAGCGGGTCTGATCAAAACCACATTTCTTGACTGCTGTTGCACTTTTATGGTCTTGGCAACCAACCGTACTTGGATGATGGCCGTTGTGCGGCATGTGCGAATGAATTAACCTTTTTTGGTTGCCGCTGCTCACGAAATGTTGCACCTTCGCGTTGATCACTCAAAACGATAATTTTATGGACAAAACAAAAAGTGTATTTGCCTATATCCTGAGCGCAATAGTGGTATTGATCACGTTGATTTCGGTATTGGCCATCTGGGACATCGTGCCTTGGGATTTTATGATGCAATATTTCGGCAAAACCATCAAATCCCTCATTGTTATCGCAATCAGTGCCGTTGTGATTTATGTGATCAATGCATTGCTCGGCTCGAGCCAAAAGTCGGGAAATTGAACATTTTGGTGTTCCAATTGTCCTTTTATACGATTCAATTATGAAAATCATCAACGTGGTTTGCGCATTGTTTGTAGTCATGAGCTCTTGCGGAGCTCAAGACCAGTCCACAGCGCCTCAAACCCATCAAAAAAACGAAAAGCATATGTCAGAGGTATTGTCGAGCGAGTCGGCTCAGCAGTTGAACTCCGAAGACACCATTGCAGTGGCCACTTTCGGTGCGGGCTGCTTTTGGTGCGTGGAGGCGGTTTATCAGAATATCATGGGAGTGTTGAAAGTGGAAAGCGGTTATACCGGAGGCGCTATTAAGAATCCTACCTACAAGGAGGTGTGTTCGGGCAGCACCGGTCATGCCGAAGTGTGTCAAATCACCTACGATCCGCGCGTGGTTAGTTTTGCGCAATTGCTGGAAGTGTTCTTTGAAGTGCACGACCCCACAACGCTCAATCGACAGGGGGCAGATGTTGGCACGCAATACCGAAGTGTGATTTATTACCACACCGATGAGCAAAAGCGATTGTCAGAGTTGGCGGTAAAAGCAGGCAACGAGAGTGGTGTTTGGGAAGATCCAATTGTTACAGAAATTGCTGCCAGCGACACCTTTTACGTGGCCGAAGATTACCATCAGAATTACTTCAACGAACATGGAGAACAGCCATATTGCCGCATGGTGGTTCGTCCGAAGGTGGATAAATTCAAAAAGAAATTTGAGAACCTATTGAAGACAAAGTCTTAGCCATTCGCAGTGGTCGAATGAGGATGAATAAAAAAGCCCGAAATTGATTCGGGCTTTTTTTTATTTGTTTTCTTGACCTTCTGTAATCGTGCGGTCAACACTGATTGCTGCACGTTCAATGCGCATGCGACCTTGGTCCAACTTGAGCACCACAGTGGTAGCATCGAGTTCAAGCACTTCGCCGTGAACACCACCGATGGTCATCACTTTGTCGCCGACTTTAAGTGCTTCTTGCATTTTTTTCTGCTCTTTGGCTTTCTTCATTTGAGGACGAATCATAAAGAAATAGAAAATCGCAAAAAAGGCCACCATAAAGCCAAT
>CANHSF010000159.1 GCA_947463065.1 Flavobacteriales bacterium | reverse complement strand
CGAAGACGCGAGTGAAGAAAGGCGCAAAAAATGAAAACCACGCAGCGAAGCGGAGTGGCACGATTCTAAAAAATCTGAAGCCTCCCCCACTTGGGATCACCATAGGTAATCCTCCTGTAAAAAATTCATCCATCACACCAGTATAATCCATCAATGCTAAACGATGCATCGTGTCGGCACAGGGATTTTTCATTTTTGGACGGCTCTGAATCCGCAACGCAGTTGCGAGTGAAAGAGCGGGACAAAAATGAAAACCACGCAGCGAAGCGGAGTGGCACGATTCGCCCTGACGGGATGCACTATTTAAGGATTTAAAGATTAAAAAAACACTTGATAAACTGCATTATTCTCCCTACGATCATCATCTCCGGCCGTAGCAAAATTCAGGTTCTGGCAAAAATCATCCTACGGCCGGCCACATTTCACATACCAACATTACTGTACCGACGCAATGCATTGCGTCGCAAAAACATGCAACGTGTTGCGTCGCATTGCGTCGCTGCGCAATTCGCCATTGCTCAGTTCAGCGGTACGCCCACGCCGAACACCCTTTAAAATCAAGGGATCTTGAAATGAATAAAACATATTTCATTTTTTTTGTAATGATTTGCGCACTCGCGATACCAATAGGACAAAACAATACAACAATGAAAAATAACGTAACCCATTTGGTCATGAGCATCGCAGGCCTCCTGTTCACCGCCACAATAGGCTTTTCACAAACTGCAACAGACCATGCCAACACATTGTTTTGGAAAGTGACGGGCAAGGACGCCACTAAGCCGGCATATATTTATGGCACATTTCACATGCTTTGCCCTGAAGATGCCAAGCTAGCCGATACCTTGCGACAGGTAGTTTCGAGCTGCTCGAGTGTTTATCTTGAATTGGACTTTGATGATCCAAAAATGCCGAAGGAAATACAAGCCGGTATGATGATGAAAAATGGAAGAACGTGGAAAGACTTTACCGCGGTAGCCAATTACAATCGGCTTGATTCAGGCTTAAAGGCGCTCGCCGGCCTACCTGCCGACGCAGTATGTTCCATACAACCCATAGCGCTGATATCGATGCTCTATGCGCCGCTCATGCAATGCCAAATCGTCTCGGTGGAATCACAATTTGCCCAACTTGCATCTGAAGCCCAACTCCCAATACATGGCTTGGAAAGTGTTGCCACACAACTAGCGATATTCGATCAAATCCCCATTCAACAGCAACTCGAAATATTGGAAGAATATGTGTTGGACAAAAACAAGATGCGCGCAGAAACAGAAGAATTGTTACAGGCCTATCTTGCGGGAGACATCGATAGAGTCTATGAATTTGTGAAAAAAGCGGAAATGGAGATGGAAGGCTTGGAAGAAATTATGTTGACTCACCGCAATAAAACGTGGATGAGTACCTTCGAAAACAACATGAAAAAAGCACCAACCTTCTATGCCGTTGGCGCGGGTCATCTCGGCGGGGAGAACGGTGTGCTCGAGTTGCTGAAAAAAATGGGATATACCGTATCACCAATATTTATCCACTAAACTTGAATACATCATTAATCCATGGAACAACAAGGTCTTCATGAACTACAAGCACATCAGCGGCTTATTCATAAGGTTTGCTGGATCTATGCTTCCAATGAGGACGATCGCAAAGATTTGTTTCAAGAAATACTGATCCAAGCTTGGCAATCGTATAGCACGTACCGCGGTGATTCCAAATTCAGCACGTGGTTGTATCGGGTCGCCCTGAACACCGCCATGACCTGGCAAAAACGATCGCAGAGCACATCCACAGCTTCGTTGCCCGCCATCGATTTGCAAGACGATAGCGATCAATCCGAACAACGCGAAGCTCAATTTCAAGGCATGTACCGCGCTATTGCACAACTCAACAAAATTGACAAAGCCATTGTGACCCTGTATTTTGAAGAATATAGCTATCAAGAAATAGGCGAAACACTAGGCATTACCGCCAATAATGTAGCAGTCAAAATGACACGCATCAAACAGTTTATCAAAGAATATATGAGCAAGGAGGGCACATGGAACTAGACGATTTCAAAGCTCAATTCAATAAGGCAACGCTGCAAACTCCGGATCACGATATCCATGAACTGCAGCAATTGATCCGCAACAAAAGCAATTCAGCCCTGCACCGCTTCTTGCGCAATTTCCTCGTGGAGAGCATCATCGGTATCATTACCTTGATAGTCCTTCTGTGGAAAGTAGTCTCGACCCTCAGCGCCATACAAATTATGGTCACCCTTGCAGCGATTGTAGCTATATCAGCTTACCAAGTCCATTTGTTTCTGCCTGCTTACAACGAGCTAAAAGCCTTGTCAGCAGACACCAACAAGCCAACGCGACAATGGGTCGATCGTGTTGTTGAATTACTAGAAAGCTTCGTTCTGCGCTACAAGCGTTTTATGTTGTGGGCCATGCCAGTAGGATTTTTGATTGGATGTGTCATTGGCTTTCTCAAAAATGTCAATCTACAAATCCAAGACGTCTCCGATGTATTTACGTCAGATTTTCTCCTGCTCTTATCGGTGATATTGGGACTCACTGTCTTCATGTATTTACTGACTTGGGTGTATATCAAAACGGTGATGAAACGCTTGTACACCCGTTATTTCACCGAACTCAAAGACTACCAAAAGGAATTGCATGCGATGGCAAAAGAATGAGATAGCGCTAACAGCGATCGTGCTCCACTGTGCAAAAGCACGCCTGCTCTTCGCACAGCAGCGAATCAGCGCATTCGTACACGCTTTTGGCACCAGACGCTGCGTGTTGTTGGACCCTCAGCCCCTCGCCCCAATGGATGATCGCTTTATCGGACAAACGGTAAGTTGTGCAATCCACGCCGCTGATCCCGAAAAATTGCGACGCCTACTTTATGAAGCAAATAAGATCGAAATCCCTGTCATGGTGAACGGTTCCGCGATATAACTGCGATTCAGCGTACAAGTTTTCAACAGACCCGAATCGTACCGAGCCCTTTTGGATGCCGTTCATCAATTGAAAACACAAGGAATACGCAAAGGCGCTTACCTTCGCGTCAGCCAAGAAGGTTAATTTATGAATACGATAGAAGCAAAAAACATTGTCAAACACTACGCCAGCCATCAGGCGCTGAAAAATGTCAGCATTGCTGTGCCGGAGCGCTCGGTGTTTGGATTGCTCGGTCCCAATGGCGCGGGTAAAACCAGTTTGATCCGTATCATCAATCAGATCACAGCACCCGACTCGGGTACGGTGACATTTTGTGGAGAGCCACTGGCACCGCATCATGTGGAGCAGATCGGATACCTGCCTGAAGAACGCGGATTGTACAAGTCCATGAAAGTGGGCGAACAATGCATGTACTTGGCCCAATTAAAAGGCTTGAGTAAGGCGGAAGCCAAAAGCCGTTTGATGGATTGGTTTAAGCGGTTTGAAATCCATACGTGGTGGGACAAGAAAATCGAGGACCTCTCAAAAGGTATGGCGCAGAAAGTGCAATTCATCACCACCGTATTGCACGAGCCCAAGCTATTGATCTTGGATGAGCCCTTCAGTGGATTCGACCCCATCAATGCCGAATTGATCCGCCTGGAGATGTTGCGCCTCAAAGATCAGGGCAGCACCATCATCTTGTCGACCCACGACATGGGCAGTGTGGAATCCTTGTGCGATAATATTGCACTCATCAACCGTTCGGAAGTAATCCTGGAAGGCCCTGTGCGCGAGGTCAAAAATCGTTTTAGAACCCATGTGTATGCCTTGCAATACCAAGGAGCTGCGATGGATTTAGGCATTGGACTTTGGTCGAACTTCGAATTGCTCGAGAACACCTTCCAAGATGGATTGCACACGGCCCATATCAAATTGGGCGAAGGCAAGCAGCTCAACGACTTGTTGGCTGCGCTTATTCCACATATTCAAATCATATCCGTTCGCGAGTTGATCCCAACTATGGACGAAATTTTCATTTCAGCTGTTACCAAATTCAACCAAGGCCATGAGTAAAATAGGATTGATCATCAAACGCGAATACAGCGTAAAAGTCAAGAAGAAATCGTTTTTGATCATGACCTTTTTGGGTCCCATTCTTTTTGCATGCCTCATCTTTGGAGCCGTTCTTTTGACCATCAACGACCAGCACGATTACAAGGTCATGATCGTTGACTTCAACGGGGTGATCTCTGAAGAAACTGCCGATGGGCGTGGACTTCAGAGCCGATTCTCCGACCGATTTCAATACAGCGACTCGAGTTCGGTGCTTTATGAGTTTTCCAAAACCGACATCAGCGACTCGACCTTCAAAAACAGCCCGTACAATGTCCTTATCAAAATCGACGATGGGGCGCTCAATCACGGCAAATGCGACCTGTACTACAAGCACAAACCCAGCGACATGGTCGAAGACAAGATCAGTGGGGAAATTGAGGAAGCGTTGGAGCGCTTTCGTGTGCAAGACAGTTTGCAGATGGATTATGCCAAATACAAGAGCATCAAAAAGAACGTATCGTTCAATTTACACGACATTGAAAAACTCACCGAAGAAGCCGACAACGGAATGAAAGGCGTGGTAGGTTTTGGGTTTGCCATCCTCATCTACTTTTTCATTTTCATGTACGGCGTCCAAGTGATGCGCGGAGTGATGGAAGAAAAAACCAATCGCATCGTTGAGGTCATTGTCAGTTCAGTGAAGCCCTTTCAGTTGATGATGGGCAAGGTCATCGGGATTGGCTTGGTGGGCTTGACCCAGTTTGTGATGTGGATCATGCTGTGCGGTGTAATCAGCTTGGCGGCCTCCCTGTACATCGGATCACAAACTGGCGGAGCAGCCGTGGTAGACGGTATGCAGCAAGTGGATCCCATGCAGCAGCAGGCCGTGATGGAAGCGTTGATGAACAACGATGCCGTGAATTGGATATTCAGCATCAACTGGCCATTGATGTTGGGCTTGTTTATCTTTTATTTCATCGGAGGTTATTTGCTCTACGGCTCGTTGTTTGCGGCCATTGGAGCAGCGGTTGACAACGATACCGATTCGCAGCAGTTTATGTTGCCGGTGACCATCCCGTTGATTATTGGTTACATCATATCGTCGAGTTTGTTGGCCAATCCCGAGAGTCCGGTGGGGACATTTTTTGCGATCTTCCCGCTGACGTCGCCGATTGTGATCATGGTGAAAACCGCTATTGGTGCTCCAGCTTGGGTGATCCTTAGCTCGATGGTGAGTTTGGTATTGGCCTTTTTGGGCGGCATTTGGCTGGCCGGAAAAATATACCGCGTGGGCATATTGATGTACGGTAAAAAAGTGAATTACAAAGAATTGTTGAAGTGGATCCGCTATAGTTCATAAATATGTCTGAATTACCCCTCATACAAAACCGTGTAGCAGTTATTGACTGCGGCACAAACACGTTTAACTTGTTGGTGGCCGATCCGCAGGAGACAGGTTGGACAACGGTTTATCAAACGAAGTTGCCGGTAAAAATCGGCGAAGGAAGTTTTGAAGACAAGACCATCAAGGCCGCTCGCTTCGCTCGCGGCCTCGACGCCCTGCTAGCTTACAAATACGTTTGTAAAAACTACGAGTGCAGTAGGGTATTTGCATATGGCACCAGCGCATTGCGCGAAAGCATCAACGGCAAAGAATTCGCAGCGATGGGCGCCAAAATACTGGGCGTTCCCGTGCACATCATCGATGGCATGGAAGAAGCCGAATTGATCTACCGCGGCGTGCAACTCACCTATCCGATACAGGACGAGACCGCACTGATCATGGACATTGGTGGAGGATCGACCGAGTTTGTGATGGCCAACTCCACGGGCGTATTGTGGATGCACAGTTTCAACATAGGAGTGAGTAGATTGTACGACACCATTCGGCCCAGCGATCCACTGCAGCACCGCGAGCTTATGGCACTGAAAAGCCACTTGGACGAAATCCTTCGTCCGTTGAAAGAAGCCATAGCTGTTCATCGGCCCCAGCGTTTGATCGGCAGTAGCGGCACCTTTGACACCCTATTGGATCTATATTTCGCGAGCATCAAGTCCAAAAAACCCATTGAGCAAAGCATCCAGCGCATTCCTTTGGCAACGATGCATGCCATCAACGATCGGATGATCACCAGTACCTTTGAGCAACGCCTCACCAATCCAGCGATACCGGAGATGCGCGTTCAGTTCATGCCAATGGCTTGCGCTTTGCTGGACGACGTGTTGCGCATGCACGACTTCCAAGAGATCATTCACAGCCCCTACAGTTTAAAAGAAGGCGCGTTGTCGCGATTGTTGCAGACCGAAGCCTCCGCCTGAGTCATTGCAGATGGCCCACAAAAAACCACATCTCCCAACCAAAACCTGCGTTGTTTGTGGGCTTCCTATGGTATGGCGCAAGAAGTGGGAGAAGAATTGGGAAGAGGTAAAATATTGCAGTGAACGGTGCCGACGAGCAAGTAAAAAGGAAAGCACCTAATAACCAGAGCTTACAAACACCTCACCCGAACGTATTTTGTCACCCGACCCTCATCGAGCCACATTTGTTCGTAATACGTACGTATTTTGAGAATGTCCTGCCACTCTTGGGTTTGCTCCTCCATGTAGGTGCCATAAACATCAAAACTGTGTGTTTCGATCACATACCGCGGGTCATCCGCAAATTCCAACAACGCCAAACGGTATACCTCCGGATTGTCGTGTTTGATGTGTATGAGTCCATCCGGCTTGAGAAAATTGCGGTATTTTTCGGCATAGTACTTTGATGTGATGCGACGCACACCGACTTTATCCTGTGGTTGAGGATCCGAAAAAGTCAGCCATATCTCGTCGATCTCGCTGGGCGCAAAAAACTGGGTGATGAATTCCACTCGCGTGCGCAAAAATGCCACGTTGGTTAACCCCATCTGCAAAGCATCCTTTGCGCCTTTGTGAAAGCGATGACCCTTGACATCGACTCCAATAAAATTGCGATGGGGATATCGTTCTGCCAAGCCTACGGTGTATTCCCCTTTGCCGCATCCCAACTCTAGCGTGATGGGCTTGTCGTTTTTGAAAAAGGCGTGCCACTCCCCTTGCATATAGGTTTTTTGCTCCTTGATGATGGGTAGCAGCTCGGGCTCAAAAACATGCGGAAATGTTTTGTTCTCAGCCCATTTTTTTAATTTATCCTTGCCCACAGTGATTGCTTAAATTCGCTTCAAAGTTAAGCCGTATCGCTGCATCAGAAAAAATATTGATCTCCCCATTGGATTGGGGACTCGGCCATGCCTCCCGCTTGGTGCCCATCGTTCGGCAGCAACTCGAAGCTGGCCATGACGTTCACTTGGGGTGCAGTGGTTTGGCCGGAGAATGGCTGCAGGAGCGATTTCCAAAGCTTCCGCGCCATGCATTGCCCGATTATGGCATCACCTATCTGCCGCATCGCGATTTCACATCCAATATGCGCCGTCAGGCCTTTCGCATTCATGCCATTCAAGAGCGCGAACACCGCGCACTAAAGGTCTTGCAGCAGACCATAGGCTTTCACCGCATCATTAGCGATAACCGCTATGGGCTGTGGCATCGCGATACCGAAAACATCTTACTCACCCATCAACTTTTTCCAAAAGCCCTTCCCCTCACCGCATGGCTATTGCGTCGCTATTTGCATCGACGCATTGCACGGTTCGATCAGTGTTGGGTGCCCGATTTTGAAGACGAAAAAAAATCGTTGTCCGGCGAGTTAAGCCATGGTGCGCATACCT
>CANHSF010000158.1 GCA_947463065.1 Flavobacteriales bacterium | reverse complement strand
TGACGGACATTCCGATCAGAGCGAAACACCACGATGTGCGTTTCCTATAAAATAAATTGAAACCATAGCCGTTAAGAATACGTAAGTTACCATTTATAACCTGCCATATTTAGTTTAGTATATAAGAGTTTTTAGTAATACCAACCCAAGAAGTTTTTGAAGTGTTAGTTACTAAGAAAAGGGAAATCATGAAAAAATCGTTCTTTTATCTGTCCATTTTAGTCCTCTTAGCAAGTTGCTACAGCGGACCTAACGGTGAGCTGGTCGGTTCCTACCCCAGGGAGGAATGGATCCAGATCAATCCGTATGGCATGAACTACATCCACTTTGGCTCCTTTACCATGGGCCCCAGTGATGAAGATGTGCCTTATGCATTGAACTCTCGTTCCAAAACTGTAACGCTACCAGCGTTTTACATCGATCAAACCGAAATCTCCAACAATGAGTACCGGCAATTTGTGGAGTGGGTTCGGGATTCGCTTATGCGCGATCAATTGGCTCAAAACGATATCGAAGGCTTCGGTATCTCTGAGCGCGAGGATGGCCGTGAGATGGATCGATTCATCAACAAAGGGTATATCCTCAATTGGGAGGAAGAAATCGATATGGAAAACGATGAAGTATTCGACATCGTTTACGATCAATTCTACCTACAAGGCGCCGATAAGTATTACGACCGCCAAGAGATCGATGCCCGTAAACTCAAATTCAAATACTGGTGGATCAACTACCAAGGTGCTGCCGTCAAGTCTGGCAAAGACGAAGAATATGGCGTACTTAACCGCTTGGATCAGTTGCATTCCGTCAAGGGGCATAGCGATCGTTCTCAATTTATCATTGAGGAGGAAATCAATGTGTATCCCGATACATTGTGCTGGGTACACGACTTTACCTACTCGTTCAATGAGCCATTGACAGAAAACTATTTCTGGCATCCAGCTTACGATGATTATCCGGTAGTGGGTGTGACTTGGGGCCAGTGCCAAGCGTTTTGCGCATGGAGAACACAAATCCTCAACGAGTTCAAATCCTACAACGGAGAGACCTTCGTTCAGCGTTTCCGTTTGCCTTCTGAGGCCGAATGGGAATACGCTTCACGCGGTGGATTGGAGTTGTCTCCGTATCCTTGGGGCGGTCCGTACATCCGAAACAACCTCGGTTGCCCGTTGGCCAATTTCAAGCCGATGCGTGGCGATTATGTAGAAGATAACGGATGTTACACGGTGCCAATCGCATCGTATAGCGCAAACGACTACGGCTTGTTCTGCATGGCAGGTAACGTGGCCGAATGGACCAATACAGCTTACGACGAATCGGTCTATGAGTTCTCGCACGACATGAGTTCGGAATACGATTACCGTGCATTGGAATCCGATCCGCCATCCATGAAACGCAAAGTGATTCGCGGTGGCAGCTGGAAGGATATCGGCTACTTTATCCAGACAGGCACACGCTCATACGAGTATCAAGATACCGCAAAATCGTACATCGGTTTCCGCTGTGTGATGTCGTATCTCGGCCGCGGTAAAAATGTCGCTCCAGAAGACTTCAACAACGAATAAGGATTTGGCATCCACGTGATGCCGTGTTTTATACTGCAAGTTTTAACCAATTTAACAAACCAACAAACAAGTAAAATTTATGAAACCCGGAAGCAAAGGCTGGAAAAGTTTTATGGCGAAGCTCTATGGTATTGGAGCTGCAATTGTAATCGTAGGCGCGATGTTCAAGATCGAACACTGGCCAGGTGCTAGTTTGATGTTGATTTCTGGTCTCACCATTGAGGCGATCATCTTCTTCTTCTCAGCTTTTGAAAAGGTACACGAAGAACCGGATTGGTCATTGGTCTATCCTGAGTTGGCATTGCCCGACGAGGCAAAACTTTCATTGAAAGAACAAAACAAAGGTAAAAAGGCAGCAATCGGTGGTGGCGGAAGCAACACCGGTGGATTGACAGCCCAATTGGACAATATGCTTACGGAAGCGAAAATTGAACCTGCTTTGATTCAAAGTTTGGGCGAAGGCATGAAGAGTTTTAGCGAAAAGGCAAAGGATCTATCCGATATCGCCTCTTCAGCTGCTGCCTCTTCCGATTACGCCGATGCTTTGAAAGGAGCCTCAGTGAAAGTGAATAAATTGGCTGATACATACGAAGCCGCTTCTCAAACATTGACCGGCTTGACCGATCATGCAAAAGACGGCGCAACAGCAGGTGAACACCTCCAAAAAATGAGTCAAAACTTGACGGCCCTCAACGGCATGTACGAGTTGCAGCTCAAAGAGTTGGAAACAACCCGCACCATGTTTGGTGATATGGGCGCATTGGTGAAAAACCTTGCCGATTCTGTTGAAGATACCAAAGCTTACAAAGAAAACATTGCCGAATTGTCTCGCAATTTGAAATCATTGAATAGCGTGTACAGCAATATGTTGAATGCAATGGGCACTGCCCGCCAATAATGAATGTTTTTGCGACTACTCTGTAGAAGTTTAAACCAACATTAACCATTAAAAACAACAAGGAAAAATGGCAGGCGGAAAAGAAACCCCCAGGCAAAAGATGATCGGTATGATGTACCTCGTACTCACCGCTCTCTTGGCGATGAACATCTCAAAGGACGTATTGAACGCGTTCTTGCAGATCAATCGCTCTCAAATGAAGACTTCGGAGATTCTGGAAAGCAAGTCTCAAGCAACATTGCTTGGTTTGCGCAATCCAAAACCCGAAGATGCTGAAAAGGCAAAACCATTTATCGCAAAAGCGGAAGAGGTAGTCGTTGAGGCAGATGCATTGGTGAAATACATCGAAGAATTCAAAGCACACGTCATGGCTGCTTCCATGAAAGCCAACGCCACTGGCGACGGTTGGGAAGAATTCATGGCTGACGGAAAAGCGCTGGACATGTTGTCGGAAGATGGTCGTAAAAAGGTTACCAAACCCGATGAAAACCAAAACAACACCACGCTTTTGATTGGTCCTAAACCCCAAGAGCCTCGCAAGGACCCTTGGTCTGCAGAGGAACTGAAGTCCAAGCTCGAAGCCTTTGCGGCTTCCATGCGCGGAATCAAGGTTACCGATATCGCCGGACAAGAAATTACCTTGTCCCAGGATTTGATCACATCCATTGATAGCACTTACACGTTTGGTGTTTCTTTGGATGCCGATAAGCAGCCTGAACCATGGGTTGTAAACAAGTTTTATCACACGCCTTTGGCAGCGGTTATCGCCACCATCTCCAAGATCGAAACCGATGTATTGAATACCAAAGCATCGATCCTTTCGGAATTGTTGAACAAGGTTGGTGGTACTGACATGAAATTTACGGACGTAACCGTGGCTGCAGTGCCTTTGAAATCGTATGTGCTAAAAGGCGAAGAGTTCGTGGCCGAAGTGTATTTGGCCGCTTACAACAAAAACAGCACGACCAAGATCTACCCCGGCGGCGAGTATTCTGGTCCAATGCCCACCGACAACGGTACACCGGGTTCGGGTGCTGGCGGAGCAGGAATTGCTGCGGGTCCCGACGGGAAGTGTATTTTTAAAGTAGGTACTGCTGGCTTGTCTTTGGGACAACACGGCTACTCTGGACAAATCAGCTACATGAAAAACGGTAAAGAGGAATTCTTGAAGTACTACATCCCACCATTTACTGTGGGTGAACCTGCTTTGGTTATTTCTCCAAAACAAATGAATGTATTCTACCGCGGTTTGGACAATCCAGTCGAAATTTCGGTACCAGGTGTATCTCCAAGCCAAATGCGCCCAACGTGCGAAGGCTGTGAGGTGTTCCAAAAGGTATCTGATAGCGAATGGAATGTTAAACCGGGCGGAGGTAACGAGGCCAAAATCAGTGTGACTGCTGATATCAATGGCAACAATACCAACATGGGTACTAAGGTTTTCCGTGTGAAGCCTATTCCAGATCCAATTCCATCTTTTGGTGGTAAGCGTCCGAGCGACCAAGTGATCGCTAAAGGTGATGCTGGTGTGGCCGCAGGTCTCCGCGCTGCAATGGATAACTTCGACTTCCCTGTAACTGCTACGGTGCAATCATGGATGATTACCATTAGCAGCGGAGGAAAGTTGAAAGAATACAATTGCGGTGGTGCAGGGATCAACCCCGATGCTTCAGCTGCAATCAAAGCAGCAAAAACCGGTGACAAAATCTTCATCGAAAATGTGATTTGTTTGATGCCCGATGGAAAAACGCGTAAGCTTTCGCCCATCACATTGAAAATAAACTAAGCAAAATCATTGCAAACCATGACAAGAAAAAATCGTTTCATCGTTCTGGCCACCATGTTGCTTTCAATGGCAGCACAAGCTCAAGAACAGACTGTTTTGGATGGTGCGTATGTGCGCGAGCACAACCCTACCCGCAAAGTGATCGCTTACCCGAGCTTGCGTGAGGCCGACGTATTGTGGGCCCGCAGAATGTGGCAAATGATCGATTTGCGCCAAAAGATGAACCAAGATTTGTATTATCCCATTGATGAAATCGCAGGCCGCAAGAGCTTGTTCGATGTCATTCGCTACGGATTGAACGATGAAGGTTCACTCACGGCATACGGTCTTGGACCTACCCAGGACGATGATGAATTCCGTTATCCTATGGAGAAGGAAATCCTCGATTCGATCCTCAATCCAGTGGTAATCCGTTACACCGAGGACCTCGTAACAGGGGAGAAGAAAGAGGTGCGCTCTGTTGAGCCCATCAGCTCTTCGGATGTTGTGGCTTACGAGCTCAAGGAAGACTGGTTGTTCGACAAACAGCGTTCTGAGCGTTATGTGCGCATCATTGGAATCGCTCCCGTGGTATTGAAGCGCAACGAAGCCGGTGAGGTAAAAGGAACCAAAGAGTTGTTTTGGTTGTATTACCCAGAGTGCCGTTACATCTTCAACAACTACGATGTATTCAATTCGCACAACAACTCGCAACAGATGACTTTTGATCAATTGTTTCAACTGAGACGATTCTCAAGTTACATCATCAAAGAAGATAACGTTTACGACAGAAGCATAGACACCTATGCCAAAGGAGTAGACGCCTTGTTGGAAAGCGAGCGCATCAAAAACGATTTGTTCATTATGGAACACGATCTGTGGCACTATTGATTGCCGCAGAATGGATAAGACAAGGGCTCGCCAATGGCGAGCCCTTTTTGTTGATTGCACAGTGTCGCAATATTCTTGGAAATGATGGGTTCTATGGCAGAGCGCAAAGGGCTTTCTGGTGGTTTACCGGAATCAAATCAACCTGTAGCCCTGCGCAATTACCAACCTACAGGAATCATGAATACAACCGTTCAGCGCATCTGGATGGCCATTGCTGCAAATTTACTTTTGGCACACATGGGCCACGCACAAACCATCATGTCGGGGTTATCGGATAGCCCATTTCCAACCAAAGAGTCCGCCACGCGCATGGTTATTCCACTGCCTTCGATCCGCGAAGCAGATGTGCTTTGGGCGCGCCGCATCTGGAGCTTCATTGATATCCGACAAAAAATCAATCACCCGCTTTATTATCCATTGGAGCCGTCGAATGGCTATTGGTCATTGTTCGACATCATTCGGTATGGACTTACCTCAGATTGGATTACGGCCTATGGCTTGGGTCCAACCCAAGATGACGATGAGTTTCGCTATCCGCTGTCAAAAATGGAAGTGGAAAAGTTGCTTAACCCTGTGGTGGTCCGATACAGAGAGCGGCTCTCGGATGGAGAAATGGAATCTGTTGAGCAGATAGAGCCATTGAAATCAGCGGACATAGCAGGCTATATGATCAAAGAAGATTGGGTATTTGACAAGCAACGATCCACCCTGCAAATTCGATTGATCGGCATCGCCCCCGTCGTAAATGCCTATTCGGAATCGGGGGAGCTCAAGGGCAAGCGGATTTTGTTTTGGCTTTATTTTTCCGAATGCCGCTATCTTTTCGCTCCTCTGGAGGTTTATTTGGGCCAGCAAATGTCCTCGCACATCTCTTTCGATCAACTGTTTATTCTCAGGAGATACAGCGCGCAATGCATTAAAGAGGACAACGTATATGATCGATCCATCGATGCGTATGCGCGCGGCATGGATGCATTGATGGAGTCGGAGCGCATCCGTGAGGAGTTGTTCAATTTTGAACACGATTTGTGGACGTATTGATGACACGGACTGGACATTATGCTTTGCGCGATGAGCAGTAAGCGGTACTTTTGCACCCGCATTGGAAAAAACAGCATTCCAAGGCAAAGTGAGCATGGTTACAGTAGGCAATTTGAGTATTTATTTTGGTTCACGGACATTGTTTTCCAAAATCGGGTTCTTCATTGGACCGCGCGACCGCATTGGTTTGGTGGGTAAGAACGGTGCTGGCAAATCCACGATGCTCAAAACCTTGGCCGGCATTCAGCGCCCGAATGAAGGTTCGGTAGCCTTTGCCAAAGGCACTACAGTCGGCTATCTGCCCCAGGAGATGCATCACAACGAGGAAGCTGCCGTTTATGAAGAGGCCAAATCAGCCTTTTCTGAGGTGCAAGAACTCAAGGCCTTGGTAGAACGTTTGGGCAATGAGATCGCGGTGCATGAAGATTATACCTCGGATGATTATGCCAATAAATTGGATCAGTTGGAGGCCGCATCCATTCGATTGGATTTGATCGGATCGGCCAATGTGGAGGAGAAAATTGAGAAAGTGCTCAAAGGGTTGGGATTTACATCATCCGACCTGAAACGCCCCATGAAGGAGTTTAGCGGCGGATGGAAGATGCGCGTGGAGTTGGGTAAAATATTGTTGCAAAACCCCGATTTGCTCTTGCTCGATGAGCCGACGAATCACTTGGATATCGAGAGTATTGAGTGGTTGGAGAATTTTTTGGTCGACTATCCTGGGGCCATTGTATTGATCTCGCATGACCGGACGTTTTTGGACAATGTCACCAACCGCACCATCGAGATTTCGAAGGCGACCGTTTACGACTATAAGTTTTCGTATTCCAAATACATGGTGCAGCGTCAGGACGAAATCGAGCGTCAGGAGCGCGAGGCCAAGAACCAACAGAAGTACATTGAGGACACCCAAAAGTTGATCGATAAGTTCCGCGCTAAAAAAGATAAGGCTGCTTTTGCCCAAACCTTGATCCGCAAATTGGACAAGTTGGAAAAAGTAGAGGTAGATGAATTTGATAGTACCAAAGTGCGCATTCAATTTCCACCAGCTCCGCATGCGGGCAAGGTCATCATGCGCGGCGAACAATTGGGCAAGGCCTATGGTGACTTGCGTTTGTTTCGTGGAGTAGAGATGGAGATTGTGCGCGGTCAAAAGATCGCTTTGGTAGGAAAAAATGGCGTGGGTAAATCCACCATGATTCGCATGATTATGGGCATGGAGCCCCACGAAGGCGATATGCAAAAGGGCCACAGCGTAAGTGTGGGGTATTATGCCCAAAACCAGGCGGACATTTTGGATGGGGACAAAACCGTGTTCCAAACCATCGATGATGAAGCAGTCGGTGACATTCGCAAGAGTGTGCGTTCGTTGCTGGGTGCATTTTTGTTCAGTGGCGACGACATCGATAAGAAAGTGAAGGTGTTGAGTGGAGGAGAAAAAGCTCGTTTGGCGATGTGCAAATTGTTGTTGCAACCGTATAACTTTTTGGTGCTGGATGAGCCCACGAATCACTTGGATTTGGCGAGCAAGGAAGTGCTGAAGCAAGCCTTGTTGAAGTACGATGGCACCATGCTGGTGGTATCCCACGACCGCGACTTTTTGGATGGATTAACTCAATTGGTAT
>CANHSF010000157.1 GCA_947463065.1 Flavobacteriales bacterium | reverse complement strand
CTCATTTTGCGAACAGTGAAGTTTTCTGTTGCACCAGAACCTCTGCGCTGAATAACAACGCCGGCAAACTCCTGGATACGTTCTTTGTTACCTTCAACGATTTTGTAGCTTACAGTAACGCTATCACCAGCACCGAATGATGGCCATTCTTTGACTGGGTTCAATCTTTTTTCTAATTCTTTAATGAAGTTCATGACGTTGCAACTTAAAATGTTTACCTTCTCCAACTGGACGCTGTCCTTGTTTTGAGGGGTGCAATATTACGCATATTTTTTCGAAACTTCACAACCGCAATGAACTTTTTTCAGGAAAGCATCGATTTTTCATTAAAATACTGCTAATCAACACCATCACCGATCAAATCCAACGCCTTCGTCCCGATACCTGAGCGGTTCATAAGGCTATTTTTTGAGATCCTTATAAAAGCCCGGGGTGTGCTTCCAACGTTTGTGAGTCCACAACCACAACTCGGGTTTGCGGTGGATATCTGCCTCCAAGATGCGAAAAAGGCGCTGAGTCACCTCCCCTTTCTCGCCTGTAATTGGAGCAGTATCTACCAATTCAAAGGTAATCTGATAGAAACCTCGTTTCACCTTATCGATATGACCATAAACGATGGGACGCTGAAGTTCATTGGCATATTTCTCTGCACCAAACAACGCCGCCGAGTGAATGCCCATAAAATCAACCCAAACACATTTTTGGGGATTCGCCGGCGATTGATCGAATGCGAGAATTACCGCATCGCAGGGGTTATCGGTTTTGGCCATGTACGCTGCCGTATCGCGAGTAGCCACCATGTGCAAACCAAATCGACTGCGTGAATTCCTGACTTTTTGATCGAAATAGCGATTGCTCAAACGCTTGTAAACACCTACAAGTCGATGCTTCAAAAAAGCTGGAGCGGCAACAGCCCACAGTTCCCAGTTGGCATAGTGTCCACCCACCAAAATGATACTTTGTCCCTTTTCGGCAAAAGCATTCATGACCTCGGGGTTGACATGCGCCATGCGGGCCTTGGCTTCGTCAGCAGAAATGCTGAAGTTTTTCAAGGATTCCAACACCAAGTCACAAAAATGGCTCAGGAATTTTTTGCGCAAGGCGCTCACTTCTTGTTGCGAGAGGTGCGGCATCGACTTGGCGATATTGTACTCGATCACCTTTTTGCGATAAGGCACCACATAACACAAAACGAAGTAAAAAAAGTCAGATAGCAGATACAGCAAGCGGTAAGGCAACCGGCTTATGGGCAGAATGACCAAACCATACAACAGTGCACTCAGCATATCAATTTTGAACAAGCTGGTCCTTGAGCATCAAGCGAAGAGACATCGCCAATCTGGTTTTAAGATCCTTGCGGGCCACGATGTAGTCCAAGAATCCGTGCTCCAAAACGAACTCCGCACTTTGGAATCCATCGGGCAAGTCTTTACCAATGGTTTCCTTGACCACGCGGGGGCCTGCAAATCCTATCAGTGCTTTCGGCTCGGCAATGTTGATATCGCCCAGCATGGCGAATGATGCGGTTACACCTCCAGTAGTGGGATCCGTCAAAATGGACACATATGGCAAACCGGCTTCGGCAAGTCGGGTGAGTTTGGCGCTGGTTTTGGCCATCTGCATCAGAGAGAAACCGGCCTCCATCATACGTGCACCACCGCTCTTCGAAATGCAGATAAAGGGCAATCCATTGGCAATGGCCTCATCCACTCCTTTGGCAAATTTCTCACCCACTACTGACCCCATGGATCCACCGATGAAGGCAAAATCCATACAAGCAATCACCGATTCTACGCCATCGACTTTTCCACGGGCCACGCGAACGGCATCTTTCAAACCTGTTTTCGCAATGGTCGTTCGGATGCGATCCTTGTAGTTTTTGGTGTCTACAAATTGCAACGGGTCACCGCTGATCAAGTGCGATGCGACCTCAGTGAAGGCATTGTCGTCGAAAAGGATCGAGAAATACTCCAACGATCCGATTTTCTCGTGGTAGTCGCATTGTGTGCACGTCCAATTGTTGTCCGAATGTTGTTCGTGACTCATGACGTTCTTGCATTCGGGGCATTGGTACCACAAGCCCTCTGGTATTTCTTTTTTTTCACGACTATCTGTCGTTACTCCTTTTTTCTTTCTTTTGAACCAACTCATCGTTTGTCACAGTTTGGATTTACGCAGGAACTTTGTCGCTCCGTGCGTTCGGGCAAATGTAATACAAGTGCCACAAATACCGTCAAAGGGGAAATGAACCAACGGTGTTGAAAAACCTATCGCAGCAGACAAATATGACCTATTCGTGTATGCTCGCGTCCCTGATAATCGATATACTCGATGCGGTAGGTATAGGCACCATCCACGCGGCCGGTGCCGGGGCTCCATCCCTCGGTCCAATCGCGTGTTTCGAAAATCGCTTGGCCCAATTGATCGTAAATCAACAGATGATAACGCGAGATATCGTGCCCGATCGGCCTCCAAGCATCGTTGCTGAAATCTTCATTGGGCGTGAATGCACTGGGAATAAAGAGATCGCTGGAACACACGATCTCGGACACCTCAAATCGCATGGAGTCAACACCGCATAGGTTGGACGCACTCAAGAGATAAGAACCAGCCGCATTGACCTCCAATTGAGCGCCAGTGGAGTCATTGCTCCAAACAAAATCCCATTCATCGACGGGGTTTACACCAATGAACAAAGGAGCATCGGGACAATAATCCGCCCATTCATCCTCGGGCAGTTCCGGCGTGTAAAGCATCCGAATTTCATAAGGAAAAAAGTACGAACAAGGGCCGCTCATCGCGGTGTAGACATAGGTTCCCGGTGCATTGGTTGTCAAGATCTGTTGTTGACCAAGCACATCCCAATCGCCGGGCCATTGTGGATCCACCTCAACGGTGCTATCGTCGCAGACATCGGTACCCTCGCTCAATATCCACGTAGGTTCAGGATGCACGATGACCGTTGTGGTATCGAAAAAAAAGCAACTGTTTTGCTCATAGATCCAACTCACGGTATCGGATGCAAATCCCAACCAAAAATCATTGGTGGTACCATCGGACCACAAAACCGTTTCGGCCAACGACAACAAAACTCCTTCTGGAGCGCAAGCCTCATGCACGTCAGGGAGATCCAAATCGGGCATCGTTTCTTCCTGGACAACAAAGCCATCGGTCACAGTGCACGACTCGTATTGCAGCAAGATTTGATGCTGACCTGCGGCCAATTGAACACTATCGCCTGGAATAGCATTGTCCCACAATACACTCGTCCAATCTGAAGCCACCGCATAATGGGCCAGAGTTCCTGGACAAATCACGGTATCCGCCAACCCTTCAAAAGCGGGCACGTGCAACACCGTCACCACAACGGTATCCGAAGCAACGCAGCCCACATCGGCACTATCCCTTACCACCACAAACTCCAACACAACATCACTGCCCGATGCATTGCTCGCCTGAAGAATAGGATTGGCCCCGTTGGCAGTGCTAAGCCCACTGGATGGTGTCCAATCGTATTGGTACCCCAGCGAAGCACTTTGCCCCAGCACTAGCGCTTCATTGCTGCAAATGACAGCGTCTTGCCCCGCAAAGGCCGGCTGACTGAGGTGAATATCCTCACAAGCCGTTAAGGAGATATCGTCCAGTCCAAAATCATTACCGCCGGTTTGCCATTGATTGTTCACGATACACAGATCCAAGAGCGCGGCATCCCCGCTGTCCCACGTGGTGGTAAATTGTGTCCACCCGCCTTGAGCCACTGCGGAGTCGGCGCTCCACACCCCGTTGAACGAAGCGTACAAATGCGCCATGGGATGCGGATTGGAATTGTTGGTCACATCCCGTGTCCAAAACGAAAAAGTATAAACCGTTTGAGGTTGAACAGCGATCGATTGACACCAAACCGTAGAACCCAGTGCCCCCATTCCGTTGGCGATAAAAAAAGTTCCTGTTGGCGGATTGGTGTGATCGGTTCCAGCGAAGCCACTGTGATAAAAAACCGCGTTGGCCCCGATGGTATAGGTGTTTTCGGGACAAAGCGGACAAGTAAAGATGCCCGTGACATAATTCATATCGCTCGAAAACCCCGTGTTACCGCTACTAAAGCTTCCATTGACCACAAGATCGACTGAGCGTTCACATAAACCGCATTGGCCCTGCACATACAACGAGCACAACACGCACAAAAGAACCAACCATTTAGTCATTGTGATGCAGTATTTCGGGATGTTCAGCCTTGAGCTGAGCGTGATTTACAACAGGATTCGCATACATTTCCAGCATGATTTCTCGAGCCATTTTAAACAAATTTTCCTTGGGCAATCCCGTTTTTTTGCGACCCAGTACCAATTTCCAAACCCGTCCGCGGACGTAATTCTGAAAGGCAATTTTCTGAATATTGCTGTATTCGTTTTTGTACTCGCGGCTATCGTGCAACAAATCGTAAGCGATGTAATTCGTCGGCCACAATTTGTATATGGCATGCATTTGACGATCAATGGCCTCGCCTACCGCTCGAATCTTTTCGTTTTTGTTGGTGATCAATTTGATCTGCTCATACGCCTCGGTGAGCGGTGAACCGATGGACACATGCACCCGACCTTTGTGCCCTGTAATGCCGGTGAGCATGGAGTGAAAATCTTCGAACGGCTGTTTGGTATATTGACCAAAAATTTTGTGGTGCAGCAGTTCATGGGTTTTGAGCAAATCACAAGGATCATATTCATAACTCACACACATCGGCACCATATTCAACTGTTGCAAGGCCTCCTCAATACCTGCATTGCTCGACATTACGAACATCTTGAGCAAGCCCGTACTTGTGCGATCGTCACCATTTTTGGATCGGCCTTCCCGTTGGGCAATCCATATACCCGTGTGATTTTGCGTAATGCTATGGCGGATATAATTGCTCAAACGCAACGAATAGTAGTACACCTCTTTGGCATTGACATCACGATTCACGATGATGTTTTTATTGGCACGAACAAGGTCGCGCACCGCTTGCGTTTTCAGCAAATTATCGCCAATCGCAATTTCGGTCGAATTGAGACCGTGCTCAAAAAGACTGATATTGAGCAACGCACTGTCGAGCACAATGTCGCGGTGATTGCTGATAAACAGATATCCTTTGTTTTTTTCGAGGCTTTCTAAATTCGAAAAAGAGAGCCCGCTGGTGGTCATTTGTGTGATGACCTTAACCGCTGGCGCACTGATTTCCTCTTGAAATTGTTGCACCGTGGTGATGCTCAGAAACATTTTGCGGATGCTCGCACGACTGAGACCGGGATAAACCCAACGCATCATTTTGTACAAAGCATCTTCTTGCACAAGCCGCGCCAAAGCGTCCTTCAGTTCCGCATCATTGTACGGGCGAATATCGTCATACGCAAATACGTCTATCGGTGAATCCATAGCGCTAAACTACAAAAAAGCCAATAAAATCCACCCGCGTAGTGGCCAATCCGCAAGTGGGACATCAGCTAAACCACTCGAAAACAGTGGCAATCGCCATCCAAAAGACAGTTGTTGCATAAAAAAAAGGAGCTGTAACCGAACTTTACTTGGTTTGGTCGAAAAGCCATTATTCAAAAGTACCTTTGCCGCTCACATTACAACCATGTCCACTACATTCGAATCGCTCAAGCTCACCCGACAATATCTCAATGCCATTGAGGAATTGGGCTATGCCGCCCCAACAGAGGTGCAGCAAAAAGCCATTCCATTGATTTTGGGAGGACAAGATGTAATTGGTATCGCACAAACCGGTACGGGTAAAACGGCGGCCTATCTGTTGCCCTTGATGCAGACCCTGAAATACGCACAGGGTGAAGACCCGCGTTGTCTCATTCTCGCCCCCACCAAAGAATTGGTGATTCAAATCGACAAGAACATACGCGAGTTGGCCAAATACACCGACCTGCGTTGGGTGTGCTTGTACGGAGGCATTGGACCCAAAACCCAGATTGAGCAATTGGAAGCTGGCGTTGACCTGATTGTAGCCACACCTGGGCGCTTTTTGGAGTTGTATGCCAAAGGCGTATTTGTGGCGAAAAAGATCAAGCACATGGTCTTGGACGAATGCGATCGCATGATGGACATGGGCTTTTGGCCGCAGCTCCGCGACATTCAGGAAAAGCTGCCGCAGAAAAAACAGCAATTGCTATTCAGTGCAACATTTCCCGACAAAGTACAACGCATCGCCGATAACTTTTTGTTGTGGCCATCGCGCATAGAGGTGACGCCACAAGCCACGCCTGCGGCCACTGTTGCACAAGTCATTTACCACACGCCCAACAAACAAACAAAAGCCAACTTGATCAAACACCTGTTGCGTCATTCCGAAGACATGACCAAGGTGATCATCTTCACGGCCACCAAAGAAGATGCGAATATTTTGGCCAATATGTTGGATGAAGAACGACTGGGACCATTGCGGTTGTTGCACAGTAACAAAGGACAGAATGCGCGCATCAATGCCATTGAGGATTTTAAAACGAATGTCGTTCGCCTTTTGATCAGCACCGATGTAAGTGCGCGTGGGATAGACATCAACGAAGTATCGCATGTGATCAATTTCAATATTCCCACCCATTATGAGGATTATGTGCACCGCATCGGACGTACGGGGCGCGCATTCAAAACGGGCATTGCCATCTCGATGTACGATGTGAGCGAGAAGTACCATGTGCGGCATATTGAAAAATTGATCCGACAAACGATCGAAGAAAAACCCATACCCGATCCGAAACTCGTATTAGGAACCACAGTAGCCGAGCGTCAGGCGCAAAACAAGGAGATCGACCGCCAGAAGAGATTGGAGAATCCCGAATTCAAGGGAGCTTTCCACGAGAAGAAATTCAAAAAAGATCTGTCCAAGGACAAGAAGAAAAAGAGTCCAGCGAAGAAGGCCAAGCCGAAGAAGCGCACCTTTTAACCCAAATGATCCAAAGTTTCGAAAGCAGAATTATTACTGATGTACTCGGGGACGATAGCCTTTAGTTGACTCACGATAGCCATATTGTCTTGTTGATCAAATAAGGCGATCAAATGATCTACATCTTGAGCCACCACGGTAAAGTCCGGTGATGGTCGGGTGGCAATCAAAATTTTGGGATGATGCGTAGGTTGTGTGGCTTCACCTTCACTCAATACCTCTTCATACAACTTTTCGCCCGGACGAAGCCCTGTGAATTTGATCTCAATGTCTTTGCCCAATTCTAAACCCGATAGTTTGATCATATTGCGCGCCAAGTCCACCACCTTCACGCTTTCACCCATGTCGAAGGCAAAAATTTCGCCCCCCTGCCCCATCGCTGCTGCTTCAAGTACCAATCGCACCGCCTCTGGAATAGTCATGAAAAAGCGAGTAACCTCGGGATGGGTAACGGTAACAGGTCCACCCTCCTCAATTTGACGGCGGAAAATGGGAATTACAGAGCCATTGGAACCCAATACATTGCCAAAGCGCGTGGTGATATAAGCGGTGGATACGGTGGAGTTTTTGGATTGCACATACAACTCAGCTACCCGTTTGCTTGCCCCCATCACATTGGTGGGGTTGACCGCCTTATCGGTGCTGATGAGTACAAATTTGGACACCGCAAATTCCGCCGCCAAATCGGCCACGATACGCGAACCCAATACATTGGCCAAGAGCGCCTCGCTTGGATTGTTCTCCATCATCGGTACATGTTTGTAAGCGGCAGCGTGAAAAACAATATCGGGACGAAAATGCTCGAACACCCGTCGCATGCGTTCCTTCTGACGCACATCACCGATGACCACTTCAAAATTCCGATGCCCTGCGCTCAAACACTCGTTTTCCAATTCAAACAATGGTGTTTCGGCCTGATCTAGAATGATCACCAACTGCGGCTTGTGCAGCAGAATTTGTCTCGCCAATTCACTGCCAATCGAACCAGCAGCACCGGTGATCAGAACCACCCGATCGGTGAGAATGGCATCGATGACCTGATCGTCCAATCGAATGATCGCTCGGCCCAACAAAT
>CANHSF010000156.1 GCA_947463065.1 Flavobacteriales bacterium | reverse complement strand
TTGTCGTCGTCGTCGTCATCGTTGTTGCCGCCATTGCCGCAGCTTCCGTTGCCTGACGAATTATCGTTGTCGTCGTCGTCGTCATCGTTGTTGCCGCCATTGCCGCAGCTTCCGTTGCCCGATGAATTATCGTTGTCGTCATTATCGTTGTCGTCGTCATCGCTGTCCTCATCATCATTGTCATTGTCATCATCATCGCTGTCCTCATCGTCATTGTCTTCATCATCATTGTCATCGTCGTCGTCATCGTTGTTGCCGCCGTTGCCGCAGCTTCCGTTGCCCGACGAATTGTCGTTGTCGTCCTCATCGCTTTCCTCATCATCATTGTCATTGTCGTCGTCATCATCGTTGTTGTCACCGTTGCCGCAGTTTCCGTTGCCCGATGAATTATCGTTGTCATCGTCATCGCTGTCCTCATCATCATTGTCATCGTCGTCGTCATCGCTGTTGCCGCCGTTGCCGCAGCTTCCGTTGCCTGACGAATTATCGTTGTCGTCGTCATCGTTGTCGTCGTCATCATTGTCATCGTCATCGCTGTTGCCGCCATTGCCGCAGCTTCCGTTGCCAGACGAATTATCGTTGTCGTCGTCATCGTTGTCGTCGTCATCGTTGTTGCCGCTAGTGCTGCAACTTCCGTTGCTGGATGAATTCTCGTCATTACTGTCTTCGGAATCGCTGCCATTGCCGCCAGTGCTGCAATTTCCGTTGCTGGATGAATTCTCGTCATTACTGTCTTCTGAATCGCTGCCATTGCCGTTGCTGCAATTTCCATTGTCCGAGTTGCCGCCGTTTTCGTCGTCGCTTGAATTCTCGTCCTCATTATCGCTGCCATTGCCGTTGTTGCAATTTCCATTGTCCGAGTTGCCGCCGTTGTCGTCGTCGCTCTCCTCTTCATCTTCTTGCTGATCATCGCTCTCGCCATTGCCATTTCCATTCGTGCTGTTGCCTGTTTCTTCAGCAGCTTGGGAAAGACTATCGCACGATACAGCAGTGGTATCATGAATTGGATCCAGGAACCAGGCTACATCATAGACAGATTGTCCTAGCTCATCGGTAGATTCAATGGCAGTTGTTGGGTTGGGATTGGTGTTTTGTAGTCCTTGATTTATACCAACAATCAAGGAGAAGCAGATCAATACGATTGTATTCATGGTCTTTCGTTTTTTAGTTTCCTATGCAGTATAAAATCAGGCGCAACTGAATCCTCACACGATCAAACAATGAATAAGCGGGTGCTTCTTATTTCATTCTTTTCGATTTTACTTGAGACCTTTGAATAGGTTTCAGAATGCAGAAAAATTTCGATGAAATACGATTTATGTACCACGAAAATTTGGTTTACTTGCGGTGAATGTCGATTTGTACGTTGCGATGAACCGTCTGACGACCCGAGCAAGGCGCTGGATTTCGGATGGTGAAATCAAACCATAAACCGATTTAGTATAACGGCAGAAAAAAATTCAGGCAATGATTTCGAATGCAATGCTTTTGACCCGAGCAGTTGGAATTTTTTCGATGTCTTCCTGATGTATCATCTTCAATTGCTTTGCAATCTCCATGACCTGATCCATGGTACGAATGACTCCGGCTGGAATATTTTGTGCTTTGCTCTGGCGCATGAAATCGTCGGAAGCCATTTGTGCAAAAGCTTGGGACAACGATTCATTTAAGGCTTCGCGGTGCAATACGCGCTGAGGGTTGTCTTTAAACCGCAAGTCCATAGGCAATTCAATCATCCCAATGACTTGGCAGAGATCATGGAATTGGCGGTTGGATCCAATGGCTAAAACAATCCATTGTCCATCGCTGCACAAAAAAAAATCACCGTATGGTGCGATGTTGGGGTGCTGCGACCCCATCCGTTGTGGCAATTGTCCAGTCATCAAATAATTGGATGCCTGATTGACAAGGCTCGCAATACCGGCTTTCTCGAGCGATGCACCAAGTACACAGCCTTGTCCCGACCGTTCGCGTTGAAAGAGCGCCAAAAGAATCGCTTCTTTCATTTGATGGGCCGCCAAAACATCGACAATGGCGATGGGGAACTTGGTAGGAGGACCATCGGGCGAACCATTGAGTGCCATCATGCCGCATTCGGCTTGCAGCACCACATCGTATGCCACTCGGTTGGGATCACTGTCAAATCCGCGCAAACGCGCATGAATAAGAAGAGGATAGGTTGAACGGATATGATCGGCACTGAGCCCAAATTTTTCGTAGTCGTCTTCTTTGTAATTGCTAATTAGTATATCGGCATTGGCAAGCAGTTGGTGCAAGAGGTGTTGCGCCTCCGCATCACGCAGATCCAGTACTTCGTAAGATTTGCAGTAGTTGATCGCAGCAAAGTAAGCCGACACCGGTTCGGGAGTTTGTTCTCCGGGCACCCGCCAACTGCGCGTGACGTCACCACCAGCATGGGGGGATTCGATCTTGTGGACCTGCGCTCCCAATTCACCCAAAAAACTCGCAACGGATGGACCTGCCAACACCGTCGAGAGGTCAACTACTTTAATGTCCTGAAGCCATTTCATGGGACGAAGTTAGGCATAACCGTTGTTGTTGCATCGGTCTTCAAAATTGGTGCGGCAATCGCGGTGGCGGTGTATTTCCAGAGATGCTGAGCTACAGAGAAAAATAGTAACCGATTTGGAGCCCATAACTCCACAAATGCTCGGTAATGGGTGCGTCAATAATTTTTAAAGCTCCATAACGAGCTATGGGTTCGAAGCGAATGGATGATTTGTCGTTGACGGTCCAATCCACACCAGCGCTAACCATTGGGAAAACATTCAAGGAATTGAAATCGCCCGTTCCCTCGCTTTTATCTCTTTGAACAGAACCGTCCTTCATGGTCTTGATGACGGTAGAATTGGTGCGTATCAAAACGCTCATGGCACAACCGATGCCCACGATGCCTTTCATTTTTTTGTGACCGAAGAAATACTGAGCCTTGATTGGCAGATCAAGCGAATGAAAGTGGTCAACGATCGTAATGGCCGTTGGAACTTCCACAGCAGTATCGTAGATAAAGCCTGTTCGTGGATCAGTCATATTGCCATAGGTCAAATTGTCCATAACCGTTTGGTAGCCTCTGTTGGTATATTGCACGCGCATGCCCAAGGCCATGTGGGAATTGATCATGCGATTCATTTCCAAACCAACGGTGAAGCCCAGTTTGGGTGTTTCAATGCATTCACGCATGCGAACAGTCTCTTGTGCAGTCGAAGTTTCGTTTTGAATAGAGAGTGTGCGGTAGCAGATGTCAGCGGATCCAACTGCACCGATACTCCAGCGACTGGGCATTTTGGATTGAGCGAAAACAGTTGCGCCGAAAAAGCAAATGACTGATATGAAAAAGATAATACGCCTGAATACCATAGTCCAAAATGAGATCAATACTTTAGTATAGCCAATACGGTCGATAACTTCTCGTTATCCCAAAGTTGGTCCAATTTTCTTTTTCGTGTATGTACATCTTTACCACCGCAGAATATGCGGTAAAAATACGGATTTTTCACCGCAAAATGATCCTTGTCTCTAAATTCTTGAATGGTCAGTGATGGTTTTACGTGTTGCCTCCTCGGCTAAGCCGAGGCTCTGCCGAGAATCTATAGTTTTGTAATGAAATGATCATCAAAGGGAAGTACGCAAGTCGTCCAATGCATTTTCAAATATCGAATACTTCAATCGTAGTTAGTTGAAACACCGTGCTCATCCAGTATGGCTATTCTAATGCAATTTGAAGAAGCTATTGGTCCGTCTTTACTTGTATTCATGGAACACGTCTATGATCAACCACAACCAATTGGGCTGAGTACCCCCATCCATTCCAACGCCATCTTCATCTTTAAATTTTAAAATTCTTAATTGCTCTGTGCTCCCAACGCTTCCTTATACGTCGCCAACACGCGCTCGCGGGCGAATTTGTGATCGACAATGGGTTTGGGGTAAGCTGGTGTGCCGTATTCGGGTACCCATTGACGGATGTATCGGTAGTCGGGGTCAAATTTGTCGGTTTGACTCTCGGGATTGAAGACGCGGAAATAGGGTGCGGCATCACACCCGCTGCTGGCTGCCCATTGCCAACCGCCTACGTTCGAGGCCAAATCGTAGTCCAACAGTTTTTCCGCAAAATAGCGTTCTCCCCAGCGCCAGTCGATCAACAGATGTTTGGTCAAAAAACTAGCGACGATCATCCGCACGCGATTGTGCATGAATCCCGTGGTATTCAACTCGCGCATGCCGGCATCCACAATCGGATAACCCGTTGTGCCTATACACCAACGTTGAAAGGCTTCCTGATCATCGCGCCATGGAATGCGATCGTATTGGGGTTTGAAGGCACCCGTCACAGAATGCGGGAAGTGGTACATGATGGCTTGGTAAAAATCGCGCCAGATCAATTCATTCAGCCATTTTTCATGGGGCAAAGCCTGTTGAACCAATTGCCGAATACTCACTGTACCAAAGCGCAGATGGATGCTCAATCGACTCGTGCCGCGGATCGAGGGAATATCTCTTTTCTCGCCGTATTGACTCAGTAGGGTAGTGCTCACTGTTTTTTCTGGAAACGCTAGTTCCATGTCTTCAAAGCGCATCGATGCTAAGGTGGGAATATCCGATAAATGGATCTTTAGCAATTGGTCGAAATACTTGGCATTGGGATAGGCTTTGTAGTGATATGGACGCAAATTGCTTTTCCACTTGCGGCTGTATGGTGTAAATACGGTGTACGGTTTGCCGTCGTCTTTGATGACTTCGTTTTTGTCGAAGATCACATGGTCCTTTTTTCCAATAAAGGGTATGCCCTGTGCTTCCAACATGGCATAGATCTCCTTGTCGCGGTTTTGAGCATAGGGCTCATAATCGCGGTTGGTGTAAACCGCTTCCACAGAATATGTTTTGAGCAATTGTGCAAAAGCGTCTTGCGGTGTGCCAAAATGAAAATGGATGTCGCTTCCCATGGCGCGCAACTGGGCCTGTATCTCCGTCAGTTCGCGGTGAATAAACACCACGCGCGCATCTCGTCGTGGCAAATGATCGAGGATGGAGGTATCAAATACAAAAATGGGCAACACGCGATGGCCCGAGCGAAGGGCATAATAAAAGGCAGAATTGTCGTGCAAACGGAGGTCACGACGCATCCAATACAATACAATTTTTTCTTTGGACATAAGGTTTATTGGGCGAGGAGGTGCTGCAGACTGAGTTCGAGTTGGGGATACTGGAGTTGAAATCCGGATTGTCGCAATTTTGTGTTGTTCAAGTTGCGTCCTTGCAAGACCAAGGTGGCCATTTCTCCGTACAACATGCGCAAAGCCCAAGCTGGAACCGTGGGCAAAAAATGTGGTCGGTGCAAGGCCTTGGCCAATTTGGCGCTGAATTCTTTATTGGTCACTACATCGGGCGAAGACACGTTATACACTCCTGATACGGAAGGGGTCTCGATGGCATACACAATAAAGCGCGCCAAATCGTCCACATGAATCCAGGTCATTTTTTGTTGTCCGGTTCCAACGGGTGCACCGAGTCCAAATCGATACAACGGCAGCATTTGTTTCAAGGCGCCATCTTCTTTGGCCAATACCACCGGAATGCGCATGATCAATTGGCGTTGCGCTTTTCGGCCGATGGTGGTATTGCACGATTCCCAAGCTGCTGTAAGCTTGCCTAAAAAATCATCGGCTGATCCGTCGGTCTCGACACGCGGACTATCGCCTGGAACATAATAACCCGATGCGCTGGCGCCAATCCACAGCCCCACGCTTTGATCGGCGGCATCAAAGGCTGCAACCAACGTTTGGGTGCTTTGCACGCGGCTGTTGATCATGCGTTGTTTGTTCTCTGATGTCCAACGGTTGGCTATGCTGAAACCCGCTAGGTTGATGACGACATCAGTGCCGCTGAGGATTTCTTTGGACAAGGTGTTTTTGGTGGGATCCCAATGCTGCTGGCGAAATGGCCTTGCGGCGGGTTTTGTTTGGGTTGTCAACACGACAATTTCATGTCCCTTTTCCATGAGCATAGGGATAAGATGGCTCCCAACCAAACCAGTGCCTCCGGCTACAATGATTTTCATACTCAAGCAACAACCTGAAAGGAATAATGTTTACCACTGCTCGTTGATGCATTACCTTTGATGCTCCCAGTGAATGATACCATGAAATTTTACCTCCCTGTGCTCTTGGGCAGCCTTTTCCTGTTGGCTACCGCACCGATGGCTTTGGCGCAAACTCCTTGCGAATCGGGCTATGCCGGCGTTTACCCGTGCAACCATGTCGACCTTTTGTTCCATGCCGGCATTGAACAAATGGCAGGGGCTTCGTCCAATGAAATTTGGGGATGGACGGATAGCTTGGACATGAAGGAATATGTCATCGTCGGGCTCAGCAACGGTGTGCGGTTTTATGACATCTCCAATCCAATTGTTCCTGTGTATTTGGGTCGTTTGCCCAGCCACACGGGCAACAGCACTTGGCGTACGTTTCGGCACACCAACAACATGTTATTCATCGGCTCCGAAGCGTCAGGGCACGGCATGCAGGTATTTGATTTGGCGCGCTTGCGCAATGTGGTTAATCCTCCTGTTGTTTTTACCGAGGACGCGCATTATCCGGGCTTTGGTAAATGCCATACCTTGGCCATCCTAGAAGGTCATCCGTATGCGTATGCTTGCGGAACCAATTCATACAGCGGTGGATTGCATGTGGTCAATATCTCAAATCCACTGGCACCCACATTGGCGGGCGGATTCAACGAAGACGGCTACATTCACGAGGCTCAAATCGTGCGCTACAACGGCCCTGATACCGAACACCTCAACCGCATCATCGCGTTCTGTTATAGCGGCAACAACCCTCCAGCCATGACCATTGTGGATGTCACCGATCCGTTGGACATGTCCATTTTGTCGACCATCGCTTATCCTGGGGGCAGTTATTGTCACCAAGGATGGCTCACCGACGATGGCGGTTACGTTTTGGTCAACGACGAAACCGACGAATACAACGGTCTCGTCAACAATACCAGAACTATCATTTTGGACGTCCACGATCTCGATGCTCCAACTTACATGGGTGATCATTTGGGCACAACCGAAGCGGTGGACCACAATTTATACATCCATGGCAACTTGGCGTTCCAAAGCAATTACACAGCGGGTTTGCAAATCATGGATATCTCCAACATCGCCGATACCACGATGGAAATGATGGCTTACTTCGATCACTATCCATCTTCCGATGCAACCTCCTTCGATGGCGAATGGATGAATTATCCTTTCTTCGGAAGCGGTGTCATTGCTGTTTCGGACATCGATAACGGCTTCTTTTTGTTGCGGCCTAATTTTTTGAATGTGCAGGCTCCCGATTTCTGCACGGGCAACATGGCTGTTGTGTCGTTGGAAATGATCGATGGTTTTGTGGGGCCTTTTGACATCAATGTGCTGGGTTTGCCTGAAGGCACTGCGGTCAATTGGATTTGGATCGACGATCGGCATGCGCAAATGCAAGTGAACAATTGGCCGCTAGTCGATTCCACTTTTGCTCTTGGCTTCGATGTCCAAGGCGCTTACCATCGTTCGTTCTCACAGGTGTCGATCACCGGCACTGCTCCTCAATATTTGTTTGCCGACCTCGATAACGATGGCTATGGCGCTGGTGATGCAGTTTTGCATTGTCCTCAGGCCGGTTATGTGGACCAAAGCAACGACTGCAACGACCAAGATCCCACCATATATCCCAATGCTGCGGGCACTTTCGATGGTGTTGACAACAATTGCAATACGGTGTTGGACCCCGATGAAGAAGCGTTTTGTGCCGACCTCACCGGCGACGGTTGGATCACCATGGCCGACATATTGCTGTTTGTCGAATACTACGGTTGCACCGGAACATGCGCCGCCGATTACAATAGCGACCTAGCTGTTACAACCGCTGATCTGATGGTGGTCTTGGCCGATTTCGGAGAACAATGTCAGGACTGAGCCGACTCGAGTTGTTGTTTGAACATGGCGGCAT
>CANHSF010000155.1 GCA_947463065.1 Flavobacteriales bacterium | reverse complement strand
AGGAGCCGTAACTGCACCTGGAGCACAAGATCAAGTTGATTTGTGTGCCGGTGCCTACAGCGTTCAAATTACCGATGGCAACGATTGCGTAATCACTTTGAACACCCAAGTTCAAGCGGGCAGCTCTGTTGATTTGGAAGTGAGCGGATCACAAATTGCATGTTTTGGCGCAGCTACTGGCAGCGTATCGGCTACATTGGCCAACGCTACCGAACCAGTGGATCTCTCTTGGGTGGATGCCAACAACAATGAAGTCAGCTCTGACTTGATTGCGTCGAATCTTCCTGCGGGCACATACATCTTCAACTATGTCGATGCAGTAGGTTGTACTGGATCAGCGCAAGCAAGCATCACTCAAACTGGCGCATTGGATATCGAAGCCGTGTTGAGTTCGTTTGGCGAATACAACATCAGCGAAGCCGACGGAACAGATGGTAGCATCGCAGTTACAGTTACGGGCGGAACAGCGCCTTACATCTACCAATGGACACCAGCCGTTGGAGACGAAGATGCCGATGAAGTGACCGGTTTGATCGCAGGAACATATGCACTCACTGTAGTGGACGAAAACGGATGTACCATCGATACACTCTTCTCGCTCACCGAACCAGAAGCACTTGGCTTGCCTACAGGGGTGTCGCCAAACGGTGATGGTTTGAATGACTTCTATGTGATTCCAGGCGTTTTGAAATGCGAAGAAAACTCCTTCAAAGTGTTTAACCGTTGGGGCAACCTGGTGTACGAAAAATCACCTTATGCCAACGAATGGTATGGCCAATCGAAAGATGGCGGTGTACTTGCCGACGGTACTTACTTCGTGATCTTCACGTGTGACGGAGAAGAGTTCAATACGTATGTTGACCTCCGCAGAGAATAATACCATTGCTAACTAACGACTCGATAAAAAAAGAAATACAACAACGATGAAAAAAATCATCTTCATACTCGCCATCAGCTTGACTAGTTTGATCACTTGGGGTCAACAAGAACTGATGATCAGCCAATACATGTTCAATGGATTGGTTTTGAATCCTGCTTATGCCGGCACACATCCGTATTGGAGCTCCACCATACTTCACCGCAGCCAATGGGTGAAGTTTGACAAAGCCCCCCGTACACAAACGGCCTGCATCGATGGAAACATCTTAGACGGCAAACTGGGTCTAGGATTTAACCTGAGCAACGACCGATTGGGATTGACCAATAGCTTTGACTTCGGCGCTAACGTTGCCAAAAAAGTGATGATTGGTCCAGGTTTCTTAAGTGCTGGATTGCGCATAGGTGCAAGTCGCTACAGTGCCAACCTCACCGATGCGGTGATTTGGGATGAAAACGACCCCGTTTATGCCAACAACCTAAAAGGTAAAATCGTGCCCCGTCTTGGAGCAGGTCTTTACTACTACACGGCCAATTGGTTTGCAGGACTTTCCATTCCCTCTATTCTTGCAGTGGACGAAAGCGTGAGCAATTATTCCACCGGGATCAATAGTTTCTATCGCCAGCACCTCTACCTTAATGGAGGATTGGTGATCCAAGCCGCCCCAAGCGTTGCGATCAAACCAAGCGTTTTGGTCAAATACCAAGGCAATGCACCGTTGCAAGTCGACTTGAACTGCAATGTGTTGTTCTTACAGAAGTTTTGGGCAGGCGCAGGATACCGCACTGGCGACGCATTGATCGCTATGTTGGAGTGGAACATCAACAAACAATTGCGTGTTGGGTATGCCTTCGATTACACCTTGAGTGCCATTCAAACCTATGCCAACAACTCGCATGAAATCATGTTGGGATATGACTTCGGCAAAGGAACCGACCTTAAAGTTAGATCACCACGCTATTTCTAATCCACCACCGTATTTCACATACCGTTACAAATGAATCGTATGAAAATCAATAGAACCATTCAAACAGCCATCTTAGCCGGAAGCATTGCATTCTTCGGTACAGGTTGTGCTTCGTTATATATCAAGAGTGGAAAAGAAGCATTCGACAACTTGCAATATCAGGATGCAATTTTTTATCTCGAAAAAGGGATCGCTAAAAAGGATGATCCAGAAGGCCGTCGGATGTTGGCCGAGAGTTATTTGATGACCAATAACTATCAAAAAGCCAATGAATTGTATGAGCTCACCACAACGTACACCGACAATACCGATCAAGACCGGATCAATTATGCGCGCGCGTTGATGAGCAACAACCGCTACAGCGATGCCAAGCCCATTTTGGAAGGCATTTTGTCGCGCGACCCCAACAATGACGTGGCCAAAGACCTTTTGAACTCATGCAAAAAGTACAATGAGATGAAAAAGGACTCCTTGGCGTATGTCATCATGCCCGAAAATATCCCTGCGGCATCCGTTTACTCGAGCTATCCTTACAAAGATGGATTTTTGATCACCAGTCCATCGGGCAAAGGCGACAAAGACCCTTATACCAATCGTGCTTTCACCAACGTATTCTACACCCAGAAAAATGGCAATCAATGGAGCCAACCGACGGAAGTGGAAGGCATCAATGGCAAGTTTCACGATGCGGTAGCCTCTGTTTCGCCGAATGGTCAAACCATGATTTTTACTCGCAGCTTCCAATTGAATGGCGGTGCATTGGCGGGCAATGACAGCAAAACAAGCACCACACAATTGTACATGAGCAAGGCCAATCCCGATGGAACTTGGTCTAAACCGAGCCTCGTGCCATTCTGTGAAAGCAAATACATGTATGCGCATCCCTATTTCACTCCCGATGGTGGAACGCTCTACTTCGCCAGCGACATGCCTGGAGGTAAAGGTGGAATGGACATTTGGAAAAGCAAATTCAACGGCGAATCGTGGGATACCCCAACCAACTTGGGCGATAATATCAACACCAAAGGCGATGAAGTTTTCCCGACATTGAAGAATGCCGAAACGCTCTACTTCAGCAGTGATGCTCACCAAACTTTGGGAGGCCTGGATATCCACTCTGTAACTTTCGCCAATGGCAACTGGGGAATTCCCAAACATTTGAGCTACCCCATCAACACTTCTTCGGACGACTTCAGTATGGTGTGGAATACCGATGGAAAAACCGGTTTGTTCAGTAGCGACCGCAACGGTAGTGATCGAATTTATAGCTTCACAGAAGAAGATCGCACTATCACCTATACTGGATTGATCACAGGCAAAGACAGCATGCTGCCATTGGGTGGTGTGAAAGTGACCATCCGCAACCTTACTGATGGTACCGAACAAATGGTAATGACCGACGGTAATGGCCGATTCACTACCGAGTTGGAAAAGGGCAAAGAGTACCAAATCACCAGCGAGGTCGATGGACACTTTAAGCGTTCAGAAACCATCTCGACAGTCAATACCAACGATGATCAGATTCAAGGTGTGATCGAATTGGAAGAAATTTACATCAAGGATAAACCCGACGTAACCGAGAATGGCGGACAAGGCAATACCGGCAAAACCGAAGGAAATAAGTCGGGACCTAGCAATGGCAAAACAGGCAAAGAAGCAGGTGTTTATGACATTCCTGAAATTCACTGGGATTACAACAAATGGGATATCCGTGAGGACGCTATCCCCTACCTTGATCGTTTGGTCAAATTGTTCCGCGAGAACAACAACTTGAAATTTGAATTGCGCAGCCACACCGATTGCCGCGGCAGTTTGGAATACAACGACGACTTGAGTCAAAAGCGCGCGAAAGCGGTTACTGACTATTTGGTGAAAAAAGGCGTGTCTCGCGGCAGCCTCATCAGCAAAGGATACGGTGAACGCGAACTGCTTAACGATTGCACCGATGGCGTTTACTGCGATGAAGCAAAACACGAGGAAAATCGTCGCACCGAATTTATCGTGACCGGTAAAAAATAATCCTGACAATACCTCCAATAAAAAGGAGAACGAATAAGGCCCTGATGGTATTTCCAAAAGAAATCCTCAGGGCCTTAATCTTTTTAGCAAGACTTCACGCTAACTACTCTTCTTGCCGTGTGGTCAAAGTTTAGCGCAATATTTACATCTTTTGCGCTACGGCATCGCGTATTTCCCTTTCCAGGGTCTCCGCATTTTTTTCCAATTCAGCTGCCTCCGCAAGCAATCGATCGGTAAACGCTTTGTCCTTGATACCGCTGGCGTTGATGCGCACATTCATGATCGCACCCAACACAGCAGTTCGTGCACACAAAGCCCCAACACCGGCATCGGTCACGGAATTCGGATTGCCGCGCTCGACCATATCTTTCATCACCGACATGCTTTCGTAAGCAACTTTGGCTGTGCGCAATGGAATTTCCATGGCGTATTTGGAAGCTTCTTCAATGGCCTGAGCACGTGCAGCTTTCTCCGAATCGGTGGCTTTTGGAAGGCCAAATGCATCCATGATTCGATTGAAAGAACGCGTATCTTCATCCACCAACCACAACAGTTCTTTTTGGTAGCCCATTCCTTTGACAGCACATTGACTGAATTCTTCCCAACGATCGTCCCATCCGCGTTTGTGCGATGACAAATTCGCAACCATGGTCCCCAAGGATACGCCCAATGCGCCAACGTATGCACTGACCGAACCACCGCCGGGTGCGGGAGACTCGGACGCGGTTTCATCGGCAAAGGCCACCAAATCCATTTTTACCAATTGCGATGCGCTGTTAAGCTTCTTGTCGATGATGTATTCAATCACCTTGTCTTCCACACGAAAAGGAGCAAGATCATCAAGGCCCAAGGACTTGACCGCGATCTTCATTTTTTCTTTTTCAGAGATTCCGAGTGATCGTTGTTGCTTTTGCAAATAATAATCGGCTGCATCCAACAGACTCTGTTTGGGTATTAGTCCTACAAGTTCCGACCCGGTCACTCGTATGCCCCTTTCAGCAGCTTTATTGACGGCTTCTTCAAATGCGGTGTGAACCGGAGTGACGCGAATATTAGTGAGGTTCAAGCTCAATTGAGCTATGCCGTATTCGGCGATGTACCAACCAATGCCTTTGACGGCCTTCAATGTTCCCGGTTGACGGACTGGTTCGCCGCTTTCGTCTAACAGGTTTTTGCCGGTTTTGGGATCGGTCAAAACACGACCGGCCTCCCGAATATCAAATGCGATGGCGTTGGCTCTTCGTGTGGAAGTGCTGTTGAGGTTGACATTGTAGGCCACTAAAAATTCTCTTGCACCAATGGTCGTGATGCCCGATCGGCGCACCTTGTCGGTCACAACGGTGGGACCAAAATCGGGTTTCCATTCAGCAGTAGTAATTTTCTCCAATGCCTCATATTCACCCTTGCGGCAATTGGCCAAATTGGCTCTTTCTTCTTTGAACGCTGCATACTCGTAGCAATACACGGGGATCTCCAACTCCTTGCCTACTCGCTCCGCAAGCGCTCTAGCCAAAGCTACACACTCCTCATTCGTTACCCCCGCGATGGGAACCAACGGACAAACATCGGTTGCACCCTGACGCGGATGCTCGCCGCTGTGCTCGCGCATATCAATGGTTTCGGCGGCCTTTTGAATCAATAGAAACGCAGCCTCGCATACGGCTTCTGGTTCGCCCGCAAACGTGATTACGGTGCGATTGGTGCTAGCACCTGGATCCACATCGAGCAACATCACTCCGGGCACGGTTTCTACTACAGATGCAATGGCATCAATCTTTGTTTTGTCTCGTCCTTCCGAAATATTCGGAATACATTCTATTATCCTATTCATAGTTGATTTATATCTTTTTTTCTCCGTTGAGGTAAACGGAATCAATATTTTCATGACCGAAGTAGTATGGAATCTCCGCCAAAGTTTGCACAGGTTTGGTGATGATAAAATCGGCGCGCTTTCCTACGGTCATACTACCCGTCCATTGCTCCACTTGCATGGCATGCGCTCCATTGATGGTGCCTGCTGCCAAAGCTTCTGCCGGGGTCATTTTCATTTGGGTACAGGCCAATGCCATGACAAAATTCATGTTTCCACTGGGACACGAACCGGGATTATAATCCGTTGCCAAAACCAAGGGTAGGCCTGCATCCATGAGTTGTCGCGCGGGGGTGTAAGGAATACCGATAAAAAAAGAACATCCAGGAAGTGCAACGGGCATGGTCGTTCCTGATTGCAAAGCTGCAATGTCGGCGGCATCCAATACCTCCAAATGATCGACCGTCAATGCCCCATGATCGACTCCTACACGCACACCTCCTGAAATCGTAAACTGGTTCACGTGGATTTTGGGGATGAGTCCATAAGCCGCGCCAGCCTCCAAGATGCGTGCGGTGTCATCGCAGCTGAAATAATTCTCTTCACAAAACACATCGATATAATCTGCCAATTGCTGACGACCAACTTCTGGAATCATTTCATTGATCAGTAAATCGATATAGCCCGCTGGATTGGATTTGTAAGCTGCAGGATACGCGTGGGCCCCAAGGAAGGTGGACTTGACTAGAATGGGATGTGCATCGCGCAGACGGCGAATGACACGCAGCATCTTCAACTCGTTGGCGGTGTCCAAGCCATAACCGCTTTTGATTTCGACAGCACCTGTGCCAAAGGACAACAAATCATCCATTCTGCGCAAGGCATCCTCGAACAATTGGTCTTCGCTCATTTGAGCCAGCTTTGCAGCGGAATTCAAAATACCGCCACCTTTGGCCGCAATTTCTTGATAGGTTAACCCGCGGATACGATCTTCAAATTCTCCTGCCCGAGAGGCGGCATAGACCAAATGGGTATGTGAATCGCACCACGTAGGCAGAACAAATCGGCCCTCGGCATCCAACACCTCAAGGTCACGCCAATCGGATATACCCGGCCAATCGGCCATGGCTCCGTAATCGGCGATGAGACCATCTTCAATGGCCAACCAAGCCTGATCCAAATAAGGCAGTTCGCTCATCTCCTTTCCCCGCAATGGCCCATGATCTGGTGGCAATACTCCCCACAATTGGCCGATATTCTTGATCAATATCTTCATCGCAGCAATATTCCTAATAAATTTGCTTTCTACCATTGCTTTTTACAACCAAAATGATCAAAAACATGAACACCCGAATTGGATTTGGAATTGCGTTCCTTTTGAGTTGGTTTGCCCCTTCGGCTCAAGCCCAATATATCGAACCAGACAGTGCCTATACCGGACCAAAAAACACCCTGTTCTTATTGGTCAATCCCATTTTCCCACCGCTCATGGGCAGCACTGACGGCAGTGCGCATTTAGCTCTGTCCTACAAGCGCGTGTTGAGCAACACCAAACGCTTGAAACTCGGTGCGTTCTACGACTATTACAATCTTTCACCCAGTGTGCGAACCATTGACCCTAGCGACGTTCTAGCGAAAACCGACTCCAGTGTGACCATCAATGTTCGCCAAGAATATTATCATCGTGTTGCCACGCGCGGTGGACTTGAATGGGGAAATTACAACGAAAAGCATGGTAAATTCTATGGCGTTGATCTCATTGCGGGCTATAGCAAAAACGATCATCAGTCGTACAACAACACCTATGTCAAAGAATGGGCGCCAGACTCCTCATTCAGCAGCTATGCGCTCCTTCCCGATAGCATGGTCGGAGCCTACGACTACACCCATCACTACCTTACGGTCGGCTTTGCGGCCAACATCGGGTATCGCGTGGTGATCAAACAGAAATGGGAATTGAACTTTACCTTCAGCCCAGAGTTTACCTTTAACCTGCCCGTTGGCAACCAATGGAACTTGACCACCCCGGCGCCATTGCAATATGAACCCACCAACTCCTTCGAAATGCAGTTGCGCATGTTGCTCATCGACATCGGATATCGTTTTTAATACCTATGGCAACAAACTCCTTCGGAGAAATACTCCGACTCACCACATTCGGCGAATCGCATGGTCCAGCCATTGGCGGCGTGCTCGACGGTTTTCCTGCGGGAATTGCCATTGACCTCGACTTTGTGCAAACAGAAATGCGCAGGCGCAGACCAGGGCAAAGCACATACACCACGAGCCGCGATGAAGAAGATATCGTGCAATTCCTCTCGGGTGTATTTAACGGTCGAAGCACAGGTGCTCCTATCGCTTT
>CANHSF010000154.1 GCA_947463065.1 Flavobacteriales bacterium | reverse complement strand
ATTCCTTACAACGAAAAGGAAGGCGAAAAAAAAAAATTCCGACTGAAGCCGTTTCGTAGTCAGGCAGCCCAACCTAATCCGCGTCCGGCGATCACTACTTCACCTGCTTCGACCCCAGCTGTAGCGAGCAACAGCACGCAACCAACGCAGCCCAGTTCGGGTGCTTCAAAACCCGCAACTGAAGCCCAAACCACGGTAACCACCAACCTTTTTGGCAACCAAGATCTGCTCAAACGCGCTGGTTTGATCAAGTCCATGAAAACGGAAGCTGTAGTGGTCAAAAAAACGGAGGAACAAAAGCAGGCAGAAGAATCCTTCGAAGTTGCTACGCGCCAATACACGCTTGAAGAAATTCGACATGCCTGGGCACAATTCACCGCGGAAAAATTGGGACATAATATGCAAATTCAAACGGCTTTCAAAGTAGCTGAATTGGAATTGCCTTCCAACGACTTGCTGCGCGTGTGTATGCCCAGCGAGACGCAAAGCATGTACTTCAATGATCAACGTGGGGCATTGGGCGAATACCTGCGCAATACCTTTGATATTCGAGGAATCAAATTCGAATTGCACATTCTCAAGCCCAACGAAATCAAATCGACCTTCAAAACCGAGAAACAGAATTACGAAGAATTGGTTGCAAAAAATCCTGCAATCGACGTGATGCGCCAAAAATTGGGATTGCAAATCGACTTTTGATGGACAAACAGTTCTTTCAGCTCCGCAGACATTGGACGGTCGCCATTGCAGCATCCGCCATCATGGCCACTGCCTGTGCCCTCCATTCCTCACAAATGGCGCTTTTGTCCGCTCTTTTTCAATTGTCCGTTTTGGTCCTCTTCATTCAATTCGTATGGTCGGGAGCGTTCGGAATTGCAGCGCTCCTCAGCGGTCATCGCGCTTATTTCGTCGCGCTCACTTTGCTTTGCGTTTTTGAACTGGCGGCGCTCTGTGCTGGCATTTTCTTCTATTTGAACTGAGCCCTGCAACGTGCAGCAAGCCCGAACAAAAGAAGAACCGCATGGCGTACTTCGAAACAATGGCAACAACCCGAACATGCATTCGGTTCAAATGGGCTTGATCAATGTAAGATGACCAGCGGTGCTTCGTAACGCAATCCTGCCGCCGTGCATCGCACCACATAACAACCGGACTTAAGCGCATCCACTGCCACAGCTCGGCCATCGAAAACCTGTTTCAACACGCAACGCCCCGTTTGATCGAAAACCTCCAACACCGTATCGACTGACCTCGTGCTCGAAGGAAGGCCCGACACCGCAAAAGAATCATCAGCAGGATTGGGATACAACCACAACCGATTGATCATTCGGTTGGACTCCATCACTTTGTTGAATTGGTCATCCGCAAACGACAAACTATCGTTTTGCAGATACAACAAAACCGCCGATTCGCCATTGGGTGCTGATGCTCCCCAATACGGCACATTGCTCACTGGCATCGGATTGCCCAAGGCTTGCCCACCGGCAGTGGCCAAATGCCGGCCAACAGCCAATATGCCGAGATGCGTTTTGTACACCCCAAAAATGCGAATGTTGTCGCCACCGGTTTGAGTCTGAGTATCCCATTCACCCACAACCAACGAACTGTACTTGGGGTATCGCAAATCCTGCCGGTACAGGCGCAAAAAGCTGTTCCAACATCCCGCCAAATCGGACTGGGGCAAGGGCATTTGCTGCCACGCATTGACTGTGGTCATGGTACGTCGTCCTTGTCCTGCAATTAATACATCACCATTGCTCGAAATTTTCATGTTGTTTTTGGCAATGTAGGTGGTATTCAGGTCGGGCCATCCGGTATTGGGATCGGGCCAATTTCCTGCATTCGGATCTGCGAGCGGTGTACCCAAACCGCCTGTTCCCTCGGCATATTCTGCTACATAAGTGGCATGAATCAAATCTCCAGTCTGTAGATCCAATTTACCGATCCACGATTCGTGTATATCGCCTTGTGTGCCGGTAAAGCGATTTTGAAAACCACTAGCTGCTGGGTTGGACGCAATCTCGTTGCCTTCCCACAAATTCTCGGTATTGTTGCCGTGGGCGCGCGCCGCAACAACCAATTGGCCCTGGGTATAATCGATGGCCAAGGCGTCTACATACTGATCAGGCAAGGAATACACCGTGTCACCAGCAGGAGTGATCTCGTGGTACAAACGCGACCACCACAGCATCGCTCCGTCTGCATCAAAGGCAATCACGGCGGGCTCAAAAATCAGGCGAATCCGCAGGTTGACTATACGATTGAAATTCATGCCGAGGTACATGTGATTGTTGGTTCTGTCCACAACAACGCTGCTCGCACCCCAGACAGGGCAACACGACTCGGCCGAATAGCCTGTATATCCGGGGCCATTCGCGGTTGGACTGTTGGGATCGCATGGGCCATTGAATAAAAAATCGGCAGGCCAATGTCCCTTTCGGGTACCCCCGTTGCCATCGGGTTCAATGCTTTCAAATTCATCTTGCGTCCACGATCGAAGTTCGCATCGTCCACCAATTTTAAACACAATACCGCTGTAAGCCAGTGCTTCTGCGCCACCCGAATAACTGGAAGCAGGCGTGCCTTTCCACTCGCCTCCCCCATCGATCCAGTGCGTGCGCCAATGCTCTACCACCGAACGCGCTCCATTGGCATCGAGACAATACATGGCGCTCCAATCGTAACCATGCGCTTCGCCCGAAACATAATATACCTTGCCGTCAGAGGTCACATCCCAAGGATGCATCAATTGGGCATAAGATGCAGCCCATACCACATTGTGCCAATCCAAAGCGGTGGGCACCTGATCGATGAAGTTTCCGTTCAACTTGGCGATGATATAACCGCCGTTATTGTTCTCTGTATCCGCCGTTGTGCAAGAAATATAAAGGTCTTGTGTTTGTTGATAAGGCATACCATTGGTCTTGATGTATCGAACATCTTCGACTGTACCTTGTGGAAAAGCGACGACATGCAGAATCTCCTCCACGTTTGCACTCAAATGCACAATAACCCCGTACCGATTGCTGCCCAAACTGTTCGGAATACTTCCCGAGTAATCCAAATACTGGATGCTGATGTCGGCGGGCAACCAATTGAGATTGTCGGCATATCCGGTGGCCAACACGGTTCCATCCGACAATTGAAAGACATCGTAGAGTGTTTCCTTGCCGCCATTGCCCATATAGGTGGCCAAGTTGGACTGACCCATCGCAATGCCGCATACCGAAAGACCCAATAAGATGAATATCAACTTCATGGTTTCAAAATTTGATGAAAGATAAATGGATAGCAACAATGGTCCGAAAGTTTTAGAACTTTCAAAATGAACATTTCAAGACGAATTCTGTTATGAGCGATTATGAAATTTGTTTATGCCCTTATTCTGTTCTTTGGTCTGACCATTGTTGGCTTCGCGCAAGGCTCCATCGTTGGTACTGTTACATCGCTCAACACCAACGAAACCATTGTTGGCGCTACTGTGATGATACAAAACACAACCCTAGGAACGACGACTGATCTGGATGGGAAATTTATCATTGCCAATGTAGCTCCTGGATTATACAATGTGCAATGCAGCTATTTGGGCTACGAAACCAAGATTGTCTTTGAGGTGGAAGTGACCCTTGACCGAACGCCCGATCTGCGCATTCAGTTGCAAGAAGTAAGTGTTGAAACCGGCACCGTCGAAATACGAGGAACCACCATATCCAATGCCGAAGAATCGCCCGTGTCCATTCGCACCATTGGAGCCAACGAGATCAAGCGGAATCCGGGTGGAAACAGAGATATTTCCAGAGCCATTCGCACATTGCCCGGGGTTGCAGCCATACCAAGTTTTCGCAACGACATTATCATTCGTGGAGGAGCGGCCAATGAAAATCGTTTTTACATCGACGGCATCGAAATCCCCAACATCAATCACTTCGCGACCCAAGGCGCGAGCGGTGGTCCTGTTGGACTGATCAACGTGGATCTTGTTGATGAGGTAGAATTTTATAGTGGGGCTTTCCCAGCAGCACGCGGCAACGCCCTGAGTAGTGTGATGGAATTTGGATTTAAAAATCCCCGCCGCGACAAATTCACCGCCAATGCTGTCGTGGGCACCAGCGATCTAGGCATTACCGTTGAAGGACCAACGGGCAAAAACTCCGGATTAGTCGTGAGCGCGCGAAGAAGTTATTTGCAAGGACTCTTCAGCATTTTGGGCCTTCCTTTTTTACCCACCTACAATGACTATAACCTGAAGTGGAAATGGGACATAAACGATAAAAATCAGCTCACCATTATTTCCCTTGGTGCTTTGGATGTATTTGAACTCAATTTGAGCATAGCCGATGACAGCACCTCGGATGACTTCTTGAGCAATCAATATTTACTAAACAACTTGGTGATCAACAACCAATGGAATTACACCTTTGGCGCTAAATGGGACCACTACCGCGAAAAGAGTCGCTGGACATTGGTGGCGAGTCGCAACATGCTCCACAATGAAGCATACAAGTATTTGAACAATGACGAGAGCCTAGCCAAAACGTTCGATTACGAAAGTTCAGAGCAAGAGTACAAATTGCGTTTGGAAAACAAGGTCTTTGGATTTAAGAAATTAAAATTGCTCTATGGCGTGAATTATGAACGCGCGCTGTTCGACAATCGGTCTTCTTTTGACGAATACATTTACTTTGCCGACACAACGGTGCGCATCAACTTCAACAGCGCTTATGCCCTGAATAAGTACGGTTTCTTCTTGCAATCGAGCCGCGCAATGCTGAAGGAGCGGCTGGTTCTATCCCTTGGACTCCGTGCCGATGGCAATGACTTTGGACCCAACATGCGCAATCCCTTGGATCAATTGTCGCCGCGCTTGGCCCTGAAATACTCCTTTGCACCGCAATGGAGTTTCAATGCGAGCACGGGCATCTATTATCAACAACCCGGTTATTTGGCACTGGGCTACCAGATCAACGGCCAATTTGTCAACGACCATCTGAAATACATTCGATGTGACCAAGCCGTTGCTGGGGTGCAATACAATTGGGACAAACGCAACAGCACTATTTCGGTGGAGGGATTTTATAAAAAATACAGCAATTACCTCATCAGCAAAACACGCGGCATAAGCTTGGCCAACTTGGGTGCTGACTTTGGCACCGTTGGCAACGAAGCACTCGAAAGCAGCGGACAAGGACGTACCTATGGCTTGGAGTTCCTCTTTCAGCAAAAGCTATTCAAAGGCTTTTATGGGATTTTGGCGTATACATTGGTCCGCAGCGAGTTTACCAATGCCAACGGCCAATATGCCCCTTCCAGTTGGGATAGCGGCAACTTGATCAGTGCCACCTTGGGCAAAAAATTTGGAAAAAACTGGGAAATCGGTGGCGTGTTTCGTTTGTCTGGCGGATTGCCGTTTACTCCGGACTTGATCGACCAATCGCTTTATATCCCCAATTGGAACGCCCTGCGCATGGCCCAGCCCGATTGGAACCGCATCAACAGCGAACGCATCCGCGCCTTCCATCAACTCGATATCCGCATCGATAAAAAATGGTATTTTCCAAAATGGTCGTTGGATTTGTTCTTCGATGTGCAAAATGTCTACGGTCAATCTACTCCTCTCAAGCCCACCCTCGACGTGCAACGCAATGCACAAGGCCAACCCATTGTCGATCCCAACAACCCCAATCAGTATCTACCAGTATTCTTGGACAATAGCACGGGAACAGTTCTGCCGGGTATAGGTGTGATTATCGAATTGTAGTTGATCTGGAATCGAGCTTAGACCCATAAAACGTCTTGGCTTAGCCGAGAGGAATCTGCTCCAGAACACTCATTCCACCACCAACCTTTGCGCAGCAACCACCCCTTGACCAAAACACACTTCGACCAAATAGACGCCCCTTGCCAGCGCGCTAAGACCCACTTGCGATTGCATGGTGCGATTGTTCAATTGGACGTGATGCACTACTTGTCCAACCAGATTGCGCAGGGTGATGCTTTCAAATTTATGGTCGCTAATAAGGAATTGGGTATTTCTACTTTTTTCATGGCCCCCGCCAATACCTCAGTAGATAAATTAGGACTTCTAGCCAGCAACTCATAGTATGTATTCAGCGCAGTTGTGAATTGTGTATTCTCCACGGTTTGTTTTAGCTCTAAGGTTTGACCGCCATCTTTTAGCGCCGTCAGGCAAGGAAAAAGCCCTATTGCATTTTCCTCCAATAACTATTCGTAAAAGTTCGTTAACTGTGTTAAACCCCACCAAATTCGGTAGACATTTGTCAAAACATCATGCTATGAAAAAAATTTTGAAGTGGACCGGTATTGCATTCGGAAGCCTTTTTCTGCTGCTGCTCATTTTGCCTTTCGCCTTTAGCGGCAAAATCGAATCCGCCATCAAGGATGCTGCCAATGAAAACCTCAATGCTCGCGTCAATTGGAGCGATGTCAGTCTCTCGCTCATCCGCAATTTCCCCAACTTGCGCATTTCCATTGACGACCTTACAATCGACAACACCGCCTATCCATTCGATAGTGTGCGCATGGCTAGCATCGGAAGCCTCGAGGCCGTGGTGGATTTCAAATCCTTGTTCGGCGATCAAATTACCATCAAACGCATTGGCATCCTACAACCGCAATTCGATATTCGCGTTACGCCTGAGGGATTGGCCAATTATGATATCGCCAAACCCGATACTGCGGCAGCCGAACCCAGTGCACCAGGCGAACCATCGAAGTTCAACCTGACGCTTAAAGAATATTTCATTGAAAATGGAACCATTTCCTACAACGACCAAACCATGCCGATGATTATGAAATTGGAAGGTTTGAACCATGAAGGATCCGGCGACTTCACTCAAGATCTATTTCAACTCACCACACAAACCAAAGCAGATAAAACCACCTTTTGGTTTGATGGCATCACCTACTTGAACGAGGTGAAGACCGATTTGCAAGCCGACATTGAGATGGATATGGTCAACAGCAAATACACCCTTGCTGGAAATCAAATCAAACTGAACGAATTGGAACTGGGTGCGCAAGGATGGGTCGCCATGCCGGGCGAAAACATCGACATGGACATTTCTTTTAAAGCGCTCAAAAATGAATTCAAACAATTCCTATCCATGGTGCCACTGGAGTTTGCCAAAGACATCAGTGGTGTCAATGCCACGGGATCGCTTGCACTTGATGGCTACGTGCGCGGCACCTACAACGATGCCAGTATGCCTGGACTGGGATTGAACGTTCAAATCGAAAATGGCCAGTTCAAATATCCCGATCTACCCAAAAGCGTTGACAATATCCAGATGAAACTCGGTGTAGTTGCCGATATGAATGTGATGGACAATACCACCGTTGACCTCGATAAGTTTCACCTCGAAATGGCGGGCAACCCCGTCGACATGACCTTGCACCTACGCACACCTGAAAGTGACCCATTCATCGACTTTATGTGCAAAGCATTTGTCAATCTCGACAATGTGCGCGAGTTTATTCCACTCGAAAAAACAGATGACGTACATGGTCAAATCAATGCCGATGTGGCTCTTAAAGGCAATTACAGCAGCGTTGAAAAAGGCAATTATGAAAGCTTCGATGCAAAAGGCATGATCGACATCAAAAACGTGTTGTTCAAATCCGACTCACTACCTTATGACCTCCAAGTGAATCAGGCGCTCTTCAATTTCACACCCGCATTTGTTGATCTTTCCAACTTCGATGCACAAATTGGCAAGAGCGATCTACAAGCCAATGGCAAGATCGAACAATACCTCGCCTATGCATTGCGTGATTCCTTGCTCATCGGACAATTCAATGTTTCGAGTCAATTGATGGACCTCAACGAATTCATGGCGGAAGAAAGCACAACGGCACAAAGCGAGACAAAAACGGAAACGCCTGCGCAGACCGAGAGTTCGAGCATGAGTCCGATTGAATTGCCAGGGAATATCGATTTTACCTTGAATGCGTCGTTTGCGAAAATGGTCTATGACATCAACGAATTGACGAATGTCAAAGGAGGTATTGTTTTGCGCGATAAGATTGCTTACCTCAATAATTT
>CANHSF010000153.1 GCA_947463065.1 Flavobacteriales bacterium | reverse complement strand
ATTCTTTTTCCTCAACACCGAATTCATGGAAGTCATAGACAAAGTAGCGTGAGAATTGAGCAAAAGCCAACTTCTCATTGTATTCGCGATTGATCGGATCTTTTGGATCGTATTTGAAATCGGTGAAAGGTGCAGGAGCAACAGGCATTGGCTCTGGCTCATCAATGACTTTAACAGGCTCAGGTTTCACAGGCTCGGGTTTTACAGGCTCGGGCTTCACAGGCTCAGGTGTAACAGGCTCTGCTGGCTTTGGTTTGGGTTTTTCGCCCATGTTGACAGGAACCAAGAACACCTCGCGGTTGATCTCTTCGAACTTGCTTTCGCAGGGCACATTGATATCGTCCTTCTTGATGATTTCGGCACCTTTGTAGTAATCGACATGGTATCCGGTGCAAGGAGAAAGAATGGCCAAATAACCGCCGTCGCGTTTGCGTGGTCGGTATTCCATGATTTCGCCATTTTTCAAATTGGTAACCACGATGCGCAAATCCTCTGGCAATTCTTCTCCTTCAGGAGCAATGATAAAACCTTTCAAAACAGCCAAACTGCTGGCGTTGGTTTCTTCTGGCATATCCACCAGATAAATATCCTTCAAACCATAACCGCCATCCTTGGCCGAAGAGTAATAGGCGCGACGACCGTCAGCCATCGGTACGAAGAAAATATCGTCTTCTACCGTGTTGAGCGGATAGCCCAAATTCTCTGGAACTCCCCATTCGCCATCCTCACCCAACTTGGATACAAAGATGTCGAAGCCGCCCATGGTTTTATGACCCATGGAAGAGAAATACAAGGTTTTGCCATCTGGCGAAAGGAACGGCGAATCCTCATCCCACTTGGTATTGAGAGTTGGTCCCATGTTGAGCGCTCGGCTCCATTCGCCATTGGGAAGTTTCACGCATTTGTATAGATCACGTTTGCCCAATCCGCCCGAACGATCGCTCACAAAATACAAAGTGTTTCCATCGGCAGACACGGTGGCGTGGGTCTCCCATGAGTCGGAGTTGATATCGCTGCCCAACAATACGGGTGTGCTCCAGGTTTCCCCGAAGAGCTTGGACTCCAACACTTGGCCATCGCCATAGTTGTCGCGGTAGATGAACAATGTTTGGCCATCGGGCGATACGCTAATGGTGGCATCGTGCTCATCGGTGTTCAAGTTCAGAATCTCCGGATCGATCCATACTCCATCTTCGTTTTTGAACGAAACATACACGTCTTCCTTCAACTCTCCGGTATCAATATCTCGGATCACGCTGTTGGAGGTGTCGGCGCGCAAACGGCGGCTGGTAAAGAACATGGTGCTTTCGTCGAGCGACAAGACAGGACTAAAATCGTTGGTTTCTTTATTGATCACAGGACCGACGTTGGTGATGATGTAGCTGCGCGGATTGGCCATTTGGGTTTTGGCTTCGTTGGCCATGTCCAATTCACGTTGCACTTCACCAAAACGCACGTGTTTTTTACCCAGTTTTTTCTGATAGGCCTCGTAAGTGCCGATGGCGTTGTCGAGTTGCAGATTGAGCGCTTGCGCTTTGCCCAGACTGAACATGGCATCAATAGGCGCCTTGGTTTCTGTGGGATCGTTGGGATCGTAACTCTTGCTGTATTTGTTGGCGCATGCCACTTCGAGGTACTGCAACGCTTCCAACTTGGAGTTGGCCGTTTGCAACAAACATTGACCAATTTTGTAATTTACGTTGGCATTGTTGGGATCGACCTCGAGGCATTCCTTCCATTTGCTAATGCTTTGAAGCCATAGCTTCTCCTCCATCATTTTGTTGGCATCAATAAACTTTGCATTGAAATCACCCCCACGACGCGGAGGAGCTTGTGCAAAACCCATGGCAACAAAAAGGGACATCAGAAGTAGAGCAGTAATACGTTTCATAACACAGTGTACTAAGTGAGTGAGGGCGAGAAAACACTATCCCGCTAATTTGTTAAAAAGCGCTCGAATATAGTTCAAATCTGCCGTTTTTGAGCGGTTGTTGAGACATTTAACGGATTGTTATTAATTCTAGGTTTGCTGCATACCCCGTCGGATGCGGGCTAAGGCTTCATCCATAGACCCCTGTGCGGCAAGCCCCTAACACAGTCCGTGCAGACCTCGAGCCACGTGTGACCTGAATCAGCGAATTGGTCAATATGAAACAAGACGATAGATCCCCACTGAAACAAGTTCATAGGGAATCAGCCTTGCAAAAGCTGGTTAGGTGCGTATTCAGAATATTTGACTTAGATCTCGCGATTGATGTCGAACGCCTCGAGGTATTCGGCAACACGCTTCACGAATTGTCCACCCAAAGCGCCATCCACCACACGGTGATCGTAGCTGTGGCTGAGGAACATCATATGGCGAATACCAATGAAATCACCGTGCGGTGTTTCGATGACCGCGGGCTTTTTGCGGATCGCACCGACTGCCAAAATAGCCACTTGAGGCTGATTGATGATTGGTGTGCCCATCACATTGCCGAAGGTACCGACATTGGTCAAGGTGAACGTGCCGCCCTGGATTTCGTCAGGAGTCAATTTATTTTGACGAGCACGATCGGCCAAATCGTTTACCTTTTTCGCCAAACCAACCAAATTCAACTGATCGGCATTGCGGATCACAGGAACGATCAAATTTCCAGAAGGAAGCGCAGTGGCCATTCCAAGGTTGATATCGCCACGCTTGATGATTTGCGTGCCATCTACGGATACATTCACGCCTGGAAAATCTTTGATGGCCTTGGCGATGGCCTCCATGAAGATCGGTGTGAATGTGATTTTTGTTTTTTCTTTTTGTTCGAACGACTTCTTGACCTTATCGCGCCACAAAACGATGTTGGTCACATCGGCCTCCACGTAGCTGGTGACGTGTGGCGAGGTCTGCTTGCTCATCACCATGTGATCGGCGATCAATTTGCGCATGCGATCCATCTCCACAATTTCGTCGTTGGGTCCGATCACAATATTGGACTTCGCCTTGGGCGCGTCGGTAGATGGCGCTTTCGCAACAGGAGCAGCCGGAGTAACTGGTGCAGCAGCCGGAGCTACCGAAGCAGCAGGTGCAGCAGGTGCAGCAGGTGCAGCAGCTGGAGCAGGCGCAGTTCCGCGACCTTTGATGTACTGCATCAAATCTTCTTTGGTAACGCGACCTCCTTGTCCTTGGCCTTGAATGCGATCGAGTTCTTGCATGCTCACGTTTTCACTCTTGGCGATATTGCGCACCAAAGGCGAGTAAAAACGGTTGCTTTCGCTGTTGGAGGGCAATTCGGCAGTAGCAGGAACAAAAGGAACTTCAGGTGCAACAGGTGCAGCAGGAACCGGAGCAGGTGCAGCCGCTGCTGGCGTAGAAGCCACAACAGCAGTACCAGAGCCAGTTTGGATCACAGCAATCAATTGACCAACCTGCACCACGTCGCCTTCCTTTACAGTACATTTCACCAACACACCGTCTTCGGGCGATGGCACTTCACTGTCGACCTTATCTGTGGCGATTTCAATGATCGGCTCATCGGCTTTCACCGCATCACCTTCTTTTTTCAACCATTTGATGATGGTGGCTTCTGCCACGCTTTCACCCATTTTGGGGAGCAAGAGTTCTATCTGGGACATTGTCAGAAGATTGCCTTTTTTAACCAGCAATTACGGGTGCGAATGTAACTCTGTCGCGGCAGGTTTGCACCATTCCGAGTCAAGTTTTATCACGGCGATCGGCATCTGGACACCTCGAGGCGCCCAAACAAGATTTTAACCCTTTAGTAATGAATATTTTAAATCAATCAGACCGATGCGTTTCCCCAATAGCGGCGGCACTTCCACCACAACTGCAGATCGCGCAATGGACTGTAATCTTTGATATACAGCGTGTTGATTTTGACCAGCGTATCCATATTGATGTCCTCGCCCACCATGGCCATGGAAGGATGGATGATGGCCTGCTTGAGCTGCACACGGGGCATTTTTTCAGTAGCAATCAGACGGGCATCGGGTCCCACCCACGTTTTTCGCCAAATCAAAACCGACCAGCAATTGGCCAACCATTGCCAAGGACGCGGAATAAACCAAGCAAACAAGGGCCACATGATCACGGATGCCCCCACCATCAGAATATCCATCAAGGCTTTGATGCGTTTGTTTTGAGGCAATGTGATGCTGTTTACATCCACGATAGCGATATCGCCCGATTTATCAATGCTATTGGATCCAATCATGAACATACTCTCCGGTGGTGCAATTTTCATTTCGATTTCCAAGTCGCTAATCGCGGTCATCAATCCAATGATCTGGCTGCTGCTGATATCCCGGGCACAAAAAACCAATCGCCCCATTTTGTTGATGGTGATGTAATCCCGCAAGCGTTCCAAACTGCTATCTGGAGCTATGGCAATCACCGACTCCGTGCCGGCTTGGCGAATAAACATCTTTTGTACGCGTTCGATTTCGTCGGCCAGACCAACAATCCCGGTGACCTCATTGGGTTGTACTTTGCTGCCGGCTATGCGCTCCAAGACATAACGATGCATCGCAAAAACGGCAAAGGCCAAAAACATTCCGATCACCATCAAGGCACGCGAAAAACGCATGTCTTCGGGCAACAAAGAATAAACGGTGAGCATTATGGCGGTTCCGATTAGAACGGGCTTCACAATGCGAGCGGGGCGATAGGGACGATCGTATCCACCCCCGAAATAAACAACAATGGCCCAAATGATGCTGAACAATAAAAAAAGCGGAAACACCAGTGCATCGTTGTAAATTTTATCTCGCGTGCTGGCGTATGCGAAGCGCGCCAACTCCCAAACCATCAGCAAAACTGCTACATCCAAGAACGGCAGCGCCATCCCTTTGATAAAGCGAACGCCCACCGCTACTGCTGCTCTCAGCCAAATTGCTCCATTGATCAGCCACGAAAAAATGCGCGCATTCTCCTTTGAAAAATGTTTTTGGGCAAAAATCACCATCGCATTGTAGAACACATACACATAGTTGAGGCTCCCCTTTTTGGTGCTCTCGCCTTTGTAATGGATGATGGACGTGTCGTGGAAATAATAATTTTTATAGCCCGCTTGTACAATGCGCCAAGAGAGGTCTATGTCCTCGCCGTACATAAAGAAGGCCTCATCCAAGAGACCAATGCGATCCAGCACGGACTTGCGCATCATCATAAAGGCTCCGGAAAGGATTTCGATCTCGTGGGTTTGATGCGGCGAGAGGTGGCCCAGATGATAGCGATTGAATCGCGCGCTCCGTTTGAATATCCGACTGATGCCAAAAATCTTGTAAAACGAAACGGCCGGTGTAGGCAAACCCCGCTTGGACTCGGGCAAAAACTTACCGTTGCCATCCACCATGTGTACGCCCAATCCTCCAGCGTCGGGATGTGCGTCCATAAACGACACAACCTTGAGGAAGGTGGTTTCTTGCACCACGGTATCGGGGTTGAGCAACAAAACAAACTCCCCTTTGGCCAGTCGCATGGCCTGATTGTTGGCCCTCGAAAAACCAACATTTTCTTTGTTGGCAATCAAAATGGCTTGGGGAAAACGCCGCATCACCATCTCGTTACTATCGTCAACGCTGTTGTTGTCTACCACAAAAACTTCGATCTGCTCCTGGGGCCTGTGTTGGGCCATGTGATCAACAGCCAGATAGACCGACGACAAACATTGCTCGAGAAAATACCGAACATTGTAGTTGACTATGACGACGCTTAACTTTACCACACCCAAAAAGGAATCGGCTTGCAATTTAATCCAGAAAAGCATTGTATGACCGCGCGTTTTCGCTTTCCGATTGACGATCCCCGCCCCCGAGCATACAACGCCATGTGTTGGGGACTCATTTTTTTATCCCACCTTCGTATGGGGTGCGCAAGGCGATGCTGCGACCCAATGTGATTTCGTCGGTGTATTCCAATTCGCCACCTACCGCAACACCACGAGCAATGGAGGTCATGCGCACATCGTAGGACGCCACTTTGCGCGAAATATAAAACGAGGTGGTTTCGCCTTCCATGGTGGCATTGAGGGCCAGAATCAACTCTTTGATTGCACCCGAGGCGACCCGCTCAATAAGTGCATCAATAGTGAGCTCCGACGGTCCAATGCCATCCATCGGTGAGATAATACCGCCCAGCACATGGTACTTGCCTTTGAATTGGCCGGTGCCTTCGATGGCCATCACATCGCGAATATCCGCCACAACACAAATGACCTCTCCATCGCGGTATGGCGAATCGCAAATTTCACAAACCTCATGATCGCTCACGTTGTGGCATTCCTTGCAGTATTTGATTTGCTCGCGCATTGTGCTCAGGGATTGGGCAAACCGCTCAATGTCTTCCGGTTTGCGGCGCAACAATTCAAGTGCATAGCGCAGAGCCGTTTTTCGGCCCACACCGGGAAGCGAACTCAATTGGTCCACCGCTTGCTCAATTAATCTGGAGGGGATATTCACGTGCGCTTTCGAATTATGTTTGTACGCGCAAATTTGCATTCCATTCGCACATCTTGCCGCAAATATTTATCACGATGTCCGGTAAATCTTCCACACTGCGCCGATGGGCTTCCGCATTAACGCGCATCCTGATCACCACGGGATTGTTCTCATCCTGTTTCAAGCAACGGCATGCGACGTGGAATACCCCCGAAGACTACTACGCTCTGCCACGGTGGTCGGAGCGGGTCAATGCCTTTATGCAGATTTCGCGTTCACCCATGTCGGCAGACTTGTTTATTGGCGATAGCATCACCGAAGGACTGGACCTCACGTATTTCTTCGGCGACAGCACATTGGTCAACATGGGCATTGGTGGGGATTTTACTGAGGGCATTTTGAAACGCATGCTTCCTGTTGAACGGCTTCAGCCCCGCCGCATCTTTTTGATGATCGGTATCAACGATGTTTTAAAACGCCTGCCTGCTTCCACCATCAGTTCCAATCATCAATCCATTGTCCAAGCCATGCAAAAGGCTTGTCCGCAGGCCCAAATCTTCGTGCAAAGCCTATTGCCCATTCGCTCATCGTACCGGGTGATGGAGGGGCGCAAAAGAGTTCCTTGCCAACAAGTATTGGAGGAGATCCGACGCATCAATGCCAACTTGGCCGAAATCTGTTCAGAGCATGATGTAGCTTTTGTCGATCTCTATCCGGCATTTTTGGATCGCTCGGGAGAATTGCAATCGGACCTCACCTACGATGGATTGCATCTCAACAATAATGGCAATCGCATGTGGACAACTCTGATCCAACCACTGCTCGACTGACCAGGCTGTTGCCGTTCTTTGAGTCCACTCTATTTCAATTATGTCACCGTATCTGATCATTGCCATATTGCTGGGGTATTTCGGATTGCTCATGTGCATCTCTTGGTATACCACGCGCCATTCATCGAGCGACAACGACTACTTCTTGGGCAGCAAAAAATCGCCTTGGTATGCTGTAGCCTTCGGCATGTTGGGCGACTCATTGAGCGGTGTCACTTTTATCTCGGTGCCCGGCGCCGTCAAAGATGCGCAGTTTTCCTATTTTCAATTGGTATTGGGGTATTTCGTTGGGTACATTGTGATCTCTCGGATTTTATTGCCGCTGTATTACAAACTGGAACTCACCTCCATTTACAGTTTTCTCGGACAGCGCTTTGGTGCATGGAGCGAACGCACTGGCGCATTCTATTTTTTGGTCTCGCGCACACTGGGCGCCGCCGCGCGTTTGTTTTTGGCTGTTGGAGTTATTCAACTGTTTGTCTTTGATGCGCTGGGAATTCCATTTGAGTTGTCCGTGGCCATCGTGATTGTGTTGATGTTGATTTATACCTACAAAGGCGGCATCAAAACCCTCGTATGGACCGATGTATTGCAGAGCTCAGTGCTTTTGCTTGGCGTGGTCCTGAGCATCGTGGCCATTTCCGGGCAAATGAACATCGGTCCAATGGGCATTTGGGATCAGGTCATGAACTCGCAGCACCACACCATTTTCTTCTGGGATTGGCACGAGAAATCGTTTTTTCCCAAACAATTTTTGGGAGGTATGTTCATTGCCATCGCCATGACCGGATTGGACCAAAACATGATGCAAAAAAACCTCAGTTGCCCGAACATCGCTGATGCACAAAAGAACATTCGTTGGTTCAGTGTGATCATGGTTGTGGTAAACATATTCTTTT
>CANHSF010000152.1 GCA_947463065.1 Flavobacteriales bacterium | reverse complement strand
TGACCATCGGGGGCAAAATTCCATTCACTGGAACATTTGCCAACTTCAGCACGGGACGCGTCTACGATCAAATTCGCCAAAGTATAGCATACAGCGATAAAAACGTGAAAATATGCGCTTCGCATGCCGGCTTGACCTTGGGTGAGGATGGCGCCACGCACCAAATCCTTGAAGACGTGGGCATGATGGCCATGCTGCCCGGTATGACCGTTATCAATCCCTGCGATTACAACCAAACCAAAGCAGCAACAATGGCCATTGCCGAGCATGAAGGCCCAGTGTACCTGCGCTTTGGTCGCCCAAAGGTGCCGATTTTTGTGCCCGCCGATATGCCGTTCGAAATCGGCAAGGCTTGGCACATGCACCAAGGCAATGATGTGACCATTATCGCTACGGGCCACTTGGTATGGAAAGCGGTAGAGGCTGCAAAAGTGCTCGAAGCGGAAGGCATTTCGGTGGATCTCATCAACATCCATACAATCAAACCGCTCGATGTGCAAGCCATTGTGCAATCGGCATCCAAAACGGGTGCAGTGGTAACGGCCGAAGAACATCAAATGATTGGTGGCCTTGGAAGCATGGTGGCTGCAGTGCTTGCACAACATCGTCCTACACCTCTCGAGATGGTCGCGGTCAACGATTCGTTTGGCGAGTCGGGTACTCCGGAACAATTGATGCAGAAGTATGGTTTGGAAAGCACCAACATCGTAGCCGCAGCCAAATCGGTGCTTGCACGCAAGGGGTAGAATTTTCATTTTCAACGAACTTATTGGGGCTTTGTTTGTTGGGATGCGCAAGTTGATGCGTTGAAACCATGAAGTCGCAAAACCACAAAAGCATTGTCGTCGGTGCGGGCATAGCCGGTCTGGCTGCCGCCGTGCGTCTGCGTGCTGCAGGTCACGAAGTGGTGGTGTATGACCAAAACAACTGGCCCGGTGGCAAACTCGCCGAATATTCCTCCGAAGGCTACCGGTTTGATATGGGCCCCAGCCTTTTTACCATGCCGCAACTCATCGAAGAGTTGTTTGATTTGGCCCAGGTCGAAATCCAACCGTATTTTCAATACAGCAAAGAAGAAACGGTATGCCGCTATTATTTTGAAGACGGCACGCGCTTCAATGCCTATGCCGATCGCAATAGGTATATTCAAGAGGCTTGCAAAACGTTTGATGTCGATGCCCAAACGCTGCGAAAATATCTCCAGCGAAATGCTTTCAAATACAACCGCACCAAAAGTTTGTTTTTGGAAAAAAGCCTGCATCGGCTCAAAACGTATCTCAGCATAGACACTATAAAAGGCATTTTGGCCATGCCGCGTTTGGATATGTTGTCATCGTTGGACCAAGTCAATCGTCGCACGTTCAAAGATCCTCGATTGGTACAATTGTTCAATCGCTACGCCACCTACAATGGTTCTACACCGTATCGTGCGCCGGGAATTATGAGTCTGATACCGCATTTGGAAATGGACTTGGGTACTTTTTTTCCACGCGGCGGTATGGTGTCGATTCCCCGAGCGGTGCACCAATTGGCAATAGACATCGGAGTACGATTCGAGCTGAGCACCAAAGTCGATGAGATCGTGTGCGACAGCGGACATGTTGTTGGAGTCCGCGCAGGTGAGCGGATCGAACGCGCAGATCATGTGGTCTGCAATGCGGATATGTATTCGGCTTACAAGAATCTTATGCCTCGCGTTGATGCGCCACAAAAGGCCATGAATCAAGAAAGGTCGAGTTCTGGAATTATCTTTTATTGGGGCATTCAGCGCTCTTTTCCCGAATTGCAATTGCACAATATCTTTTTCGCACAAGACTACCAACGCGAATTTGATTGGATTGCCGAAGGTGGTGAGTGGCACAATGATCCAACGGTTTATCTCAACATCACATCAAAGAAGGAAGCGGCTGATGCTCCTGCGGGATGTGAAAACTGGTTTGTGATGATCAATGTACCTGCTAAGGCTGATGAGGATTGGGAGGAGCGTGTGGCCATTGCGCGCAAGGCAGTGATCCAAAAGTTGTCGCGCTTGCTGAACTGTGACTTGGCTGCGCTGATCGCAGTTGAAAATGTCTTGACTCCGCCGCTCATCCAAAGCCGCACATCGAGTCATCTCGGTGCCTTGTATGGCAGCGCTAGCAACGATCGCATGGCGGCTTTTTTTCGGCACCCGAATTTTCATTCCACCATCGATGGTTTGTACTTCTGTGGCGGAAGTGTGCATCCCGGTGGCGGTATTCCCCTATGTTTGTTGTCAGGCAAGATTGTCGCAGAAATCATCGCTTCCAAAACATGATTAAATTTCACGCTGTTCGATTGCAAATCGCCATCACCATTTTGTGGCTTTTCCACGTGAGTGCATTGGTGGGTATATTGTTGGGTTACGACCAATGGTTTGTGACTAAAACGCCACTCAATCTCTTGCTCTGTGCGGCCGCTATTGTGGTGTGCATTGTCGAACATAAGCGCTTGCTCATGGCTTTGTCCATGCCGCTTGTGTTGGGATTGGTGGCCGAATGGATTGGGGTGCATACCGGTTATCCGTTTGGCGATTATGCCTATGGCGAAAACTTGGGCCCTAAGGTGGCCGGAGTTCCGCTTTTGATTGGGGTCAATTGGGCCATTCTCACTTTTGCAACGGCTGGTATTGCGGCCGAATGGGCACACACCCGATGGTCCAAAGCCTTGCTGGCCGCGCTTTTGATGACGGTCTTGGACATCTGGATGGAACCCGTTGCACCGCTTTTTGACTTTTGGACCTTCGAGGGCGGTCAAGCTCCCTTGCTCAATTATGGCGGTTGGATGCTCGTGTCGGTCATTGTCCAGTATCTCTATGTTCCCTTTGAGGTGCACTGTGCCCGCTCTTTGCGCTGGCATTTGTATGCCTTGTTTTTGTTGTTCTTTGCCGGCTCTACATGGATCAAACTTTAAGTGCATACGACTATGTCATTGTGGGTGGAGGCCTATCGGGCTTGCTCACCGCATACCGCATGTCACAACATCCTGCGTTCAAGGAGTCCACTATTTTAATACTCGAACCGCAAAGCAAAACGGGCAACGACCGCACGTGGTGCTACTGGGAATCGGGCCAAGGGGAATGGGACGAGCTGTTGACGCGCCAATGGACCCAGGCCCGTGTGCAACACCATGAAGAGGTGTGCCATGTGGATTTAAGCGACTACACCTACAAAATGCTGCGCAGCGAAGTGTTTTATGGCTTTATTCACGATCGTCTCAAGCATTCCCCCAATATCCACCGACAAGTGGCCAAGGTGCAGCATCTGCACGAAACCGCTGACGGAGTGCTGGTGGAGTGGGGTGCAGGAAAAACCACGGCTGGCCATGTATTGACTTCCGTGATGGGTTTGCACCAGGCTCCGGTCAAAACCAGCGATCGATTGCTGCATCAGCATTTTGGGGGTTGGTTTATTCAAACCAAGGACGATGCGTTTGATCCCGAAGTTGCTGTCTTGATGGATTTTTCGGTGCCGCAGCAGGACGGCGTTTGTTTTATGTATCTGCTTCCCACCAGCGAGCGCGAGGCGTTGGCAGAATTTACGGTTTTTGGTCCTCGTCCTTGGACCGCAGAGCAATACGACCAGCTCATTCGCGAATACCTGTCCCATCGGGTTACGGACTATACCATTGTGGAGAAGGAGATGGGCTCGATTCCGATGACCGTGTACCCTTTTGAGCGCAACAACACAGCGCGCATCACCCACATTGGAAGCGCAGGTGGATGGACCCGGCCGAGTACAGGATATACGTTCAAATTGAGCACGGACTACTCCAAAAAGCTTGTGGATCAATTGGCGCATTCCCAAAAACCAAAGGCTTACTTGCTGGCCCGACATCGGTTGTACGATGCGGTGATGCTGGAGCTCATCGGTCAGAATCATGCGTTGGGCGCCGACTTTTTTATGCGGATGTACCGTTTGCATCCGATTGCACGGGTGTTTCGTTTTCTCGACGGCCGGTCTTCATTGCGCGAGGAATTGCTCATCATGTGGACCTCCCGCCCGCGCATGCGATTGGTCAAGCTCGCTATGCGGCGGTTGTTGGGGATGTGAAAGCCATAAACATTCGCTTATCTTCGTGCGATGATCACCACCTTGCGTCCTCATGGCACAGCGCTGCCGCCTTCCGAATTGATTCTGCGAGCAGACGGTTCCGTTTATCATTTGGGTATTCGCCGCGAACATGTGGCCGACAATGTCATTATCGTTGGCGATCCCGAGCGTGTGCCTTTGGTCAGTGAATATTTTGAAAAGGTAGATTGCCGCATAAGCAGCCGCGAATTCGTGGTGCATACGGGCTGGTTCAATGGCAAACACATCACGGTGGTGAGCAGCGGCATTGGTGTGGACAATATCGACATCGTGATCAACGAGCTGGATGCGGCGGTCAATATCAACCTCGATACGCGCACCATTGCCGATGCTACACGATCGTTGAACATCGTGCGTATCGGTACCAGCGGCACGTTGCAGCGCGATATTGCCGTTGGAAGCGTTGTGGCTTCGCGCTATGCCTTTGGTTTGGATGGCGTGGCCCATTCGTACCAACCCCAATGGAATGCGGAAGAAGCGGCCCTTATGCGCGATTTGCAGGCACAAATGGCTTGGCTCAATGGCCATACCGGTTTGTATGCCGTGTCGGCCGATCCAGGGTTGTTTGACCGCATGGCAGTGGGATGTATCTCGGGCATCACCGCCACGGCCAATGGTTTTTATGGGCCGCAAGGCCGTTCATTGCGCATGGCGTCGGTCATGGACGGGCGTTTGGATGAATACGCGCAATTTTCGTTCAATGGGACACCGATCACCAATTTAGAGATGGAATGTGCAGGCATCTATGCATTGTCGTCATTATTGGGCCACAAGGCCTGCACGCTGTGTTTGATCTTGGCCAATCGCATCACAAAAGAATTCCACAGTGATCCGTCAGCAAGTATGCAAGCCCTTATCCGACAAGTGTTGGAGCGATTTTGAGCGGGTCGTTGTGAAAAAGCCCATGGACGGGGCCAATTCTCGTTGATGAATCCATCTAGATTTGTTATGCCTGTATAAGCTTCGGCTTGCCGCAGGCTATTTGTTTAGGTAATCTAAAAGATGGCTGACCATGTATAACACGGAAGTGAATGCGCTTATTACGCTCATCGAAGATCCGGACGAGAATATCTATCGTCAGGTGAAATCGGAACTCGTCGGTTATGGCGAACGGATCATCCCTCAACTCGAGCAATATTGGGAGTTGAGCGACTTTGGTCCGCTATTTCATGAGCGCATCGAGGAGTTGATATCCAGTATCCAATACGATAGTGTATATACTCGTCTCAAAAATTGGAAGCAGTCGGGCGCCGAAGATCTTCTAGAGGGCGCTTTGATCATCAACCGCTATCAATACCCCGGATACGATGAGGACGAACTAAGGGACAAGGTGTCACGCATTCGTCAAGAAATATGGTTGGAGCTCAACGACAATCTCACGGCCATGGAAGCGGTCAATGTGATGAACCACATGCTCTTTAAGGTCCATGGCTTCCAAGGCAACCGCGACAATTACCACCAACCCCAGAATTCGTATTTGGCCGATTTGATCAGCAGCAAAAAGGGCAATCCGCTTTCGTTGGGAATTCTGTACGCCCATTTGGCGCGGTCTCTGGATTTGCCCATCCACGGGGTCAATCTGCCCAGTCATTTTATCCTCTGTTACCTCGACGATACGGTCAAGTTGCTGATGGAACTCAAAGGCGAAGAAATGAACTACAATCCATTGGATGCGCCGGTGTTGTTTTACATCAATCCGTTCAATGAAGGCAGCATTTTGCATTTCGAGGAAATCGAAAACTTTTTGAACAAACAACAATTGCCCTTGGATCCCAAATTTTTTGGACCTTGCGAGCACACCGATATGATCGCTCGGATGATCAACAACCTGGTGCATTCGTATGTGGCGGCCAATCGCGAAGACAAAGTGCGGGAGTTGCGCACATTGCTGTCGTTGTTGTTGGAGAAGTAAGGCTTCCTTGGTTTAGAGAATTTCGAACCGTGCAAGCACCGACGATTTGATCGTTATTTTGCCGTACTGTATGATTTCGCCGCCTTTGAGCGTGCTCACTTGGTCCATGTCGTAGCGCACTCCTGCCAAGCGATTCAATTGTCTTGCGTCCACTGTTTCCAGATAGCGGTTTGATTCACTGACATAAATGGCTTTTCCTGTTTTTTGCCCTATGGCTTCCAACATGCCATTGGCAATGGATTTGGCATTTTTGGTGGCCTCGATGCGCATGTCGTTTTCGTTTTTTTTTCGGTCGCTGTGATCAATGCGTGTAATGCGCGAATTGCGAATCTCCAATTTCTCAAAGACTTCAAAAACTTTGGCGGTCTCCTGAATCGTTTTGACCTTGAAGTCGTAGCGTTTTTCTTGGCGGTAATCGCGTTTGCCCCATTCTACCCGCACATAGTTGCTCTCAAAGTCTTTGACATTGATTTCGTTCAGGTTCAAACCTGCCGCTTGCAACTCCTTGGTCAATGCGGTCTCTTGCATCTCGATGGTTTGAAGCACACGGTCTTTTTCGTATTCACTCAGATAGAATTCAATGAAGATCTCGTTGGGCGTGACTTCCATCTCAGCCGTGCCGATGACTTCGATGTATTGCTGATCGGTAGTGTTGTTTTGGGCCACAACGCACAAGGGCATCAAGGCAAGGAGAAAGGGGATAAGTTTATGCACGAGAAAAAGATTTGGGATTGGGTTTGAAAACGAAATCAAAGAATTAAATTGTATCTATGCTGGATTCCGCTATCAAATACTAAGCCTAACGGCGGCTGCGAAAAAAATCTTGCAGCAACGCTACACATTCATCGGCCAAGATACCGCCAGTCACTTCGGTTTTGGGGTGGATCAAGGGTTGGTCGTTGTCGCTGTGATGCCCGAATTTGGAATAACCCCGTTTGTCGTCATACGCACCAAAAACGATGCGGCCGATGCGCGTATTGTATGCGCCTCCTGCACACATGACGCAAGGCTCAAGGGTGACGTAAAGGGTGCATTCGTGCAGCGACTTGCCGCCCAAGTATTCCGATGCACTGGTATAGGCCTGCATTTCGGCGTGTGCAGTAAAATCGTTCAAGCGCTCTACGAGATTATGTCCGCGCGCAATGATTTGGCCTTGACATACAATGACGCATCCAATGGGCACTTCATTCAATTCCATCGCGTACATGGCTTCCTTGATGGCCATGCGCATGAAAAATTCATCCTGAGCTGTATTCATGGGTCAAAGATAATCTGTGCCTGCCCGCGCTTGGCCGACAGTAGGCAAAAATGGGTTATACTTGTACTAGTGTTGTACCTTGACCAGACCCTATGAAAAAACTCTACCTTGTTTTTCTTCTTGCTGCTATTGGAACGTTCGGCCGCGCTCAATTTGGCTTTGACACGCCCATCAATCAGTTGTGTTTCGATGGTCAAACTGCTCTTCAGGTGTTCCAGCATTGGGAAGCTTATCAAACACTCGACAATTTGTACAACGGCACCATTGATTCTACCGTGTGCATCAACTTAGGGAATCTGCTCGGCATGGCTGAATTGCCAACGGCTGAATTCGATCCCACAAAACCGGTATTCTTGCGCTGGCATTCCGACGACGGCTATTACCTCGAGCCCAATATGCTGTACGCCTTGTCCATCTATTTGAATATGGATATGATCAATACCGATGTGCAAGATTGTGAAGACAATGTTTGCAATGGATTTATCGTGCGAGTCCGTGTTCCCGATAATCCCAACGATTTTGATCTTTTGCCCGAATACCGCACCCATGTGCAAGAATTTGTGCTAACGGAATTTGGCAACATCAGTGTGTGCTTACCCACCGAATCCTTTGTCGAAGGTACCTACATTGAAGATATTGTGCTCAAGATGTACGTCCAACCCGATGCACCAAGCTTGCAGGTCTACGATCCTTTTTTGGAATACGTATGGAGTTCAGCCATGCTCACGACGAATGAAATGTTGTCCTATCAAACCGATCAATTCAACTATTCGCTCTGGCCATTTACCAACTATGTGGTGCAATATCAAGAAACCACTTTCCCTGCCCTCGAAGCCATCAGCTACTTGGATGTTTCACCTGTTCCCAATATTGCGGAATTGGCCGTGGTCAATTTGACGTTGCAAGAATATGCTTCGCTTTCGTTTCAACCCTTT
>CANHSF010000151.1 GCA_947463065.1 Flavobacteriales bacterium | reverse complement strand
TATGCTACCCCATTGTCCGATGCCAATCTCACTGTTTCTGTTGAGGACAGCAGAGGATGTTCTGCAAGCGCGAATACGGCCATCGATGTTGTGGCTTGGCCGGTGAGTCAATTCAGCATTCCGACCGAAATCTGCCAAAACTCCATTTTGCCGATCACCAACAACAGCGTTCAAGCCACAGGATACGCTTGGGTTTTTGGAAACAGCGAAACATCGAGTTCTTCCAATCCCAGTGTAGATTACAATTTGCCTGGCATCTACCAAATTCAGCTCACCGTATCCAATGCTTTGGGCTGCGCACACAGCAGCGCGCAGAGCATCACCGTACTTGGAGCTCCTGTAGCATCATTCACGCTCAACACGACAAATGGCTGCAGCCCATTGCAGGTCAATGTCGACAACACTTCAAGCGGAACCATTGCTACACAACAATGGCTTGTAGGAGGGGCATTCAACTTTGCAGCAGAACCCGGGTCCTATACATTGACCACGGAAGAGGTGATCAGTCAGCACCCCATCAGTCTGACCGTGAGCAACCAATGCGGCTCAGATACCGAGACCCACGAGGTTACGGTTCATCCCAGACCAATCGCGATGTTTGCTACTGACTTGAGTTCGCAATGCTCTCCGGTAACAACACAATACATGAACCTATCGTCGGGCAATCCAACCAATTTCTATTGGGATTTGGGCGATGGGCAAACAACAACTGACAACGTGCCTGCAACCAATGTGTATATCACAGAGGAAGAATCGGCCAATTTTGTGATCAAACTCGTGGCTACCAATGCCTGTGGATCCGATAGTTTGGAAAACACCGTCTTGGTATTGCCCAACACCGTGCACATCGATTTGGAGGCCAGTGTTACTTCGGGATGTACACCACTTTTTGTAACATTCAACAATAACACCACAGGGGCAACAAATTACACCTTTGACTTTGGAAACAACCAAACGTCATCTGCGCAAAGTCCCAACTACATATTTGAAACAGCAGGAGAGCATGTCATTCGCATGATTGCCGACGACGGATGCAGTTATGATACCACCGAAGTTGCGATACAAGTGAATCAATCGCCCACGTTGGTTATAGGGTCGGACATCTCGGAAGGATGTCCTGGAAGCACGGTGCAATTCTATCAGCAAACCACAGGCAATATTACCCAAATCGATTGGTGGTTTGGCGATGATGCTGCTGCACAAGGTGAATCCCCATCGCACACGTATGATGCACAGAACACCTATTTGGCAACGGCAACAGCCCACGACTACAACGGATGCACAATTGCCGATGAAATGCCAATCGTTATACATCCCTTGCCAGAACCGGAAATGATCTTGCAAAACATAGAAGCCTGCAGCCCTTGGCAACTGTGTCCAGAAAATGCAACGGTCAATGGTGAAACCTACCACTGGAGCAGCGGATTGACAACAAGTACAGAAGCCTCACCTTGCTTCACCTTCGTGAATGGAACAGAAGAGCCCATCCAGCGGACCATCGCATTGACTGCTTGGAGCGCACATGGATGCGAGGCATCAACAACAGCGAATATCTTGGTATTGCCGCAACCCCAATTGGTGGTGGGATTGAGTTCGTATGAGAGTTGCGCCATACTAGAGACTGTGCAAACACAAGTTGTTGCGAATGCTACTGACAGCTATCAGTGGTATGTGAATGACGCAGCCATTAGCAATGAAATACAGCCGGCATTTGAATTTGATGCGATCGGAACTTATACCATACAATTGGTGGCGATGAACGAATTCGGTTGCAACAATGATGCAACATCCGTGTACGAAATTCACCCGTTGCCGGTGATCGATATCATGCCCGAAGTCATGAACGGATGCCCACCGTTGGCAATCAATTTTGATAACACCACAACAAACGGATCTACGTATCAATGGCAATTCAGCAATGGCTCAACAAGCAGCGACATATTTCCGACAGTCACCTTTGAACAAGCTGGATTGTACGGTGTACAATTGACGGTCATCTCCGAACATGGATGCTCAGCAGAAGCTAATTATGATGAAATGATTGAAGTCTTCCCATTGCCCGTAAGTCAATTCTCCTTTGACCCGAACGATGAGATCCTGTATGAGTTGGACGTTCAATTCAACAATGCCAGTCAAGGTGCCGTTCAATACCAATGGAGTTTTGGCGACGATAGTTATTCCACATTGGTCAATCCAATCCATGAATTTGCAACTGGCGGATTGTACACCGTGACCTTGACCGCACAGAACGAATTTGGATGCGTTCACAGAAGCGTTCAAAACGTGAACATCGACAATACGTTTTACACCTATATACCCAATGGATTCACACCGAACAACGATGGCATCAACGATTCATTTGGGCCTGTGTTTAGCAGTACAGAGGAGATTAGATCGTATCGTTTTTATGTGAAAAACAAATGGGGCGAAATCATTTTTGAGACCGATGACCCCGCGATGCATTGGTTAGGAAACGATAAAAATGGCACTGCCTATTTGCACAACGATGTGTTTACTTGGGTGATCGAAATTGCGTTCAACAACAACAACTTGAGCAAGATACACGAAGGCACCATCATGCTGGTGCGGTAAAACAGCACCATAGGAAATGAAAGAAATCAATCCACCGTTGACTTAGCGGTGGATTTTTCCATTTCAGACATCCACAACTGCCATTGTTGTTGCCAAGTAAAATGTTCGGAAACAAACAGTCTTGAGGCAGCAGCAATGCGTTGATAGCGTTCCGCATTGTCCAACAACTCGATGGCACGATCTGCAAAATCTTGATCGCTTTCGCCGATAATGATAGGAGCTTTTGCATCGTGTCCGATACCCCGCATGACCAAATGAGAGGTGATGCAAGGCAGGCCGCAACTCATGGCTTCTAAAATTTTGTTTTGCATACCGCTGCCGATCGTCATGGGAGCAAAAAGAACTTTAGAGCTCCTGTAGGCCATTCGGATATCGTCCATCCAACCGGATACATGAATATGCCGATCCACACGATGCAGAGCACGCACCTCTTTGGAAGGTTCGGCGCCTGCAATCAGGAGGCTAACGCTGGGCCTTTTCGCATGAATGATGGGAAGAATCTGATGAACAATTCTTTTGACGCATTCGATATTGGGCGCATACCCCATATTCCCTGCAAATACCAGGTCAAACGATTTGGTGGTATCGTCGGGAGTAAAAAACCTAGTGTCTACGCCGTTGGGAACAACTTCAATTTTGTGGCGTTGCGAGTGATTGATCAATTGTTTGTCTTGTTCGGAGATCATCAATTGTTTATCAAAATAATCAAAGATGACCTGCTCGTATCGGAGCAAACGCTCGGCTTCCTCACGGAAAGCCCATGCGGTGAGCCAATTCGCTTTTTGGCTTCTGCGCAAATAGCCAGCGCTCAATGCATCCTGAAAATCGATGGTTTTGGGATATTGATAGAGGGTTTTGACATACTCCGACGTGCGCAACAATTGGCAAAGAATATGATCGGGTTTGACTTGTTTGATGATTGCATGTACTTTTCGCATCGCCTTTTTCTGCTTGAAGTACAAGACTTGAAATGGCAAGTCCAAAAAGACGCCCGCGAGCAATTGGGTGTACTGCCTCCATTTCACCAGAGGAATAAACTCCACCCGATGGATAAACGATGCGAGATGTTCATACGCTCCAGCAGGTGCTTCGGTGTCGTGCAAACAGCACAAGGTGATTTCGTGGTTGCTGGACAATTCACGCAGCATATGGTACGCCCGAAGCTTGTCCCCTTTTTCAAGCGGATAAGGAATACGACTGAGCAGGACAACCATTTTCATTCGCGTCTGAGCTCTTTATAAAATTGAATGAGCGACTTGCTGATGGAAGCGATATCGAAATAGTTTCTAACATGCTCGCGACCGGCACAACCCAATTCGTTGGCCCTATTCTTTTTCATCACCACTTCGGTAATTGCTTCGAGCCATTGGTCGGGAGAGTCGGCTAAAAGAATGTTTTGACCGTGCGTGCATTCGATGCCCTCTGCACCCAAGGTGGTGGAGATGACTGCTTTTTGCATCGCCATTCCTTCAATGATTTTTACCCGAATACCACCTGCGCTGAGCAATGGCACGATCATCACCGATTTGGATCGCATAAAGTCAATGGCATTATCGACCTCACCCACATAGATGACATTGGGCAATTCGGGCAGTGCATCTATGGGCATATTGCGTCCCGCGAGATACAATTTGAGATTGGGGAATTCTTCGTGAATGCGCATCCAAATTTTGTTCAAGAACCATTGGACCCCTTCGACATTGGGGCCCCAATCCATTGCACCGATATGAAACAGCGAAATCTCATCTGAACCAGGATCGTTCAGAACGTGATAATTCCGTAGGTCAATACCAAATGGAATCGTTTTGATGCGGCGTTTGATTCCGAGATCATGGAACCTTTGTCGATCTTCATCACTAATGCTGGCGATGGCATCAACATAGTTGAGCATGCTGATCTCGTAATTTTTCATTTTTCGCGCCAAGTAGTTCAGATACATTTTTTTGAACACATTGGAACTTCCACGAGCAATACGCTCCCAAATAACGAATTCCAAATTGTGCGAACGCAGCACAACCGGGGTATTGCAATTGCGCCGAATGGTACCTACGTACGGTGTCATAAAGAGGCTTTCGAGATGAATTACATCGTACTTGTTGTAGCGCAATAAGCGGGTCAACTTGATGTCGAAATCAGCACTAAAAAACCTCGATATGTTGTAGGAATCGCTAGTTATGAAATTTGCAAAAGCATCGACCACATTGATATGTGTATCCACATATACCCCTTCGATTTGTGTTTTTTCGAGATAGTCATTGGACAATGCCTCGGGCACGAAATCATGCTTTTGGGTAAAGATGGTCAAGATTTTCACGGAGTGTCCAGCCTCCAATAACCCCGTGGTGATATTGTTCATGGCAATACACCCGCCGTCTTTGGCCGGTAATGGGGGTTTGAGACAGAGTTGAAGAATTTTCATTGCACAGCCTCCTTTCTATTGCGGCGCAACCATTGCGCTAATTTCTGAAGTATTTTGGTATACCCGTCTCCATCGAAAAGTCGGGCCTCACGCGTGGCTTTATAAAAGATCCAAATGCTCAGCGGCAGCAGTAGGAATGTACTCAGCCAAATGCCCACCCAAGGCTCCACGATTTGATTTTTGGCCATGCGCTCGCCGGCCATCGTCAGCAACTGATAGACGATAAACAGCCCCAAGGCAATGAGGGTCGGCAAGCCTATTCCACCTTTGCGAATGATGGCCCCCAAAGGAGCACCGATAAAAAACAGGACCAAACACACTACGGCCAAAAAGAACTTGCGGTGCCACTCGATGCGGTGACGATTGATCATTTTTGATTTGCCTTGCAGTTCTTCTTTAAAGCGGATCAATTGATCTTTGGCCTTTCTCGATTGTTCGCGCGCACGTCCCAAAGCATTGGTTTTTTGTTCGGCACTCAATTGTTCAAAAAGTCCAGCATCGGCAATGGGCAGCGAATCATTTCGATTGCGCACAGCAGTTTTGTATGCGCCGTTGATCAAGCCGAGATTTTGATAATGCAAGGTGTCCTTTTGATGCTCCAAACTATCGATTGCCACATTCAATTGTCGAATAGTCATCATTTCTGCCGGATTTTTGAGCTGTTCTTCGTTGGCGCCAGAAAACTTAAGCGAGCTCAAATCAATGCGCAGCGTCATTTCATCGAAACTACCATGAACATGCGCAAACGTTTGGTTTCGTTTTTTGCCTCCGCTTTGTGCATCCTTTTGCTCGTCGTAGCTCTCCCCTTCAGTGAGCGTCAGAATCATATAGGTTTTGTCTTCCGTTTGTTGCATTTGACCGCTTTTGGCTCGAATGACGGTTCGGTTATCGCGTTCAGCTCCGCGATGGTCATAAATTAACACATCGTACAAAATGCCGTTTTCCACATCATTGCGTCCGGCCCGAATAGAAATCCCTTGGATACCGTTGTAAAACACGCCATCCTCCAGGCTCAACGCGGGTCGTTGTTTGGAAAGATTGAACAAATAGGTCTTGAGCTTGAGGTTGCACACCGGCCAGATGTTGTTGGCAAAAACGAAGGCCACCATTGAAATGACAATGCTGGCCAGAATCAACGGCCGAAGAATTCGCACCAACGAAACACCCGCACTTTTCATGGCTGTCAACTCATTGCTTTCGGCCAAGGCCCCCATAGCCATGATGCTGCTCATAAGAACCGCCAACGGAAGCGCCATGTTGACCACGCGTGCCGATGCTAAAACCAGCAATTTGATAATGTCCCATGTGCTGAGTCCTTTGCCCAGAATTTCGTCGAGCCATACCCAAATGAATTGCATCTCGAAAATGAACATAGCCACCAAGAAGGTCACAATAAATGGACCTACATAGGTTTTAAGTAGCAAAATCGAAATCCTCATGAAAGCTTGCGCAGTGCGTCGACAAATTTAGGCATTGTATTCTTTTATGATACCATTGAGCCATTTGAGAAACAACAAAAGTATTGCCGCGGCGGCAAGTCCAATGATACAGTTGGTCAAGAAGAAACCCGATTTATCGTTGTAACCGTCCCAAGTTGTAGCAATAATTCCCGACAATTTGTTGCCCAAGGAAGTGGACAAGAACCAGCCGCCCATCATCAAGGCCGTCAAGCGAGGTGGGCTGAGTTTGGAAACCAGCGAAAGCCCCATGGGACTCAAACAAAGTTCTCCAAGCGTGATCACCCCATAATTGGCGATCAGCCAGCCCGGCACCGCTTTTTCTGTGCCGTTGAACGAAAAATGGACCGCTGCAATCATCACCGTAGCAGACAAAGCGGTAAACAAGACACCGTAGAGCATTTTGCTCGCGGTCGATGGTTCCTTTTTGCGCTTCCGTAAAAAACCAAAAAACGCGACCACAATTGGAGTTAAGAACACCACAAAGAATGGATTCACGCTTTGAAAAATCTCGGTTGAGATCAGTTTGATGGAGTCACCTTCCTGCAAGGGTGTGGTTTCAGCTTGGTAGTTTTTGAAATAAGCCGGATAATCTTGTCCCTTTATTTCGTTGCCACTGCTGTCTTTCAACTTGCGAAAATGCTCATCGGTTAGCGGTTGTTCTGCTTTTTGGTAAGTCACTGTTTCAAGCAGATACAATTTATCGGCGGGACCTTGCAAACTTTGCGGCAATTCGCGATCGGTATAGCGCTTGGCCCACAGCGTGAGTGTGGTGCCATTTTGTTTGAAGATGGCCCAAAAAACGACTGACACAGCAAAAACCGCCATCAAGGCGCTCATGGGCTTGCGGTCTTCGGCCGGCGCTTTGAGCATGATGTAAACAAAGTAGAAAACCACCGGCATCGCCCCAAAAATAAACGCATCATTGGAGTCGGAGCCCAACAAGTTACCGGGAATAAACCAACCCAAAATACCGGCCAGTATCGCGGGCAAGATCGTAACCGCCAAAATTGTCGGCACAGACATATCTCCGGGTTTGGTGGGTTTGATGACATCGGCATGGCGATAGTGCTTCATGCCGACCCAGAAGACAATGAGTCCGACGAACATACCGATTCCAGCACCGGCAAAAGCATGTCCCCAACCGAACTTGTTCTTGAGGTAAGCTGCAAAGAAATTGCAAATGAAGGCGCCGATGTTGATGCCCAAGTAGAAAATACTGTAACCGGAATCTTTGAGGTTTTTGTATTGCGGATCGTTATAAATGTTACCCAAAAGCGTGGAGATGTTGGGCTTGAAGAACCCATTGCCCAAAATGACCAGCGCCATGCCGATGAATAACGCGGTTTCCCCTTTGAAGTACATGGTGAGGTATCCCAATCCCATGAGCACACCGCCGATGGTGATGGAAAGTCTAAGCCCCAAAACACGATCAGCTAGCAAACCACCGATGTAAGGCGTTAAAAACACCAACGCAATGAATGTCCCAAAAATGTCTTGGGCTTTGGAGTCGCTCATGCCGAGTCCACCTTTTTCGGTATCGATCATGTACAAGGTCAAAATACCGATCATCAGGTAATAGCCAAAACGTTCCCACATTTCGGATAAAAAGAGGTAGGGTAAACCTTTGGGATGATTTTTCATAGTGCTTTAGAAATAGAAATATTTTATTTTATACCCACCATTAGTTTTCTAATAAACGGAGAAATGCCAATCAGTACAACACCACAAATTAGCGCATACAAGCCCAATTGCGCG
>CANHSF010000150.1 GCA_947463065.1 Flavobacteriales bacterium | reverse complement strand
ATTGTTGGAATCGTAGCAAAAGCTGGGATAAATCGTTGGTTTCTTCAAGCACATAAATGAACTCTGTGTGATTGCTCATTTCTAACACTTGACGCGGTGCATTCAACCAGCGGCTATCGTTGGCACTGAGACTGTCCTTGCTCCGGCACATCACAATGTAGTACCGGGGGATCAATTGCTCACCCTGGATATTTCGCACGATTTGCGGGGTGGATATCGAAATGGGAACGATTGGAGGATATTCTTCTTGGACGGGATCGGGTTGGATGACAATGCGCTGTTCAATACAAATGGCCTTTGAAGCAACTCTTCTGGTGCCTTTGGTCTTCATCCGCACGGTTAGTAGAAATTCACCAAGTGTATCGGGTTTCCACTGGAGTTGTTTGCCATTCGCCAAGGGTGTATCGTTCAATAGCCATTCTATGCTGGCGGTGTCAATCGCCAATTGGGTGGGGATGGTCACGAAACCCTGTACATCTTGACGCAAGGCCCAAGTCGGTGGTACCATGAGGTAAGGTTCTTCAGGCCTTGAAATTTCGAGCTCATCTTCATTGGCGCTCATGATGAATTGCCGCGTCAGCGTGTCCTGAACTTCCAGTGAGTAAGTGTAATGTCCAAAATCGGCAAAACACTTTTTCACTTGCGAGCCGCTTTGCACATCGCCATCGCTAAATCTCCAAACATAGGTGAAGGGTAGATTCGGCATAAGGGCATAGTTCTCGTCCGAAAACATGTAGCAGAAGTGCGGTGGTGCATTGGTGAGGCAGTGATTGAAGTTGTCTTCGTAACGCGTAAAGAGGTAAATGTCGTCTTGCACTCCATCTCGATTCGAACTTATACAGCCTCGGTTGCTGCCTTGCTTCTCTGAATATGCAAAGTCGTCGGCTTCTGTATTCATGGGTTCGGGAAGTCGCACTGGTTCTTCGTAGCCGCCATTCGCTGTGGGCAATGCACAATAAATATCCAAGCCTTCGCTGTCGTCGCGGCTGTCGGATGAAAAGTAGAGCACACCCTGCGCATTGACAAAGGGGTAAAACTCATTTCCTTCGGTATTGATGGTTGGGCCCAGGTTTTCTGGATTGCTCCATGCATTGTTTTGCCAAAGGCAATAGTACAAGTCGGAGCCGCCATATCCTCCAGGTTGATTGCTCGAGAATAGAAATAGGCTATCGCTTTGTGCAAGAAATGGATGGCCGCAACTGTAGGTAGAACTGCTGCTGTTATAAGGAAAATCATGTTCGATGATCCACTCCCGATTGTACAGTTTTGCGCAGACAATACCCAATGCATAGGTGGCGGATTTTTCTTTGCGTTGGTTCAGGGCGTTCTTGAGATTACCCGTGTAATACATGGTTTTGCCGTCCTGACTGAATGTACATTGTGCCTCATTCATAAGGGTGTTCACTTGCCCCTTGATTGCGCGCGGCTCTTCCCATTCACCTTCTTTGTTGATGGAAGTGATGTATAGGTCAGTGAAGAATTGGTGTGTGGAGTCGTCGTTGTAAGTGATTTCTGTCCGTTGACGCGATGAGGAGTAGATGATGTGGTTGCCATTGAATGTGCCGCCGAAGTCAGCTTCCGGACTATTGAAAGGTGCCGGAGCAACTTCATAAGTCTGTCCATTTGCAGCAATAGCAAATAGGAGCAGCACGAGTAGGATTGTACTTCTGTATCGGGTTGGCACTGGAATAGGGTATAAGGCAAACCTTGATACGCATTTCGTTGTGCAAGGTTACATATTAGCTTTTTCGAATAATTTTAAATTCTACGCGACGGTCATCGGCGAGGGTTTTAGGATTTAATCCGCGCATGGAGCTTTGTTGCTCACCCAAGCCTTTGGTTACCAGGCGAGTGCGCTTTATGCCCTGATTGATCATGTATTCGGCAACGCTATTGGCTCGTTTCTCTGAGAGTATTTGATTGTTTTCGGCGGTGCCAATGCTGTCGGTGTGTGCCACAATCTCCAAGTATATCTTGGGCTGGGACTGCATAACTTGGACAATGTAATTGAGCTCATCATAGGATTGTTTGTTGATCGCAAAACTTCCCAATTCAAATTTGATATCGTTGAACTTGTTCATCTGTTTGTTCAAAGCCGACTCAATACTATCGGGAATGTACCACCAATTGCGCACTGTCGATCTCTTAGAAATATCTTGTTCTTGGTCTTTGATTACGCTCGCTGTGTATCCGTTGGCTCGCAAGTCTTGAAGAATGGGAAGTGTGGCGGCAAAATCTTCTTCAGCGCCTACGGTGTAGTGATAGAGGCTGTCTCTGTTGGAGGTGCGTTCTGTAATTTCAAAATGGATGTTGGCAAAAAAGGGATCGTCAATTTCCATTTTTGTTTCACTTTGTTTGAACTCAACAAAATACTCCACCGAGTCGCGTGAGGTCGACAAGAATGTATTGTTGCCAATCACCACTGAGGCTTTTTCCTCTTCCTCGGATGCCGCAGAAGCGAGTACTTCTTGCTCATTGGCAGGTCCTATCGCATAAACCGTTTTGGTGGCGCAACGCGATTCCAACTCGCCGAGTTGATTGATGCCCAAAAACAATAGGTCAACTTGATAGGTTCCCGCATCGGGGTACTGGTGAAATACGACATCGCCTCGCTCGTAATGACCATCTCCAAATTGCCAATGTATTTCACGTACGTCAAATGAATCAATCTCCGTAGCTTGTGCCTCAAACCGTTGCAGGCTGTCGAAGGCAAACTTCTCGTTACCATGGATAAACGGCAATTGGCTCTTTTGAATGCTCAACTGCAATTCGGATAAGTTGGCATACAAGACTTTGGTCGTGCTGTCGTAAACATTGAGGGTCGCATTGTATTCGCCCAAACCTGCAAAGCAATGTTTGACCTTGAGGCCGCTGTACCGGTTGCCATCGCTGAATGACCATTCGTAAAGCATCGGAATGGTGTCGTTGGGTACGATCGTTGTCTCTTCGAACAGATAGCAGAAGTGCGGTTTCAACGATTCAGCGCAGTCTCTGAACTCAGGTCGAGGTACGTAGAATGCAAAAACACGGTCGATTCCATTTTCTCTGTTGCTCACCAAATAACCTTGTTCGTTGGAGGTGGTGAATAGCATTTGCAAATCATCTGCCGATGAGTTAAAGGGTTCGTCGAGGCGTTCTGCTGGTTCAAAGGTTTGACCGTTCCATTTGGCGCGATAAAGGTCATAATCTCCATGTTGTCCGCGCTGCGATGAAAAAATTAAATCTCCTTGGCGATTGATGCTGGGGAATGCTTCATTTTTGTCGCTATTCACGGAGGAGCTTAATGGCGTTGGTTTTGACCATCCCTGTTCGGTTCGGCTGGAGCAATAGATGTCTGTGTCCCCCATTCCTTCTTCTGAATTACTCACATAATACAATCGTTGGGTTTGACTATCGTAGTATCCTTGGCCTGTTTGAATTTTATATTCGAGATCGTTGTAAGGAAAAGCGCTCTCCATGTAGGTGTCGCCTTTTTTCTCCATGAAAAATATACCCAAAGCTGTTGCTTTGCGATTGTGATTGGTGGATTCCATGGATCTGGTTATAACATACATGTCCAATTCAGGGACGTATTGCGCACAGCTTTCGTTCAGTTGGTTTTGGGCAAAGGCTTGCAAGGGCTGCAACTTTCTTGAGGAGGTGTCGGGAACCAAAAAAATGGCCGTGCTGTTATTGCCGTTTTGATCCTTGTACTCCATGAGGCGTGTGGATGGCCGTTGGGCGGTAACCATCAAGCCTTGATCTTTGATACCTATGCCATAAATGCCGCTCTCCGAATAGATGGACAAGGGGTATAGAACAAAATCTTGTGCATGCAGATGTGCACAACCTAAGGTCGTTAACACAATGAGATATAAGCGTGCTATTTTCAAAGTGTGCGGGGTGATGTTGCTCGATTGTTATAACTGAATACATAACTCAACATCCACTCGTGGGATGCTTGACGTGCGCTGCGCAGCTGGTTGGCTGGATAGTCATATCCATAATGGATCGCCAATTGATCATTGACCTTCCATTGCATCAAAAACATCCAAGCATCTTTGTGGCGATAACCTAAGCCTGCGCTCAATGCATGGGTTTCGGCTAGCGCAAAGCCTTCGGTCTGATGCTCCAATGCGCTGATTTTTTTACTGTAGATACCAGTGTGTAGTTGCCAATCTGGATGGAGTTTCCATTTTTTGCCCAATAGGATATGGTAGTTGTATGCGCTGATGGAATGACTTGTTTTCCATTGGCCGCCGCCATCATATTCTGGGGTGAGCATGCGCGGCACAGATACTCCTGCGTACCATTGTGGTGCCTGATAAAATATTCCTGTGCCCATTTGAAGGGTAATGCTGCTTGTGTTTTGAAGCTGGGCTTCGGGATCATTGATGTCGCTCAATACCACATCATTTCCGGCATAAGCGATTTGAGCCACTCCGACCTGCAGTCCAAAGCGCAGATCATGGCCCTTACGCACCTTGAGTTTATAGGTGCTTCCAACCATAATGGTGTTGTTACGCATCAAGCCAATGCGATCGCTGCTGATCGCCAAGGATCCGAATATACTGTTGTTCACCACGGGCAAAGCGACTTGCAACTGACCTGTGGTGGGGGCGCCGTCGATGCCCATCCACATTTTACGGTATTGCAGTTGGGCATCCAAGGCATTGTGATTGCCGATGAACGCGGGATTGATCTGCCACGGACAAAAGGCAATCAACGATTGTTGTGCTGCGAATTGGGCTTCGAGCCTGCACACACTTCCGAGCAGCAAGGAGACCAATAGGCTGATGTATAGGATTCTTCTCATCGTTGAATTTGGATAAATCCGGTTTGTGTTATTTCTGCTACTTTGAATTCGTAGAAGTAGGTGTCACTGGGTAGCTGCTCCTCGTCATTGGTTTGTCCAGACCAATCGTTGAGGTAACGATTGTTTTCATACACCACTTGACCCCATCGATTAACTATCCGCAACCAGACGGGTGCAACTTGATCGCCAGGGATCATAAAGGTGTCGTTGAAGCGATCGCCGTTGGGGGTTATGGTGTTGGGTACTATTAATCCTGTAAAGGAAACAACAACGGTGTCAGCAGCTAGACATGTCCCATTACTCGCTGTCAGCCAATATGTGTATGTTCCTGCTCCGTTTGCGGTGATCATGGTATTGAGTTCTTGAGCTTGATCGATCGTGCTTGTCGGGTCTGTACTGATCCATTCGTAGGAGTTAGCGGTGGTTGTTCCGTTCAGTTGTGCCTCCAAACCAAATGCAATCACCTGATCCGATCCGGCATCCAAAAGGTCAATGGGCTCGTCATTGTGTACTTCGAATTTTGCATGGGCTGTGCACGCGGAAGTGGAGTAGTTCACTTCAAACGGATGCACGGCGTAGTTGTCCAATACAATCATCACCGCTCCATCGTTATAGTTGATGGTATGATTTTCATCCGCGATCCATTCGATCGTGGTGGCATCGGTCTCCCAAAGGAAGGTCAATGTGTCGCCACAGATATGATAATTGTTCAATAATCCTTCAGACGCGGGAAGCGCCATGAGTGTTATCGCCAATGTTGTGTCTGCTGCACATCCTGCTGTTATCGCTTCTCCGATCAACGTGTAATCACCGGGTTGGTATAGAGCGGGATCAAATGCGAAGCCTATTTCCTGTCCGTCAAACAACCACATGACATTGTCGAAATTGGCATTGGGCAAGCTCACGGCACCCGCATTCATACAATACGTGGTAGTTGCCATGATCTCGGGCCATTCAATTGCAGGTATAGTTATGGTAAACGAATAGCTGGTGCTGTTGTTATATGCATCCGTCGCAATCAAGGTCATGGTGTTGCTTCCGAGCTGCAATGGGGTGTCGGTCACGGTATAGGTGTATGCGCTGCAATCGCTGATAGCCGGTAGTTGCCATGTTGCATCTGTTGAACAGAGTTGAATGGCATCATTGGGCAAAGGTTGGATGATTGGCCCATTGATATCCAAAACACTGAGATGGAAATAGCTTGTGTCGCCGTTTTGTCCCAAGCCGTCTATGCCATAATACCCCAGCGTATATTCTCCTGCGGTGTAGTTGTTGGTATAGGGCTGGGTGGTGTTCACCGATACCGAGCCGCAATTGCCCAATGCCGTGAGTAGTTCCAACCAATTGTATTCTGCTGTGCAGGTGTTTGGATCAAGATACAATACCAAGTCATCCAACTGCTGCAATACCGGAGTGCCTGCCGACAACGGAATCAATGTTATCGTGGTTATGGCCGTCTGTCCAGCTGCATCGGTGATGGATAGCTCTACCGCAGTGGTTGTTGCAATTGCTGTCCCAAATTGCGGTGTTTGCACAATTTGATACGCGCAATTGTCCGTGGCATATACCGATGTGCTTAGGTCGGGCACAATGTACTGGCAGGAGTTGTCGATGCTCAGTTCGATGATGTCGTCGTTTGCCAATATCACAGGAAGCTGTGTGTCGATCGGTTCGAATACAACTGTGCAATTCGCGGATCCATCGTTTTCTGTGGTGACAACAAGATCCAACGTTATTGCGGTTTCATAATAGCCGTCGTTGTTTGTGAAATTCCAAGTGTAAGGGCTTTCCGTAATGACGGGTATGGCATTGATTTGATTGACGATGTCGATGTCCTGTATGCCACATCCCAAGCTCATGGGTATGGCCAAGGTGTCGGGACATGATACCTGCACGGGATCATTGATCCACTCCAATTGCACCTGGAAGGTACATTCTTGAATCACTCCGTCCGATGAGGTGTAGGTAACAATTACGGTTGTGTTTTCAGTGATTTCTGTGCCGGGAGCGGGGAATTGTGCGCTTGTCCAGAGCTCTTCATTGCAGGTCAATGTTGTTGTCCATGGTCGCATATCGGCCATGGTGTAGGAACTGCCCAGCACATACACTAGGGTATCATTCGGACATGGCCATTCGGGCGACGCCACTTCAAAATCTATAGCAACTTCGCAGGTAAGCTCGGGCTGAAGCGTTGATGCAAGTGTAAGGTGATCAACATCCGCAATGTTGTAAGTTTCTCCTACAGCGTAGTTGCTGTTTTGAATGGTTTCCACGATCTGTCCGCAAGTATTGAGAAGTATGGCTTCTACCAATGGCATTTCATACATGCAGGTATTGGTTGCTGCAATGGACCAAGTTTGCGGGCATTCAATGGTGTATTCCGATAGGGTTTGATAAAAGATTGGTGAAGTGCAGGTCGAAGCAATACCCTCTGATGTTGTCAAAGTGAATGTCACCTGCTCCAGGGTCGTGTCTGTGAAAATACTTGCCGCAGCGGGAGTTTGTGTAAGTGTATATGCTGCTTCTTCGGTGCAATTGTAGTCAATCATGACCAACTCGGTGAATGATGCAAAAGCATTCTCGCACAGAGGTGTGTAGGGTTGCTGCAGCGCCAAAGGGCATTCCATTTCGGGGTTAGCATAAGGAATTTCAACCGTGACTTCGCATTGCAATTCGTGTCCGTTTTCCAATACCACGGCAATGGCAATGGTGTTGTAGTTTCCGATCCATATGCTGCCAGCTTGCGGTTCTTGTGTCCAAGTCAGTGCATTGACGCATCCCCCTCCAAGTGTTGCTTCAGCGACAACATCTCCAACTGTGAAAGCACATGTTTCATCAATGAGCATTTGCGCGCTCGTTGGGCAAATCAATTCGGGGTTTGCTGGTTCTATGGCATGAACTGAAGCTGAGCAGGTCGCAGAATTTCCAGCGGTGTCCATTACTTCAATGGATATGATGCTGTTGTTGGAGACACTGCTACCTGCTGCCGGCGTTTGTGTCCAAATCAAATCTGTCGCTGATGTACAATTGTCATTGGCCATGAAAGCCGAAAGAACTTCGGGGATTTCATTGTCACAGCCATTCAAGAGCGCTTCGAAAATGGTATCGGGACAAATCAATATGGGGGCTATGCTGTCGAGCCAAGTGATCTGATTCACACAAGTTACGTGTTGGTCGAGATAATAGATATCGATCAATACTTCTTGGTCGGATTCAAGGGTTGAACCGGCGGATGGAGTTTGCACATAGCTCCAAGCGTCTTGTGATATGCAGGTATTTGACAACATGAGCTGCGTTCCAAAGTCGGGCATAATGGCGCTGCATTCGTCCGTGCTGTACAAAGCGGTATCGGATGGACATTGTACAAATTGCACGAGGTCGGGCACGGCATCAATCACTACTGTGCAATGGGCTGTTCCGTATGCATCGGATTCTGCGGTTAAGATAAGGGATTGAAGCTCATCCACAGAGCCGGTCGTTCCAGGTGCCGGT
>CANHSF010000149.1 GCA_947463065.1 Flavobacteriales bacterium | reverse complement strand
CAATCGGTTCAGCGCATGCAAACCATTGTACAAAGCTTGTTGAAGGCCTAAAGCTTGGCATCAATTGTTGCACGACGATCCGTAAAGTTCGATGAACAGTAACAAATCCGAAACTCCGATTTCGCCGTTTTGGTCGAAGTCCGCCGGACAATTGCAGTTCAAATCAAAAAAGCAAGAACCGTCGTCCACTTGTGCAACCGGATTGTAATTGGAAGCAATGGGATATGTGCATCCGCCAATGCCACTTGTCACAAGCCATTGCACGGGGTTGGTTTGCCGTGTGCATGTTCCATTGCTGACGCGCGCAAAGTATTGACCCGATTGCGTTGGCGTGTAACTCGCGCCATTGGCTCCATCGATCAGCACACCATCGCGAAACCACCAGTACGAGTTTCCTGAGCTGGCTTGCAGCGCACCAGCATTTGCAGAGATTTGCGGATTGAACGGACACGTATCTTCGAGACGAAAAATGGTACCCCCGTTGTTGACCACATAGACCTCGCCCTGGGCATCTTCGCCAAAAGCCACCACACCGGCATTGGAACCAAAAAGCTCGGTATCGTTCCACTGACTTCCATCAAAGGTTAGCGCATAGATATCGCCATCGCAATAGTCCGAAAAAAAGTAAATTCCCTGTAACGCTGGAAAATCGCTTCCACGATAGACCACTCCACCTGTTATGCTGCAGAAGTTGTATGGGCTGGAATGGTTGAAGGCCGCAACGGGATAAACATATGCCGAAGAATTCTGACACCCCGAAGTGTTGTAGGCTGCATCCGCTTCGTAACAGCGCCATCCATAGTTTTCGCCACCATTGGACGCAGCACTTTGAAAATTGATTTCCTCCCAAACGTTCTGCCCCACATCGCCAATGAACATATCACCGGTTTGACGATCAAAACTAAATTTCCAAGGATTGCGCAAACCAATGGCCCAAATTTCAGGTAATGTATCGTTTTGCCCCGCGTACGGATTGGTGGGTGGGATGCCATAGCCGTTGGCTTGATTGACATCGATGCGCAACATTTTGCCCAATAGACTGAGAGGGTTTTGTGCGTAATTCTGGGGATCGCCAGCGCTGCCCCCGTCGCCCATTCCGATGTAGAGATAACCATCAGGCCCAAAGGCCAAGTGTCCGCCGTTGTGATTGCTGTACGGTTGATTGATGGTCAATAGAATTTGAGCCGACGCAGGATCAGCCACATTGGGATTGGAACTGACCTGATACCTCGCAATCACCGTGTGACCTGCGGTATTGGTATAATTCACATAAAAATAGCCATTGTCGCCATAATTGGGATGAAAGGCCAAACCCAGCAAACCGCGTTCTCCACCCGTGCTGATAAGCCCTGTAAGATCAAGAAAGGTACCCACATATTGACCAGAAGTCATTAGAATTTCGATGTCGCCGGCATCCTTTTCCAAAACGAACAAACGCTCATCGCCACAATGGTACAGCCCCGAAGGCGCACTGTAACCGGTTACAAAAGTGGTGAGTTGCACATCGACAGGAGTGAGCGATTGCGCATGGGACATCATCGAAAAACAAATGACCATCCCAAGAAGAGTGAAGAGGCGTTTCATATTGGATTATTTGGTTTGTGCTAATATACTCCTACACCCACGTCTGCCACAAACTGGCCCATGCAATTTGACTTTTTGGTGACATCCCATGTACAAATGCACCACGGCGATGACGCTGCATAAAAAGGAAGTTTGTCATCGCAATCCAACGAATGCCACAAAAAGCGATGGACATGTACCTTTCAAATTGCCGCTTGCGAATTACATTTGCTTATGCGAATTTGGTGTCTTACAATATGCATGGCATTGGAATTATCTCAACTTGTTGCTCAACGACCAGAGTTGGGCTGCGGCGTGCATTTCGGATTTATCGCGCCGCACAATCAACAAATGCATCACCTGATCACGGGCCACAGCTTTGGGGTAAATGTATTCGCACAATGGTCCACTGAAGGCCGCAAAGCGTGGGAATGGGATTACCGTCTGCCGTCGCATCGTTTGGATTACATGGTATTGAACACGGGCAACCTCTATCAGTTGGGTTATCAGCATGCCTTAACCTATCAGTTGCATGTTCCCTTGGACGGTCAAACAAGACGACAATACCTCAACCTGGGGCTTGGGCCAGCCTATGCTACCAAAAAATGGGACATTGTGACCAATCGACAAGGGCATGCCTTGGGGTCTCATTTCAATGCCGCCCTGGTCTTGGATTACGAATGGATGATGTACAAGCGCTCCAGCCATTGGTCCATTGGTGTGCGCTTGACCCATTTGTCGAATGGCGCATTTGCAGTTCCCAATGCCGGCACGAATAACCTTAGCGTGCATTTTGGCGTAGCGTTTGGGAAACCCCGATCGCCCATGCCCACAGCGCCCAAGGACAGCATCGATCGCTGGAATTGGAGCGTGTATGCCATTGCAGGAGTCAAGGAAATACAACCGCCCACCACGCGCAAGTTTCCTATTTACACCTTGCAAAGTGCGTGGTTGTACCAGGTGAACCGCAAGTCTGCATTTGCACTGCAGGCCGACATCATGGCCAATACATCGAATGCAGCCATAGCGACAAAAGCCCGCGAAGACCGCGCCCGCCAGCGCACGCAGCCGCAAGTCGGATTTGCGTTGGGTTATCAAATCCGATTTGGATCGTTGGGCTTGTTTATCCATCAAGGATTTTATGCCGTTGATCCTTACGGCTACGATGGCACGCTTTACAATCGTTTTGGATTGCGCACCTTTGGTTCAAGTGCGTGGTCCTTTCACATTGCACTGAAAACCCATTTTGCCAAAGCCGATCACGGAGAAATTGGTGTAGGATATTGCATCGGACGAACAGGAAAAATACAACGGGGAACAGCATCATGAAATTGGACCACATCATCATCATTTTTGTTTTCATCCTTTGCGGTTGCAATAAGCCCAATTCACCCGATTGTTTTCAGCAAGCAGGAGATGCGCATTTGGATTGGCGCGAACTACCGGCCTATGATCGCATCGAAATACGCGACAACATCCAGGTGGTATTGGTCCAGAGTGAAGAAGAAAAAATTGCAGTTGAAGGTCCAAAAAACTTGCTACCCGAGATCATCACCGAAGTGTCGCAAGGCGTGCTAGAGATTCGCAATGACAATACCTGCAATTTTGTTCGTAGCTATAAGCACAGGTATGTGGTGAAAATATACAGTTCGCGCATACGCAACATTGTGAACCATGGGAATGGCGATGTAAAGAGCACCAATACCTTGATTGGCGATTATTTGTTTTTTGAAAACAAACGATCCATAGGAAAAATCGAGTTGCAATTTGAGATGGATTCGATGCGCTTTTTAAACACCACGGGATACAGCGACATTGAATTGAAAGGGACTGTCGATGAATTGTTTTTGTTTCATCAGGGAGTTGGATTGATGGATGCATCGCGGGTGGATGCACGTTCGGTGTTTATCAACAGCAACAGCATCAACGATGCCTATGTGCAATTTCGAGATTACATGTTTGCAGCGTTGAACGACAATGGCAACATCTATTACGAAGGACCATCGCAGACCATCGATGTGAGTCAGCCCGGCGCAGGATCGTTGATTGCTCAGTGATTGACCGCCTCCATCAAAAAACGAATATCGTCTGGACAGCGCATAGGGCGGCCCGAAGCAGCATCCACAAAGACCAATGTGGTTTGCGCTGTATTGAGCATTTCATCCAACCGGTACGTGGAATAATGAAACAGCAAAGAAGTCGGCGACTGCAATTGAATCGATGTTTGAATGTTCAGCAGATCATCGTAATGAGCAGGTCGTTTGTATTCGATAGAAAAATGACGAACAGGGAGCAACACCCCTTGATCTTCGAGTGATTTGTAGGTTACACCCAATTCGCGCAACGCCTCTACACGCGCGACCTCGAAGTATGTTGCATAATTGCCGTAGTACACGTAACCCATTCGATCCGTTTCGGCATAACGCACCCGCACATTGCAATGAAAGATTTTCATGTTTCAAATTTCTTATCAACCCAAGCGCAATGAGCAAAGAAGAAGATGGATAATTAACAATAACTTGTTTTTATGCCAAACAGATTTTGATCAAAAAGTTGCCACAAACGATGATTATATCCCTAAGTACACTCTTTTTTAGTACATTAGACGACAGAAGTTGAAGTAATTGTTTCTGAACTGCTAAAAAACATGAAAAAACAAGGCTGTTCATTAAAAAATAGACAAGTCAAAATTTTTTTTAAGTCAATAGGTAAATGCTTTTTTTTTTCACTTTTTTGTACATTCATTTGCCATCTGTTCAAAACAACGGTGCTAAACCAAAGACGAACTTAACCTAATACAACTTACACCACTCGATAATCATTTATAATACATGAAGAAAGACCACAACCAAGTATGGAAAAATTGTTTGGAGATTATCAAAGACAATGTTAGCCCTCAAGGATACAAAACTTGGTTCGAGCCTATAAAACCTATCAAACTTCAAGATAATGTTTTGACCATTCAAGTGCCATCGCAATTCTTTTACGAATGGATGGAAGAACATTACGTGACTTTGTTGAAGAAGATCATCCGCAAAGAATTGGGTGCTGAAGGTCGTTTGGAGTACAGCATTATCATGGAGAACAACCATGACAATGAGAACCCCTACACGATCAAGGTTCCAACCACCAATCGCAAAGCCATCAAAAACACGCCGGTTGCGATGCCTTTGGATCTGAACGAATCCCCCATCAAGAATCCGTTCATTATTCCTGGCTTGCGCAAAATGAATGTGGATTCCAACTTGAATCCAAACTATTCGTTCGACTCCTTTATCGAAGGCGATTGCAATCGTTTGGCCCGCAGCGCTGGATTTGCTGTAGCCAACAAGCCCGGTGGTACTGCTTTCAATCCGCTATTGATTTACGGGGGTGTTGGTTTGGGAAAAACCCATCTTGCACATGCGATTGGCATTGAGATCAAAAACCGCAATCCGGAGAAAACCGTATTGTACGTGAGTTCAGAGAAGTTCACGCATCAGTTCATCGATGCCGTGCGCAACAATACTACCAATGACTTTTCGCACTTCTATCAGATGATGGATGTATTGATCATCGACGATGTGCAGTTCTTCAGCGGAAAAGAAAAAACCCAAGACGTATTCTTCCACATCTTCAATCACCTGCACCAAACCGGTAAACAGATCATCATTACCAGCGACAAACCACCGGTAGAGATGCAAGGCATGGAGCAGCGCCTTTTGTCTCGATTCAAATGGGGATTGAGTGCCGATCTTCAAGTGCCTGGGTTGGAAACACGCATTGCCATCTTGAAGAAAAAGATGTACGCAGATGGCATCGATCTGCCCGATGAAGTAGTAGAATACCTCGCCTACTCCATTACGACCAATGTGCGCGAATTGGAAGGAGCATTGATCTCGTTGATCGCTCAATCTTCCTTGAACAAAAAGGCCATCACCTTGGATCTTGCCAAGCAGATGATCGACAAATTCGTGAAGAACACCGCACGCGAAGTCAGCATCGATTACATCCAAAAAGTGGTTTGCGATTACTTCGATCTGCCCATCGAATTGCTAAAGAGCAAGACCCGCAAGCGCGAAATTGTTCAAGCCCGTCAGATTGCGATGTACTTCGCCAAGAAGATGACCAAGAGCAGCTTGGCCAGTATTGGTGCGCATTGCGGAGGAAAAGACCACGCAACTGTATTGCATGCTTGCCGCACAGTAAACAACTTGCAAGAGACCGACAAGCACTTCAGAAAATACCTCGAAGATCTCGAGAAAAAGCTATCAATTGCTTAACCCTAATTGATCTACATGAAAAACGCTCAGGCCCATTCGCTTGAGCGTTTTTTTTTTGAGGACAAGGAACATCCTCCCCTTCCATGGTCCCAATAAAGCCTTGTGTGCAGCCCTCCAAGTGGCAAACGGCCACATTCAAGCCAATGCAGTCGCCCAACCCGCAATCTGCGACTCGCCACCATACGAATGTTGATAAAACAAATCGACGCAGAGCCATGCAGAGCAGCGCTAAAACCATATATTTGCCCGACTCAAAAAACGTATTAAGATGAAATTCATCGTTACCAGTACTGCCTTGTTGAAGCAGTTGCAATTGTTAAGTGGTGTGCTCAATAGCAGCAATACCTTGCCCATTTTGGATAATTTTCTATTCGAGATAAAGGACAAAGAACTATCCATCTCCGCAAGTGATTTGGAAACATCGATGACCACCAAAATTGCTGTTGAAGCCAAAGAAGAAGGAATCATTGCCATTCCTGCAAAACTGATTTTGGATACTTTGAAGCAATTGCCCGAGCAACCCCTCACCTTCACCATTGACCCTACCTCACAAGGTATTGAAATCGCCAGTGATTATGGTAAATACAAGATCACAGGCCACAATGGCGATGAGTTCCCCAATTCTCCGCAATTGGCCAACGACAACAGCTTTACCATTGCCGGTGAATCCCTTTCCCGCGCCCTAAACAAAACGATTTTCGCAACGGGCAACGACGACATGCGTCCTGTAATGAGCGGCGTGTATTTCGAGCTCAACAACGATAGTCTTCGATTTGTGGCTACCGATGCACACAAATTGGTTCGCTATACCCGCACCGATGTGAAGCCAGGAACATCAGCGGCCTTGATTTTGCCCAAAAAGCCTCTGAATTTGATCAAATCAGCGCTGTCCAACTCCAAATCGGAAGTTTCGATCCGCTACACAGAAAACAACGCGTTGTTCTCGTTTGATCATGTCACCCTCATGTGCCGCTTGATCGAAGGCAAATACCCCAATTACGAAGCGGTCATTCCGCAAGAAAATCCATTCAAATTGACCATAGATCGTTTGGATTTGTTGAGCAGTATCAAGCGCGTAAGCATTTTCGCCAACAAAACCACCAGTCAAGTGCGCTTGAAAATGGGAGGTAGCGAATTGTCCATTAGCGCTGAAGATTTGGACTATGCCAATGAAGCCCAAGAGCGTTTGACTTGCGCATATGCTGGCGACGATATGGAGATCGGTTTCAATGCCCGCTTCTTGAATGATCTATTGGCGAATTTGGACTCTGAAAATGTCAATATTGAAATGTCAGCCCCCAACAGAGCAGGTATCATCACTCAAGTTGAATCAGAAAACGCAGAAGAGGATCTTTTGATGCTCGTGATGCCGGTGATGTTAAATTCATAACATAACACCGATACAACATAACAAAGGCTGTCTCCAAAAGGCAGCCTTTTTCATTTGGTCCAATCAGCACGTATCGCTTAGTAAACGCTACGTTCAAAAAAATAGAGTTGCATCGCACCCTATGGCATGAAATCATTCTTCAAAGCAGCTCTTCCTGAGTTTGATTTTGGCTTGTGCATGAACATGAAAAACATTCATACATGCAACAAAAAGCCCCGAGGCATTCCGTGTAACACAGAACATCAACGGGGCTTGGCAATGCGTATTGGCGAAGCGACTTAAGCTTTGAATACTTTAGACTGGCAAACGAAGTTGGTCTTTGGAACTGCTGTTTTTGCAATGGCGTTGAAACCACCTTCCACTTCAGTAAAGTTTCGGTAACCGCGAGCTTGAAGAATACTTGCTGCAATCATACTCCGATAACCACCAGCGCAATGCAAGTAAAAGTGTTTGGCGGGATCCACGTCGCGCAACCAGTCATTGATTGCTGCCAACGGCTTCAAATAGGCATTCTCGACATGTTCAGCAGCATACTCACCATCTTTTCGCACGTCCAAGATCAAATCGGAATCAACATTTACACGTTGTGCGAATTCCTCTGCCGAAATGCGATCCACTTTATCGGTTTCTTTGCCTACTTCAATCCAAGCTGCAAATCCGCCTTTCAAATAGCCCAACACGTGATCGAACCCTACACGAGCCAAACGTGTAATGACTTCCTCTTCTTTGCCGATATCGGTAACCAAGACAATGGGTTGTTTTACATCGCCGATCATGGCGCCCACCCAAGGAGCAAAGTCTCCAGCAACACCGATGTTGATGGATTGCGGAATGAACCCTTGCGAAAACACGCCATTGGCGCGTGTATCCAATATAAGTGCCCCAGACTCTTCCACTGCGGCCTCAAATGCATCGGGAGCCAAAGCGCGCATACCTTTTTGCATGACTTGGTCGAACGTGTCATAACCCAATTTGTTCATGGCCACGTTGGCGCCGAAATAACTTGGAGGTGCAGTAAGACCATCGAGCACGGCATGAATAAAACTGGCTTTGTCCGGCTGATTCAAGGCATAATTCATTT
>CANHSF010000148.1 GCA_947463065.1 Flavobacteriales bacterium | reverse complement strand
TCCATCGCCCCAAGAGTCGGTCATGTTGAATTGGTAGCAGCCATCGGCCAGACAAATTTGTTGTTGCGACCATGACCATGAAGCCACACCCGATCCGCTATAAACGACATTGCCATTTTCGTCGGTCAAGTTCCAAGCCATCTCGGTACCCCAAGATTGAGTCACGATGGTCACTGTAACACTGTTCAAATCGCAATCGATTGAATAGTCACACGACCCATTGTCCGCAGTGGCAGCAGGATCGTAGTTTGAAGCTGCAGGATCGGTGCATCCATAGATCACTGCAGTACCACACGTGCCATCGATGCTGAACACTTGAGAGGCCAACGCATCAGTAGCACCAGGTTGCGCATTGATGTATTGACCACCGGTACCGTTGATCCAGAAATACCCATTGCTCCAACCGTAAGGACCAGCATTGTTGATCATGTTTGCAGTATAACAAACACCGGGTTGAAGACAGATTGACGTGTAGAATACTTGACCATTGGATAGGTTCGAGTAATAAGCAACTTCATTGCCTTGATCGTCAAGAATTTGAAGTTCTACTTGGTTGCCATTGCCGAAAGTACAGATATACAATTGCGCTTGAATACTGCCTTCGCCTTGACAGTATTCGCAAGAACCATCGTCGGTATTGGCGGCGGGATTGAAATTGGTTGCCGAATTGTCTGTGCAACCGTTGATGATGCAAGAACCGTCGTCGAAGATGGCATTGGCGTTGTAGTTTTCGGCAACAGGATTGGTGCAACCCACAGGGATACTAGGCACACAACCTTCGGCATTGATGGGCAAAACACCCACATCACCGTCCCCTTGCGTCAAAGCAAAACCATAAGCAGCGCCGTTCACGAGGATGGTCAAGTTACCGCCATTCCAGCCGTCGCCAAAGGTATCGTGCATGTACACCGTGTAGCAGCCATCCATAAGGCAAGCTGAAGCCATATAGGTGGTTTGGTTGCTTGAATAATTGGAACCGACAAACACCACATTGCCATCGGCGTCAAGAATTTCGAACCACGTTTCAGAGGCGAATGAACCCGTTGTTAGAACGATTGTAGCATTGCTGGCACCTGTGCAATCCAAAGGATAAATGCAAGATCCATCGTCGGTATTGGCACTGGCGTTGAAATTGGCTGCCTCAGGATCGGTGCAACCGAAAACGCTGGAGCAGCTTCCATCGGTAGAGAACATGACGGTTTGGGAGGACATGTTGTCGTCCAATCCCATGTTGATGTATTGACCACCGGTACCATTGACCCAGAAATACCCATTGTACCAACCGTTGAGGCCAGCAGAATTGGACATCACAGCCGTGTAACACTCACCCGCTTGCAAACACACATCGTGGTAAGTAATGGGACCTAGTGTGCCACCATCCAAACCAATGACCAAATTGCCTTGCGCATCATAAATATCAAGTTGAACTTGGCTTGCATTGGAGAACGTGCACAGATAAAGTGTCGCTGCCACGCTGCCTTCCGCGTTGCAGTAGGTGCATGAACCGTCGTCGGTGGTGGCCGATGCATTGAAGTTGATAGCCGCTTGGTCGGTGCAACCATAAACGGGATAAATGCAAGATCCATCGAAAATGGTGGCTGCAGGGTCATAATTCAAGGCTTCGGGGTCGGTGCAACCGTAATCACCCGAGTTGTAGCATTGAGCTGAGAAAGAGAAGGTTCCCGCGGCAGAGCCGAAACCACCAACCCGAATGAGGTAAGATTGGCCTTCGATCGCTTCAAAGGTCACGAGACTTTTAAAAGAGGAGCAACCATCGTCGTTGCCAGCAACACAAGTAAGAGCACCGCAAACCCCGGAGAAAACGTGGATCTTTGTGTCAAAATTGGTGGTGGAATAACAAGTGGTCATGTCGACTAGCGTCGAAGTTGGAGCAGTCCATGCGAACCATATTTGACCGCCTGTGCCCAAATTCGTGTTGCAGGTGTATGCTGCACTTGTGGAGTTATCGTTGGTAAAACCAGCGGTCGACCCCGTGTAGACGCTTCCGTCGCACTGAATAGCGATCGGATCGTTGCATGTGGTGCCATTGAGGATCTGAGCATTGAGCCCTAGCCATGAGCACAGCATGAACGAAAAGAACAAGGTAAGTTTCATTTTCATGGTGGTAAAGGATAAATCGATTAATTTGGTTTCTTTGAGAATACAGAACAATTGTACTGCAAAATCTCCGAATAGACATCCGAAAATGAGCAAACGTTGCCTTTTGTTGAGAATTCAAGCAAATAAAAACATAAGCACTTGATTATCAATTACTTAAAAACTTGAAATAACGAATGGGAATCAGGCATGAATCACTCCACTCCCTTTGAGCACCTCGCCGTGATACCAAGCGAGAAACTGGCCCGCTGCAATGCTCTTTTGAGGGAGATCAAAAACGACATGGATACCGTCAGCGACGCAGATCAATTGAGCGGACAAGAGCTCTTGCCTGTAACGGTAGCGCACTTCAAAACGGCGTGACTGCCCTGGCAACAATTGGTCGATCGGATCGACCCAATGCACCTCATTTGCCGCGATAAACAGCCCCTCTCGCACCAACGCCGGGTGATTTTCCCCTTGACCAACGTAAACGATATTGCGAACCGCATCGGTAGCGAGAATAAACAATGGCTCAGCCTTTCCACCCACACCAAGACCCTTTCGCTGTCCGACGGTGTAGTAATGCGCCCCATGATGCTCGCCAATTTTTTTGCCCATTGCAGGAGACAGCACAAAAGGAGCTGTTCGAAACGCCAATTCGTCGGTATCGCTCACCGCTTTGGTCAATGGAGCGTGCGTTGGAATTTCGATGATATCGCCCGTTTTGGGCTGAAGCTGTTGCTGCAAGAACGTTGGCAATTTGACCTTACCGATAAAACACAAACCCTGCGAGTCCTTTTTTTGCGCGTTGGGTAAATGGATGGAGGCCGCCACTTCGCGCACCTGCGATTTGAGCAAATGACCAATGGGAAAAAGTGCCTTGGAAAGCTGATATTGATTGAGTTGGCAAAGGAAATAACTTTGATCTTTGGACGGGTCGTGACCAGCAATCAATTCATAATGAGGTTGGTTTTCCTTTACGACTTCCCTTTTCTGGCAGTAATGCCCGGTAGCGACAAAATCAGCCTTGAGTTGCAGCGCTGCTTGAAGAAACAGGTCGAACTTCACCTCTCTGTTGCACAGGATATCGGGATTAGGTGTTCGGCCCATTTCGTATTCCCGAAACATGTAATCGACGATGCGAGTTTTGTATTCTGCGCTCATATCCAATACGTGAAAAGGGATTCCGAGCGTTTCCGCCACGAGCATGGCATCTTGGCTATCATCGATCCAAGGACATTCGTTGTTGATGATCACCGACTCGTCGTGCCAATTGCGCATGAAGATTCCGATCACCTCATAGCCCTGTTGGAGCAATAGATGAGCAGCAACACTGGAGTCCACTCCACCTGACAAACCCACTACCACTCTGCCTTTTTGCGCCATGCTGCAAATTTACAGACGAAGTGAAAGAACCCCAATGCGAAAAACACAAATACCTTCGTAAAGCGAAAAAAATTACCCTGTATTCAGTATTATTGCCCATTTTTCATTAAATTTTTGAAAAAAAAAAGAGTAACTTACCTTTGTAATGGCAACCCTAACTAAAAAGCAACGTCTAAACTTGTAAATCCGCGTGGCTGAAACCAGAACAGTGCAAGCACTCATCGATGGCTGTCTCAAGGGAGATAGTCGATCACAGCAGGCTGTGTACAAAATGTTCTATGGTAAGATGAAGAGTGTTTGCATGCGCTACACTCGCGATCACGACCAAGCCATGGATGTCCTACAAGAGGGATTTGTCAAGGTTTTCACCAACCTAGAGAAATATACGGGAGTAGGTTCATTCGAAGGGTGGATAAGAAGGATCATGGTGAATTTATCCATTGATCGCTTCCGCAAATTAAAAAACGACCATGTTCTACTGGGAGAGCATGACAATTTGGAAGATTGGGACATCCATTCCAACGACCAAGACGATATGGAAGAAGATGGCGAAGATGCCATTTACGACATTACACCGGAGCAGATCGTTGATGCGATGCAACAACTGTCGCCAGCGTATCGCACCGTATTTAACCTGTATGTTTTTGAGAGCTATTCGCATCAAGACATTGCAGAGGCCTTGGGAATAAGCGTGGGCACATCCAAAAGCAACTACGCCAAAGCCAAGAAGAACATGAAAAAATTATTGAGTAAGAGCCTAAACTTGAACTTGACACGAGAGGATGAATAAACTTTACGATACATTTGAAAACCAATTGAGGGAAAAGATGTCAGGGCACGAGATGCAGTATGACCCCCAACATTGGAATGCCTTGCAACACAGTCTGCGACCGAAAGGAAGAAGCACTTCTGTGGTAGTGGTTGCCATCTTGGCTACCATGACCGTGATCGGAAGCGCTGGTCTAATTACTTTCCAGACGCTTAATCACAGCAGCAACGCAAAGTTGGCCTCCAATAAAGATCTTGGATATTCAACCAACAACAATACCGCTGCATCTGAATCTACTGCGTCTGCAGAAAATGCATTGAACGGTGATCCAGCTCAAATCGCGGCAAAGCCATCCTCCTCCAATGGTCCAACTGGTTTTGTAACGAACGCACAATCTTCTTCATCCGACAGTGTGTATCAGCTTTCGACTGCTTCTTCTGCAAACACGAGTGAGCAAATTTCGAATGCTACACCAAACACCGAGACAATTGCATCGCCAAAGAAAAAATTGGCCTTCGCTCCCAGTGTCTCGATTGCATGCGCCGGAACCGAGATTGACTTTCAGGTGACCAGCCTGCCAGATGGTGTGAAAGGCAATTACATTTGGAATTTTGGAGATGGCAAATTCAAAGCAGAAACTGCCCCATCCAATACCTACTCCAAGCCAGGTGAATATGACGTATCGCTCTCTATCACCGATGACAATGGACGTATTACCACTACTGTTATGAACAAAGCCATTGTGATTGTGCCTGCCCCGAAGCCCGAGTTCAGCTGGCACTTTACCAATGAAAATCCTGCTACGCCGACGATTCAGATCACTAATAGCAGCGCCAATGCCAATTCTGCAGAATGGAAATTGTACAACGGAACACAATCCTCAGACATCAATCCAACTTTTGCCTTGGACAACAAAGGCAAGCACATGGTGGCGCTGAATGTGAAAAATGAATACGGTTGCAGCGGTGGTACGATCAAACATGTTGTTGTAAACAGTGAACTCGACTTGAAAGCACCCGTTGAATTGAAGTTGTCAAAAACGACCTTCATGCCCGAATTGCTCCAATCGAACAAATACAATTTTGTGCTCACCATCTACGATAATAACGGCCAAAAGGTCTATCAAACCAGCAATCGCAACAAAGGCTGGGACGGCAACTTGCCATCGGGGCAAATGGCCAAGGGAGGTGAACAATTCCAGTGGAAGGTGATCATCACCAATGACCTGACCAAAGAAGAAAAGTATTTTAACGGAACGCTGAATATTATACCTTAACCAAAGTAAGCGTTACTAACTTGTGTGTTTGACCAAAAGCCCGAAGTTTGACCACTTCGGGCTTTTTTATTCTCCTATACGAACCAGTGCTAAGGATCGAATGTTCCGTGGCGAATGCGTGCCTCAACACAAACCAGTGAAAAAGCATGCAACCAAATGCCCACATAACTGTTTAATGATATAAGAAAGGCGTCGTTGAAGGCGATGTCTACTATATTTGTACCGTACACGAATTCAAAGAGTGTTGTTGTTTAGGATACTTTTTTTCGCCATTGTCTGCTCGTGGAGCATGCGTTCCACTGTAGCTTTTGCTCAGCTCACTGGGAGTCCTGTGACGAATGGCTGTGCCTGCAACGGCTCTATGTCCTATATTCCCCCAGATGCCACTCCCACCAATTACCTGCTGATCTCGCTTTCGAATGGAACGAATTACACCTTCAATTCGACTTCAGGATTCACTCAAAATGGTCTTTGCGGAGGCACCTATCTCTTGCAGACGACCATCAACGGCGCCACCACGCAAGCTTATTATACGCTCACCGCGCAAAGCAACGACATCGTTCCACACGGTCAATTGGCCCGCTGCTCAACGTCGGCGAGCTTTAACCTAACCGCTGCTTTGCCTGGCTTACCAGCAGGTGGCACATGGTACGATCCTGCAGGCAATCCAACGGTTGCCAATCAAAATACTTCCACAGCGTTGGAAGGCTTTTATGCTTACGCCTACGGCATAGGCGGATGCCCCATTGCTACCGGCGTGCTTGTCGACATCAATGAACCTCCAAACACGGGCAACCAAACCACAACCCTGATTTGTGATACTTGGCTGCCCTTTGAGATGCTCTTGTACATGCAAGGAGCACCAGATCCTGGCGGACAGTGGTTCAATGCCCTGGGCGTTCCGATGGACGGCATATTTGATCCCGCCACCATGTCGAGTGCATTGTTTACTTACATGATCGATAATGTGCCGGGCTGTGCACCAGCCTATACTACAATGTATATCCAAGAGAATGTCACCCCCAACCCCGGATTGCCCTCAACAATTTTGGTTTGTGAAGAAGGGCCCCCCTTCAACATGTTCATCCATCTCGAAGGCACACCAACACCTGGAGGCACTTGGACCAACGGGCTGAACCAAAATGTCAGCAGCACCTTTACACCCGGTATTTCTGCCGCAGGCACCTACACCTACTCCATTGATGCACTTACCCCTTGCGTTGATCAAGATGTGACATTAACCATAAACGTAACATCGAACGACCCCTCGGGTGATCCCACCCTATTGTCGCTGTGCAGCAACACACCTGGCTTCGATCTTTTTGATCAATTGCAAGGTTCGCCACTACCCGGAGGCACTTGGACAACGGCCAATGGAAACGTTTTCAATGGAGGATTTTCGGTGCAAGGCACGGGAGCTGGAACCTATTATTACTACTATCCCAATGTAGGTTGCAATCCCCAAGGCGCCGAAGTTCAAGTCAGCATAGAGCCCTTGCTCAATGCGGGCAACAATTACAGTGGCACCATTTGTTCGAGCGCAGGCACCCTGAATTTACAAGCATTGCTGTCGAGCGGAGCAGCAACCTCGGGCACGTGGTACAACGCATCGAATCAAATCATCAATCCAGTCATAACGCTGAATGAGGCCGCAGAACAGCAATACACCTATTTTATCAACGGCAATGTTTGTCCAGACGATTATTCCTTTTTCGACATCTTTGTCGATGTCGCACCGCCACCATTGAACGACACCTCCTTGGTGCTTTGTGCGTCAGATGGCAACCTTGACTTGGGTTCGCTTTACCCCATGTATCCTTCCATAACATTTCATGATGCTTTGGGCAATCCCACCGCGCCGATTTTCGATCCTTCTTCGGGAGCAGTGCTGGCGGTCATAGCCGAATTGCCCTCAGGCAATATTTGTTCCTCATCGCAAGCCGATGTGAATGTGAATGTAGAAGTCCCTTTTGCTTTGGCTCCAATCACCGCAACAATTTGCGAAAACACCACCATCATCAATCTTTTGGAACTTGCTCCATCGCTCGTGGGCATCGCAGGAACTTGGTATGATGCCAATGGTCAAACCGTACCCAACATCTCCAGTTGGAATCCCGCGCTATTGGAATTTTCTTTCATACCCTCCGGCTTTATGGCATGCCCGGCAGATACCGCCCATTTGGCGTTGAATGTTTCATCTTTTGTGGACTCCGATACTTTGGACCAATTGATCTTTTGCGCATTGGACGATGCATTTCCCATCGAGGAGCTGCTGCCAATAGTTTGGTCAAGCAATGGAGAGTGGTCATTGGCCGGTCAACCCATACCTATGGTATTCGATCCCTCAGTGGCTTCGGATGGTGATTACAACTATACCATTCCTGGTCAGGGGTCTTGTCCAGAGGCTACTTTGCATATTCCGATTGACATTGTGCCGGCACCAGCTTTTGATTTGGGGCCCGATCAATCCTATTGCGCATCACAGAATACCGTGCCCTTAGGAAGCAACAACACAACCTACAATTTCAATTGGAGTCCCAGCTTATACCTCAACGACCCAGACAGTTCCTCGCCCCTATTGACCGCCAGTCCAGATAGCAGTCAAATTACAGTCTTACAATACGAAGTGAGCATCAGTAACAATGCCTGCACGGTATATGACACGCTCAACATTACCTTCTATCCATTGCCGGAACTGAACCTTCAGGAGCAGTATGAACTGTGCTACGGAGACGGGTTAACATTGTCGCTACCCATTGGCAACACTTACCAATGGTCACCCGCATTTGCCTTTGACAACCCCTCTTCCAATATTCAAACCCTTCAGCCTACTGGCACAACTACGATTCACATCGAAGCACAGAATATCTGGAACTGTATAGCTGAGACCGATGTTACCATAGCCGT
>CANHSF010000147.1 GCA_947463065.1 Flavobacteriales bacterium | reverse complement strand
TTCACCCAAACTGATGTCATAGCCGTAGTATCCCCATAACATGGTGGTACCCGTCAATACCACATTCCCCTCACCGTCGGTGATTTGGAAGTTAGCTGGAGTTTCGCTCAATCCATAGATGTAAAAACCAATGCATGAAGAATTGGAGCAGAAACCGGTTTGCTCGGGATAAAAACCTCCAATGCTTCCGTAATTGCCGTCAACAACGTACCAATACACCGATTGATCGCTGGTCAAGGTAAACCAAGAACCTTCGCAGCATGAGCCGTCGCTGATCGTCGCTGTAGGATCATAATTGGGTGCAGTAGGATCGGTACATCCATAACAGCCGTAGTCGCACACCATGTAATCATTGCAGGTGGCCATTGGGTCATAATTGCATGAACTTGGGTCCATGCAACCAACGATCTCATTCTCCGAAGTGGTCAAAACCCAATTACCATCAAAACCGAAAGTGCCACTGTAATACGCCTCACCGTCTGCATTGTAAATGGTGTAGCTCACTTCGGTGCCATCCATTGAGAATGCCTGAAATTGGAAACAACCACCACTCATGCAAAATCCATTTTGTGTGGGATATTGCCCTGAATAATAAGCTCCACTTTGATTGTCATAAACAGCCCACCACGCCGATGCACTCATTTCGAGGGTGTACCAGCTGGTGTAGCAACACGTGCCATTATCGATGGTGGTATTTGGATCATAATTGGGAGCAGTTGGATCGGTGCAGCCATAGCAACTGTAGTCGCAAGAGGCATAATCGGGGCAGTTCACATTTGGATTGTAATTGCAGGCATTAAAATCTGAACATCCCACAACGGAATTTTGATCGAAGTAGATGTAATTGTCCAAGCCATTGATCATATCTACATTCAATGTCCCAACAACTTCGCCATTGCTATTGACAACACTCACCGAATACACCAAGAGGGACTGATCGAGAGGATAGAACGACAAATACCCACAACCATCAAACGAACAGAATCCGTTTTGGGATGGATATTGACCAGACACATAACTCTGCCAATTTGTAGGGCCGGCATACCATGTTCCTGGCACTTCGGATACGATTGTATACCACTCGTTGTAGCAACATGTTCCATTGTCCACCAATGCTGCACTGTTGTAATTGCTGGCCAAAGGATCTGTACAGCCAAAACAATCGTAGTTGCAAAGGGCCATATTGCCACAGTTCACTTCTGGGTCGTAGTTGCATGCGCTGCCATCCATGCAGCCTTCGAGCACATTCGGGGTTGAAAACTCGACTCCCAATCCCGTTTCGGTGGAGCCGGTCAAAACCACATTGCCATCACTATCCAACAATTGCCAGTTCACGACCGGGTTCGCGCCCAACTCTTGATCGTATTGGGTTCCGGTAGAAAAAGTATAACATCCGTCGAACAAACAGAATCCACTTTGGTAAGGATAGTAACCATAAGCGTAGCCGAAACTGGTAAACGACCATGCATTCCACGACATCGGACCGTCGGCCACTATGGTGTAATACAAGTCACAGCATGAGCCATCATCCACCGTTGCATTGGGATCGTAGTTGCCCGCGCTGGGATTTGTACAACCCTGACAATCGTAACTGCACTGCGTATAATCGAGGCACGTAGAAGCGGGATTGTAATTGCAGGCATTGGGATCTGGGCAGCCTTCGATGGCATTGATGTTGATCGGTATACCGTTCATGAATTCGAAGGGTGTTCCTTGCGCCACGACGATGCCATTGGCGTCTACCATCGACCAAACCACAGTAGAATCATACGTTGCACCATTGGCATAAGCCATCCAACAACCGTCTTGTACACATCCTGAACTTGCTCCGGCATCAAAAAATGTTTGTGCTCCAAAACCTGAGAAAAAAATCTGGTCAACAGAGGAAGGAACTCCATCAATAAGGAAGGTCAGATAATTGGAGTCGCCGCAACAACTTCCATCGTTGATCGTGGCCGCAGGATCAAAATTCGCCGCGCTTGGATCTGTGCAGCCTGCACAACCTTCTTCGCAACTTCCATCGTCACAAGTAGCAGCCGGATTGTAATTGCAGGCATAGCCATTCGTGCAACCTTCTACCACTTGACCCAAAACAAATTGGCCCACCATCATACCAAAACCATTGTATCCGCCTACACCAACCGAATCGCTGTCCGACAAAGCCAGCACCAGCTCACCGTTGTTGTACACATTGACCCACGCTCCGCCCGCATTGTCCATAAGGTGGGCATTCACCGTGACACAACCGTCGGGAAAACAATCGTCGGGATAAACCGGCCACCACATGGCATAGTAGGATTGAAGCGAAAAGAATTCGACTGTTTGCACATTATTCGACGCCTCAATGGTCAAATAATTTCCATAACAACAATATCCGTTGTCCACATCTGCTTGCGGATCGTAGTTGTTGGCCGCAGGATCGGTACAACCGTAGATTTGAGCGTAGGTGGTTGAGCTCCAAATCACCGCCATAAATAGGAAGAAAGATTTTATAAGTTTCATGATAAAAAAGTTTTACAATAGCTAGACAAACCGCTACGAAGATAGGTTGTTTAAGCTTTAACCAAAAACATTCAACAAAACCGACAATTATTGCATTTCCAACCCCTTAGCTTCCAATACAACATTTTGATTATCACAATTAGGCAAGCCAAAGAACTTGGGAAGAAAATTGCGAAAAAAACTTTATTTTTAACATCCGCGGTTTGATATATGCCGCTCAAATCCACCAATTCCACCATGTAACCCGCTAATTTTGGACGCTTGGATGAGTTTGGCTGAACGCCACAGCCACACAGCTACACCCATACGAATTCATCGCATCTGTCGTTTCACCGAAAAATCCATGTCTGCATGACAAAGAAAAAAACTCCCAATTATTTGCGCCGCACCTGGATCATTTGCTTGGCACCATTGGCCGTTGTGTTTTTGGTGTTGATCATCGCGCTGATGAGTGGGCTTCCAGATGTTGAAACATTGGCCAATCCACGTATCAATCTCGCCACCCAAGTTATCAGTTCAGACAGCAAAATTTTGGGTGCATACTACAAAGAAAACAGAGCGGATGTCAAGTACAGCGAATTGCCCCAACACCTGATCGACGCATTGCTGTGCACTGAGGACGTGCGATTCAGAGAACACAGCGGTGTCGATTATATGGGATTGATGCGTGCAGTTGCGCGTGCTGGCCAAGACGGCGGTGCAAGTACCATCACCCAGCAATTGGCAAAAATGCAGTTCACCAATCAAGAAAGACGTGGCGGAAAAATCAAACGCGTTTGGCAAAAAATTCGCGAATGGATCATTGCCTGCCGCATCGAACGTTTGTACACCAAAGATGAAATCATCGCCCTATACCTCAACCAATACGATTTCGGTCATCAAGCAGTAGGCATCAAATCGGCTGCGCAAATCTACTTCAACACCACTCCAGATTCCCTGCACGTGCATCAAGGCGCGCTATTGGTAGGCATGCTCAAAAATTCTTCCCTGTTCAATCCGCTTCGAACAGAACGTGCCGACACCTGCCTCAAGCGCCGCGAAGTAGTATTGAGTCAATTGGAGCGCTATGGCTTCATCAACGAGCCGCAATACGACAGCATTCGCCAATTGCCCTTGGACTTGGATTACCAGCGCATGAGCCACGACGAAGGTTTAGCGCCTTATTTCAGAGAAGTGCTCCGGGGCAAATTGGAAGATATTCTCAGCGAAAAAAACGACAACGGCGAATACAAATACGCCAAAGCGGATGGATCGCGATACGACATCTACAGCGATGGCCTCAAGGTGTACACCACATTGGACAGCCGATTGCAATCGCACGCCGAATGGGCCGTTGAGGAGCACCTCAGCAAAGAACTGCAGCCGGCCCTCACACGCGATGTCAATCGCCGAAAAAAAGAAAATTACCCCTTCTACAACGGCATCCGCCCTGAAGACCGCGACGCTATCCTTCAGATGGCCATCAATGAAAGCGAACGGCATAAAATCGCCACGGGAAAACTCTGCCCCGACTGCAAGAGACCTGCCGCATACATCGAAGAAAAACAAGACGAAAATGGGCAGCCCATTTTTCATTGCTGCAACGAAGTCGGCGGTCATTCGGGCTGCGATCACAAATGGCATAAGCCCAGCAAAGAGGAGATTGTTGCGGAATTCAACAAGGCAGTCAAAATGAAAGTCTACAGCCATAGCGGCATGAAAGACACGCTGCTTTCGCCTTTGGACAGCATCAAATACAACAAAGCCATTCTACATGCTGCCATGATGTCCATCGACCCCCGAAGTGGTCACGTAAAAGCCTGGGTTGGTGGCATCGATTTCAAAAACTTCAAATTCGACAATGTCTATCAAAGCAAACGTCAAGTCGGTTCAACCTTCAAACCATTGGTGTACAGCACCGCACTGCGCATGGGCAAAAACCCCAACGATGTTGTGGACGGCTCGCGCTTTTGTTGGGGAAGTTGGTGCCCTGAAAACAGCGGTGGCGGCTATGGATCCTACACCATGCGCTGTGCATTGGCCAACTCGGTCAATACGGTAAGCGCGCGCATGGCACAACAATACGGCATTGACAATATCATTCGACTCGCTCGTCGTTTGGGCATCACAGAGGAGCTTGATCCCGTTGGACCGCTGTCGCTTGGCGCGGCCAATATTCCGCTTTACCAAATGGTTGGGGCAATGGGAGCCTTCGTCAATCAAGGGGTCTTTATCGAGCCTACTTTCATTCTGCGCATCGAAGACAAAAACGGCACGGCCATTTTCGAACCCGAACCTACCGTCGATCAAGCGCTGGATCCGTGTGTGGCCTATGACATGGTCAATATGATGAAGGCCGTTGTGGACGGCTCATGCGGTTCGGGAACCGGCGTGCGTTTGCGCAATCCCAATAAACCGTATGGTGGCATAACCTATCCGACAGCAGGCAAAACAGGCACAACGCAGAACAATACCGATGGTTGGTTTATGGGACTAACCCCTGACCTCGTAACCGGGGTATGGGTGGGAGCCCAAGATCCCACCGTGCGATTCTCCAGCACTGCAACCGGGCAAGGGGCCAACACCGGTCTACCCATCTATGGCTATTACATGAAAAAAGTTTATGCCGATTCGCGAATCGAAGTCTCTAAAGGCGACTTCATCGTTCCCGAAGCATGCAAAAATCGAGGGGGTGCATCAGGAATTGGCGGTGTCTCCGTTGACGACTTGGATTACAATCCCTACCTCGAAGAATACAACGACTCAACGCCCGAAAATCTGTTTCCAACCGAAACGCCTGAATCAGGCGGAGGCTCGGGCGAAGGCGCAACAGATCAACAATAGACCAAATCGTTTGTACCATGCAATCGCATCGCTGGGCACTGCATCGCTAAAGACTTTGGTGGCATTTTCCGTTTCTCATCTCCGCTGAACTGCGCCAACTGAACGGTTCCGCCGTTCATGTATTGTTGCATAAAAAATGACCATGAATAACGCACGCGGAGATTTGAAGGCAGCCATAAAATGGATGCGACCTCAGATATCTACACCCAACTGCTCCCGAATGATGCGCAAAACTTTGCTCATGCGCTTCTCAATCGCCTTCACACTTAACCCCAAGCGATCTGCAATCTCCTGATATGTCAGGTCCTCCAAACGATTCATCAGAAACACCTCACGGCCTCCCTCGGGCAATGAGGCAATCACCTGCTGCAATCGCTCTTCGTACTGGGCCATCTCGGCAATTTTCTCGGGGGTGTCGGAATCCAAATGACTGGTTGTGGTCTTCTGAAATTTGTACATCAACTGCTGACGCTTCTGCTGATTGATCGTGGTGTTTTGTGCTATCGTGTACAAATAACTTTTGACCGTCTTGCGATCTATGCGGTGGCGAACTTCCCACAATTTTACAAACGTGTCTTGAGCGATGTCCTCCGCCATATCCTTGTCCCCACATCGGAAATAGACAAAGTTGCGAATGGTCTTGTAATACTGCCTGAACAGCGCATCAAATTCAGCTCGTGTGAGCTCGTCATAGGATGCGTTGGATTTGAATGGATTAGAAAACACAGGCGGTATATTGGTCCTTTCAGATTTGCAATGTTATGAAACATTTGTTCTAGTTCGGTGCTTGCTGCGCTCACTTTTCTAAGTTTTGTGCGCTGCTCTTAGCTGTACATTTGCACCGCTGCTTTCCCTCCCCTGCAGTTCAAAAATCGTATGTCGACCTCTGATCCAAACGCATCCAATCCCTCTCCAAAAGTCAGCAAAGAAGGCTTTCGTCGAGCAATGGGCGTTTTTCGTTATCTCGCTCCATATAAATACTTATTTGTTTTCGGCTTGCTGCTCATTGTGGTCTCGGGATTACTGATGATCGTAATTACCGCCATCCTAGGTCAATTGGCAGGTGCCGAAACCATGGCCAATATGCCAGGCAGCAGCATGACGACTTGGGTAGCCGCTTACTTGCCCGATGATTTGCCCATGCAAACCACTGGAAAAATTTTGGGCATCCTAGCTGTCATGCTGATCATTCAAGGGTTCTTTTCATTTGTTCGGGTGTACATTTTCTCCTACGTCATCGAGAATGCAATGGAAACACTGCGCCGCGATGTTTACCGCACCATCATCAGCATGCCCATGCAGTTCTTCCACGAACGTCGGGTTGGCGATCTCAGCAGCCGATTGTCGAGCGACATCACCACCATTCAAGAAACCTTGAACATCACCTTGGCCGAATTCATCCGACAAACCGTGATCATTATCGTTGGCTTGGTTGCATTGGTGTCATTCAGCTATAAACTCACCTTGATGATGCTCGCCACTTTGCCGGTGATTGTGATCATCATGGTGCTCTTTGGACGCTACATCCGCAAACTGGGCAAACTCACCCAAGACAAAGTGGCCGAGAGCAGTGTCATTGTCAACGAATCGCTCACGGGCATTGTCAATGTTAAAAGCTTCGCCAACGAGGCCTTCGAAATCATCCGCTATGGTGCAGGCATTCGCACCATCAAACAAGTGGCTCTGAAAAGTGCCATTTGGCGAGGCATGTTCGGCACGTTCATCATCATTTTTCTTTTTGGTGCGCTCGGCGCTTTGATGGGCTATGGTGCCTATCTGCGGTCGATCGGCGAATTGCCCGAAGTGCTTGTTTCATTTGTCCTTATCACCGGTTTGGTGGCGGGCTCCATTGGTGGTCTTGCCGCTCAAATGGGAACCATTCAGCGGAGCATCGGCATCATTGAGGGCGTGATGGATATTCTCGCTGGTCAACCCGAAAAGATCAATACCTCTGAACACGCTGCTCCTGCAGATCTAAAAGGCGCCATCTCCATCCGCGATGTGCATTTTCATTATCCTTCACGAAGTGATGTGCAGGTGCTCAAAGGCGTCAGTTTTGACCTGCAACCGGGCCAACAGGTGGCATTGGTGGGGGCATCGGGGTCTGGAAAAAGCACCTTGGCCGCGCTCTTGCTTCAATTTTATACTCCCCAACAAGGCACCATTGATTTCGATGGCAAGCCCGCCCAGTCCTTCGAACTCGATGCGCTGCGTTCAGCCATGGCCTACGTTCCTCAAGAGGTCATTCTTTTTGGCGGCACCATTCGCGACAACATCGCCTACGGAAAACCCGATGCAACCGATTCCGAAATAGAAGCTGCAGCGCAAAAAGCCAATGCTTTGGCCTTTATTCAAAGCTTCCCCGAGGGCATGCAAACATTGGTAGGCGACCGTGGAATTCAACTCAGCGGAGGTCAACGCCAAAGAATTGCAATAGCACGTGCGGTCTTGCGCAACCCCCGCATCTTATTGCTGGATGAGGCCACCAGTTCCTTGGACAACGAGAGCGAAAAACTTGTGCAAGAAGCGCTGGATGAATTAATGAAAGGACGCACCAGTTTGGTGATTGCGCATCGTTTGTCCACCATTCGAAATGCCGATCGCATTGTGGTGCTGGAAAACGGAATTGTCACCGACACTGGCACGCACAACGAATTGCTGGAACGGGAAAATGGGCTTTATCGAAAACTCATTGAATTGAGTCGGAACGAGCAGTAGTTTTTTGTAATATTGTGTTATTACTAACTCAAGTGCATTTAATTCATGAAAAAACTACTTCTTCTTCTACTCCTACTCACGCCGCTGCTCAGCTTTGCACAGCGTCATCGCAAAGATTCTATTTTCGTCAAAGTGCAATCGGAACGCATGATCGACAGCAGGGCCTTCAAAGCGGGTCAAACCTGCACCTTCACGGTGGTCGAAAATGTTTATTTGGGCGATAGCCTCATCATCGAAAAAGGCGCCAAAGCCTTTGGGACAGTGGCCCACTCCGTCAGAGCGAGAGGCATCGGAGATCCCGGTTTGCTCGAAGTAAAACCGGAATTCGTGGTGGGGATTAATCGGGATTACGATTTGATGGGCCCCATGATGTACAGCGAAGGCAGAAGCCGCAGAGTCCAAGCTTGCGCGCTTGCTTTTATCAGCCCATTATTCCTTCTGATCAGGGGCCAAGAAGCACACATCTATCCCTCTACTGTTATCGAATTGGTCATCAAGGCCTGACCGTCTTCGTTCTAAATTAGGTTATCTGATCGTTATCCCTTTAATTTGCAAGAGGGTTCGAGCGGTATGCCCCGTT
>CANHSF010000146.1 GCA_947463065.1 Flavobacteriales bacterium | reverse complement strand
CCAGTCAATCGGTAATCGGGGTCGACATCGTCGCTTCGGCCATTGATGATGCCCGCAAAAACGCGCAGCGCAATGGGGTCAACAATGTGTCCTTTTTCGCCGCCGATGTAGGTGCTTTTCTCAAAGAATTCCCGCAGTATGTGGGCCGCATCGGAACCATTATGCTCGACCCTCCGCGCGGTGGCATCGCTCCCAAAACGCTCAAAAAAGTGATGGCCTTGGGCGCTGAGCGTATCGTCTACATCTCCTGCAACCCCAGCACGCAAGCCCGCGACCTGATCGCTCTGCGCGAAGAGGGTTACGAACTCATCAAGTTCAGTATTGCCGACCAGTTTCCGCATACCTCGCACGTGGAATCCATTGCGCTTTTGGAGAAAATCACCCAATGATGCGCGCTTCGTTGTACATTTGAATCATCAAGTCAACCATGAACAAGAATCGCTCTCTTATCCTTTCAGCGCTGCAAATCGAGCAGAAAATTGTTCGCATGGCGCATGAAATCCACGAAAACAATTACAAGGAAAAAGAAATCATTCTCGTAGGCATCGTGGGTCGCGGACTCGAATTGGCCGAACGTCTGCACAAGGCGCTTCTGCCCATCGCCAACATGCCCATCAAACTCGAACGCATCACCATCAACAAAGACCAACCGCTCGCCGGAGACATGGTGTATTCGGGACAAACCGCTGCATTAAAAAATAAAAGTGTAGTGCTCATAGACGACGTGCTCAACAGTGGAAGAACGCTCATCTTCGCGTCCAAATATTTGCTCACTACCGAACCGCGCAAACTGGCCATCGCTACCTTGGTAGATCGCTACCATCGCCGATTCCCAATACATGCCGACTACGTTGGACTAACGCTCTCTACCAACCTCAAAGAGCACGTCAGTGTGGTGCTCGATCGCGGAAAAGAAGCTGTATTTCTCGAATAATTTTTTTCTTAACCGGGATTGGATGCATCAGTAGAACCTGCTGTTTGAATCATTTCAACCAAAGGCCCTATGTCTCGGCGCTTGCCATCCCAGCGCAGAGCCGCCTGCTCGTAATGTGCCGTGCGCACCAGCAAGTGTTCACGTATGCGATTCCACAATGCCGCATCGCCCAGTCGCGAAATCATAGGTCGCTCCGCCTTTTGGTGCTGCAAGCGACGAAACAACTCCAAGGCTTCGACCTCCAAATAAACAGTGGTACCGCAGGTGTTCATCAATTCCAGATTGTCGAAGAAACACGGCGTTCCACCACCTGTGGCCATCACAAAATCATCGTGGCCTGCAACAAATTTCTGAAGTGCCTCTCGCTCCTTGATGCGAAATGCCTCCTCGCCTTGTTTGCGAAAAATGTCCTTGATGCTCATCCACGCTTCGGCCTCTATGATTTTATCCAAATCATGAAAATGCAAACGCAACGCCTTCGCCAATTCCGGACCCAACGTGCTTTTGCCACTTCCCATATATCCGATTAAAAATATGCGCATGAATACGTGTTTGTTCCTTACAAAGTAACGTCATTCTCTTCAGCTCCCAAGACCATTGAGCCAATTTTTCAGCAATTGCCGACCTTGGGTGGTCATTACACTCTCGGGGTGAAACTGAATCCCATGAATCGGCAAGTCCACATGGCGAAAGGCCATCAATACGTCATCGGTGCTGTAAGCCAATGCGCGCAACGGGGATGAAGGTTGCAGATCAACGGCCCAACTGTGGTACAATCCCACTTGCATCGCTTCTGGTAAGCCCGTATTGATCGAATCCTCATCCAACCATAGTATGCCGCGATCACAACCGTGATACACTTCTGACAAATTCGTCAAGCCCGAACCAAAATACTGACCCAAGGCTTGATGCCCCAAACAAACACCAAGCAACGCATGCGATGCATGGAATGCTTCAATCACCTGCATCAAATTACCGGCCTCTTCGGGGATTCCTGGACCTGGCCCCAAAACAATGCCCGAACTGCCGCGCAACCGATCCCAGTCCACCGCATTGTTGCGCATTACGGTGCACTCCGCTCCCAATGCCTCCAAGGCATGCAGCAAATTGTAGGTAAAGCTGTCGAAATTGTCTATGATCGCGATGGACGGCAATGTTGCTTTTTTTATCGGCGGCTAATTTCGTACGATTCCATGTTTTCCGATTGGTTTTCTTTGTTTCTTCATTTTCTTACCTGTATCGCTTATGGTTCAGCTCAGGATTATGCCCGGTGCATCGCTCTCTTCAATGCCGTTTTGGCGCTTCACTGCAAACAACCCGATCATTTCGTCATTCCACCTCATCAAAACCCGTCATTTTTGCCGAACATGGGCTTTGGTCCCTGAGTTGATAGGGATCTCGCAAATCGTTCATCATGGACATATCCAAATTCACTATTAAAACCCAAGAGGCCATTCAGCAAGCGCAACAAATTGCAATTGAAAATGGTCAACAGCAACTCGAACCCGCGCACTTGCTCAAGGGCATCGTACGCACCGATGAGCACGTGGTGCCTTTCTTGTTCAATAAATTGCAAATGAATCTCAACGTGGTCAACCAAGTCCTCGACAAAATCATTGCATCGTATCCCAAAGTTAGTGGCGCCAACCCGACCGTATCGCAAGATGCCGCATTGGCACTGAACAAATCGCAAGTGCTGCTCAAAGAATTCAAAGACGAATACGTTACCATTGAGCTTCTGCTGCTCGCCATTGCCGATGGCAAAGACAAAACCGCTCAAATGCTAAAGGACGCAGGGGCATCGATTCACGATCTCAAAAAAGCCATTGCAGAATTGCGCAAGGGCAATCGCGCTACATCCGCCTCTCAAGAAGAAACCTATCAATCGCTTGAGAAGTACGCCAAACACCTCAATAAATTGGCCTCTGCCGGAAAACTCGATCCGGTGATCGGGCGCGATGAAGAGATCCGACGCGTCATGCAGATCCTTTCGCGACGAACCAAAAACAATCCAATCATCATCGGCGAGCCGGGTACAGGAAAAACCGCCATCGCCGAAGGTATTGCCCACCGCATCATTCACGGCGACGTGCCCGAAAACCTCAAGGACAAACAACTCTATAGCCTCGACATGGCTGCATTGATTGCCGGTGCCAAATACAAAGGCGAATTCGAAGAGCGGCTCAAAGCTGTGGTCAACGAAGTGCAAAATAGCGACGGCAACATCATTCTGTTCATTGACGAAATTCACACCCTCGTTGGTGCTGGCGGTGGAGACGGTGCAATGGATGCCGCCAATATTCTCAAACCCGCATTGGCGCGCGGCGAACTGCGTGCAATCGGAGCCACAACGCTCAACGAATACCAAAAATTCATTGAAAAAGACAAAGCGCTTGAACGTCGTTTCCAAAAGGTCATGGTGGACGAACCGGACCACGACGCTGCCATTTCAATTTTGCGCGGACTAAAAGAGAAATACGAAAACCACCACAAGGTTCAAATCAAAGACGATGCAATCATCGCTGCCGTTGAACTCTCACAGCGCTATATCACCGATCGTTTTCTCCCCGACAAAGCCATCGACTTAATTGACGAAGCCGCCTCCAAACTGCGCATGGAAATCAATTCCAAACCGCAAGAGCTCGACGAGATCGAACGCAAAATCATGCAACTCGAAATTGAACGCGAAGCCATCAAACGGGAAAACAACGAAACCAAGCTCGTCGATATCAATCAACAACTCGCCGAATACGGTGAACAGCGCAGTCAATTGGCCGCCAAATGGAAGGCAGAAAAAGATCTGGTGGAGTTGATTCAAGGCGGCAAAATGCAAATTGAAAATCTAAAACTGCAAGCCGATCAAGCCGAACGCGAAGGCAACTACGGACTGGTAGCCGAAATTCGATACGGACGCTTGAAAGAAGTGGAAGAAAGCATCGAAAGCAATCGCGCTACTTTGCTGGAACTGCAAAAGGACAGCAAAATGCTTAAGGAAGAAGTGGATCCAGAAGAAATTGCCGATGTGGTTTCGAAATGGACGGGCATTCCGGTCAAAGCGTTGGTGGAAAGCGAGCGCATCAAATTGCTCCGACTCGAAGACGAATTGGGCAAACGCGTGGTGGGCCAAACAGAGGCCATACAAGCCGTCTCCGATGCCGTGCGCCGCAGCCGTGCCGGTTTGAGCGACGAACGCAAACCCATTGGTTCATTCATCTTTTTGGGTACTACTGGTGTGGGCAAAACGGAATTGGCCAAAGCCTTGAGTGCATTTTTGTTCAATGACGAAAACGCCATGACCCGCATCGACATGAGCGAATACCAAGAGCGTCATGCGGTAAGCCGCTTGGTGGGCGCGCCTCCGGGCTATGTGGGCTACGATGAAGGTGGGCAACTCACCGAAGCCGTTCGCCGCAAACCCTACAGTGTGGTGCTGCTCGACGAAATCGAAAAAGCCCATCCCGATGTGTTCAATATCCTGTTGCAAGTACTGGACGATGGTCGACTCACCGACAACAAAGGCCGTGTAGCCAATTTCAAAAACACCATCATCATCATGACCAGCAATATTGGTTCGCACATCATTCAGGAGAATTACGACAAAGCGTTTCATGCCACCAAGGCTCTGCGCAGCGCTCACAGCGATGATGAATTGTTTGAACGCACCAAGCACGAGGTAATGCAACTGCTGCGCACAACGCTCCGGCCCGAGTTTCTCAACCGCATCGACGAAACCATCATGTTTACTCCGCTGCAACAATCCGAAATCGGACGCATCGTAGGCATGCAATTGCATTTGGTCAACCAAAAACTTGAAGCCAATGGCATGCAACTCTGGGTGACACATGACGCGATGAAATACCTCAGCGAAAAAGGATACGACCCACAATTCGGCGCACGGCCTGTCAAGCGCGTCATTCAAAAAGAAGTGCTCAATGCATTATCCAAACAGTTGTTGTCGGGCGAGCTCAATGGACAATCCGAAATTGTAATGGATGTATTCAATGAACACATCGTATTCCGTCACCGCATTGATGGCGAAGAATTGTTGACCTTCTAAGCCATCGTATCTTTGATGCACCACACCCCCAAAACAACATGAGTCAAAAAACCTATAGCTTCTTTGAAAATGTTTGGGATGTGGTGCGTCTTATTCCACCGGGCCGCGTGACCAATTACGGCGCCATCGCCAAATACTTGGGCAGTGGGCTCAGCTCGCGGATGGTGGGATGGGCCATGAACGCCGCACACAACGATCCTACCATACCCGCACATCGCGTGGTCAATCGCATCGGCCTGCTATCGGGCAAAGCTCACTTTGGTTCGCCCACTCGCATGCAAGAGCTGCTCCAAGCTGAAGGCATTGAGGTGGTCAACGATCAAGTGGTCCATTTCAAAACCCTCTACTGGGATCCACAAATCGAATTGCGCATCGACGACTAGCGACAGCTTCGGAAACGCACATCAATTGCATCTCCAACTATACAGCATAAGCTTTATACACACGCTATACTTCAAACATTCCAGCGTTTTAAAACCAATGAAATCCCCATCGCACGTGCGTTTTTTTTAAGCGACTGATTGCGCTTTACAAACTGAAAACGCACAGTTAATTTGGTCAACCAATCGTTTTCACGCAATTGAACAACCTCCACTCAGCGCATCCTGGTTCGACAAAAATGCCTACCTTTGGACCATGATTTTACCGATAGTTGCTTACGGAGACAAGGTGCTCAAGAAAAAAGCCGATGACATTACCGAAGATTATCCCGAACTGGATAAGTTGATTGAAAATATGTTCGAAACCATGTACCATGCGCACGGTGTTGGTTTGGCTGCTCCTCAAATTGGCAAATCCATTCGTTTGTTCGTCGTAGACGCTACGCCTTTTGCCGAGGGCGAAGACGGCGATCCAAGTTGCGAAGACTTCAAACGGGTCTTTATCAATCCCGTTATTTTTGAAGAAACCGGCGAAGAGTGGGGTTTCGAAGAAGGTTGTCTTTCCATCCCCGGTGTGCGCGAGGAGGTGTTTAGAAAAAGCACCATCAAGGTGGAATACTACGATGAAAACTGGGACCTCTATGAAGAGGAACTCGATGGATTCGCAGCACGTGTCGTACAACACGAATACGATCATATCGAGGGAATTTTGATGACCGATCACTTGAGTCCTTTCAAAAAAACTTTGCTCCGCGGCAAACTCTCCGATATCACGAAGGGCGATATCGATATCAATTACCGCATGCGATTCCCAAAAAAATAAATCATGGACTTTACCTCCAAAGATCTCGATCAACTGCTTCATAAGGGAATTTCGCTCGATGGGCTTTTGCTCCAATTGGATCGTTTCATCCAGCAAACCTTTCCCATACGGCTCGAAAAACCCTGCACACCGGGCGACGGCATTCTTATCCTAACACCCACCGAATGCCATTCGTACATGGAAAAATTCGAACGCGAAGGCCAACTTCAGCGGATCCTCAAATTTGTTCCTGCCTCGGGGGCTGCAAGCCGAATGTTCAAACACCTCTATGATTACAGCCCCGACAAAGTCAGCGATCTTACGGAGGAATTTATTGTACAATTCGAACGTTTCCCATTTATCCATGAACTGAGGGCCAACATGCAAGCAGCCGGATTATCTCTGGATGAATGCATCGCCAACGACAATTGGGACATCATCTTTGACCGCATTCTCAAACCGGATGGATTGCATTACGATTCGCAACTCAAAGGGATGGTGCTATTTCATGCATACAACAGCGGCATGAGAACGGCCTTCGAAGAGCACCTGCACGAAGCCGTAGCCTATGGACGCCAAGCCGATGGAAAAAGCAATTTGCATTTTACCATAGCGCCACAAAACATCGATCTCGTTCGCCGTTTCTTGGAGAAAAAAACTGAAGAAATGCCTTATGAAAACTTCGGCATTTCCTACAGTGCACAAGCGGAGCACACAGATACGCTGGCCTTGAAAAAAGACAATACACCGCTGCGCAATGCACAAGGCGAATTGATCTTTAGACCTGCTGGCCACGGCGCATTGGTGCACAACCTTCAACTCCTTGATGCCGACATCATCTTCATCAAAAACATCGACAATGTCTGCCACGAAACCCATCGCAAAGACAGCGACTTCTACAAAAAAGTTATCGCCGGTTTGCTCTTGCACCTGAAGCAAGAAGTTGCTCGACATCTGCATGCCATCAACTCCGAATCACCGGCCGCTCTTGAGGATGCACTTGAATTCATTCAGCACTGGTTTCAACCCGGATTGCCGATAGGAACCGACCGCGCTGGACTCCTTCAATATGCCAAACTTCGATTGGACCGCCCGTTGCGCGTTTGCGGAATGGTGCGCAACGAAGGTGAACCCGGTGGTGGTCCGTTTTGGGTTAAAATGGCCGATGGCCACATCAGCAAACAAATTATCGAGAAGGCACAAGTGGATCTGAGCGACAATCATCAAGCTAAAATACTCGCCGGTTCAACGCATTTCAATCCCGTGGACATCGTTTGCTCCATCAAAAAATCAGACGGAACCAATTACAAACTTGAAAACTACATTGATCACAGCACGGGCTTTGTATCGGAAAAATTCATGGAAGGGCAAGTTGTCAAAGCTTTGGAATTACCGGGCCTGTGGAATGGATCAATGGCGCTATGGAACACCGTGTTTGTGGAAGTACCCATCAGTACATTCAATCCCGTCAAAACCGTCAACGACTTGCTTCGACCCCGCCATCAACAAGGATAACCCTAATCCAAGAAATTCCGCATGTTTCGGCACACCATTGCCTTTAACATGAAAAGTCTGCGAAAAAAAAAACCGCCAAAAGGCGATTTTTTATTGTTCAATTGCTCTTAGTAAATAAAGGCTTTGTGCTGTGGATCAAGGGCAATGCATTTCGTCTCAACACCTCTACCCATCCCAAGGACTCCACCCCAAAGGCTTATTTTTTCAAAGCATCGCGGATTTCCGTGAGCAGCTTTTCTTCATTGCTAGGTCCGGCAGGTGCGGGTGCTGGTTCAGATTTTTTCAATTTGTTCATACCCTTTACCACCATAAACATCACAAATGCAATGATCAAAAATTCAATTGCAACTGTAATGAATTGTCCATAAGCGATAACTGGCCCTACTTCCTTGGCTTTCACCAACGATTCGCCAGCAGCAGATGCCGCTTTAGCCGCTGCATTCAAACCGAAATAGGTATTGGAGAAGTCTTTTCCCTGGATCAACCCGACAACCGGCATGATCATGCCATCGATAAAGGAAGATACGATTTTCCCAAATGCTCCCCCCATTACAAACGCGATAGCCATATCGATCAGATTGCCTTTCAACGCGAACTCTTTAAATTCCTTTAGCATGATAAACTTTGATTTTATTATTAAATTTGAAACAAAGGTGCAACCTTTGGAGTGGGTACAAAAAAAAATTGAGCCTTTTTTAACAAAAGGCTCAATTTACATTTAAGGAAAATCCCTATTATTTCTTCTCTTCTTTGACTTCCTCGAAGTCCACATCCGTCACCTCTGCATCCGATGCATTGGCAGAGGAACCGCCCTGTTGAGCTTCTGCTCCGGGCTGCGCATTGTACATATCGCTGGCCGCGGCGCTAAATACGTCATTCAATTTGGCAATCGCTGCCTTGCATGCATCCAAGTCCTTTTCAGCATGCGCCTTCTTGAGCTCGCTCAAT
>CANHSF010000145.1 GCA_947463065.1 Flavobacteriales bacterium | reverse complement strand
GTTTCCTCAAGCCGATATTTTGGTGGAACACGACTTGCTGGGTTCAGCCATGGCCACATACGATGGCCGCCCTTGCATCTCTTGCATCCTTGGAACGGGCAGCAATTCCTGTTTCTTCGATGGCAAAGATGTTTACGAAGAGGTGCCTTCGCTGGCGTATATTCTCGGTGATGAGAGCAGCGGCAGTTACTTTGGTAAGATTCTTTTGCAAGAATATTTCTACAAAAAATTGCCCGCCGATTTGCACGATGCCTTTGTCAAAAGTCATGCGCCTTCCAAAGACGAAATCATCAATCGCATCTACCGCGAGCCCAATGCCAACGTCTATTTGGCCTCGTTCATGCGGTTTATTGGCGAACATGCCGAGCATCCCCATGTCAAAAATTGGGTGCGCAAAGGCATGGTGCATTTCATCGAAATTCATGTGAAATGTTTCGCCAATTGGAAGGAGGTACCCGTACATTTTGTGGGCAGCATCGGGCATTATTTCAACGATTGTCTGCAACAGGCAGCTGACGAAACGGGGATCCAACTCGGACAGGTGATCCAAAAACCAATCGATGGCTTGATTGCGTATCACAAACGTTTTGTTTTGGCGGAAGCCTAACCAGCCGCTAACTTGGCACCATGGCTAAACAAATTGGAATAATTGCACACGACAAAATGAAACCTGCATTGGTAGGTTTCCTCAAAGAAAGGCAGCAATGGCTTTGGGGTCGTTCGTTGGTGGCAACGGGATTAACCGCCAACTTCATCGAACACGAGATGGAGTTGCGCATCGATCACCTGCAACCGGGCCGTGATGGTGGATTTAAGGAGCTCACCAAACGCGTCGAAAATGGTCAGATCGAAATGGTCATCTTCTTCCGTGATCCCGAAATCACCCAAGATTACGAAGCCGATATCGTGGCGCTGGTCAAGGCGTGCATCAAGGAAAATATTCCTTTGGCCTCCAATCCCGCTAGCGCCGAACTGCTCATTGTGGGCATGATTCGGATGGAAGCTTCCAAACGTTAATGACCTCATAATACTTTTGAATCGTGGAGATAAAAGCGTGCTTATTCGATATGGACGGTGTTATTGTGGACACCGCCAAGTATCACTTTCTAGCTTGGCAGCGACTTGCTGATTCCCTGAGCATTGAGTTTACACATGAACACAACGAGCAACTCAAAGGAGTGAGCAGGGTGGACTCGTTGGAGCGCATTCTGCAATGGGGCAACTTGGTGCTCAACAACGCCAAGAAAGTCGAACTCATGGACCTCAAAAACAAATGGTACTTGGAGTATGTTGAGGGTGTCAACCCCAATGAAATGCTGCCTGGAGCGCACGACTTGCTCTTGGATCTAAAAAAGAACGGGGTCAAAATCGGTCTTGGCTCTTCCAGCAAAAACAGCGTGATGATTCTCGAGAAACTGGGCATCTTCTCGCTTTTCGACGTCGTCATCGATGGCACCATCATCCACATGAGCAAGCCACACCCCGAGGTGTTTCTCCGGGGAGCGTCTGCATTGCAATTGCAACCTGTCGATTGTGTGGTGTTCGAAGATGCCATCAGCGGTGTGCAAGCCGCAGTAGATGGCGGTTTTCGTTGCATCGGCATAGGCGATCCTTCAGTTTTGGGACAAGCCACAGTGGTGGTGTCCGATCTCAGAGGGATGTCTTTGGCCCAGTTACAATCGATTCTGAAGCAATAATTCACGGGATTTATCCAGTCGATTTGCATTACCTTGCGGTATGCAGCATACCGATTTTCCGCACCTCTTTTCGCCGATTGACCTCGGTGCCTTTTCCTTGTCCAACCGAGTTCTCATGGGCAGTATGCATACCGGTTTAGAAGAGGAACCAAACGGTTTTCAAAAGATGGCTCGCTATTATGCGGTGCGCGCCGAAGGGGGCACCGAACTGATGGTCACGGGCGGTATTGCTCCCGATTGGTTTGGCAAACTCACCCCCGGTGCAGCCAAACTAACCACAGGCCGTGAAGCCCGTCAACACCGCGTCGTCACCGATGAGGTGCATCGCGCAGGTGGGAAAATTTGTATGCAGATCTTGCATGCCGGGCGTTACGCTTATCATCCTTGGAATATCGGGCCCAGTCGCATTCAAGCGCCCATTTCTCCTTTTAAACCGTGGGCCATGCCTTCGTGGTGGGTCCAAAAAACCATCGATCATTTTGTGCGCGCGGCCCAACTGGCGGCCGATGCCGGCTACGATGGCGTCGAAATCATGGGCAGCGAAGGCTACCTGATCAACCAGTTTTTGGTCGCTCACACCAATCAACGCACCGATCAATGGGGTGGGAATTTTGACAACCGCAAGCAATTTGCAATCGAAATCGTGTCGCGCATTGCCGAAGCGCTCGATGATCAACACCTGATCATTTATCGGTTGTCCATGGCGGATATGGTGCCCCAAGCTTCCTCGCAAAACGAAATCGTTGAATTGGCCCAAGACGTGCAACGAGCGGGTGCGCATGTGATCAATACCGGCATCGGATGGCACGAAGCACGCATTCCAACCATTGCGCAAATGGTTCCGCGAGCAGCATTTGCCGATGTTACAGCCCAATTGAAACCTCATCTCAATATCCCCGTCATTGCCACCAACCGCATCAATATGCCTGATGTGGCCGAGGCTATTCTTGCCGAGGGCAAAGCAGATATGGTGTCCATGGCGCGTCCTTTTTTGGCCGATCCCCAGTGGGTGAACAAAGCCAAATCGGGCAAAGCAAATCGCATCAACACGTGCATCGCCTGCAACCAAGCGTGTTTGGATCACATCTTCAGCGGGAAAGTGGCCTCTTGTTTGGTCAATCCCATGGCTTGTCGAGAAACCGAATGGACGCTCGGTCGTGCTGCGGTTTCAAAATCAGTCGCTATCGTTGGCGCCGGACCTGCGGGGTTGTCCGCTGCTGTGACGGCTGCCAAGCAAGGGCATCGGGTGACCTTGTACGAACGCAACGATGCCATTGGCGGACAATTGAATTATGCGCGACAAGTAAGCGGCAAGGAAGAGTTCAATGAAACGTTGCGCTATTATTCAGTTATGCTTAGCGAATTGCAAGTGGATCTGCGTTTGAGCTGTGCGCCGCAGCGCGATGAACTCAATTCCTTTGATCGGGTGATTTGGGCGACAGGGGTATTGCCCCGTAAATGGGATATAGTCGGTGGCGAAGATCATCGTGTGCTGCTGTATAGCGATGTCTTGTCGGGAAAGGCCCAAGTGGGGCGGCGCGTGATTGTCATCGGTGGTGGAGGAATCGCAGTGGACACCACACTGTTCCTGGTCAAAGGTTCCGAACCTGAAACAATCCACGCTTTCAGAGAGAAATGGGGACTTTCAAAGAAGGTCCATATGGAGGAGCCCCAACGGGAAGTCACGATGCTCATGCGCAGCGCAAAAAAACCAGGCAGCGCCTTGGGCAAAACCACCGCATGGATCCATCGCGCTGAACTCAAAAAATACCGCATTCGCATCGAAAATGGGGTGGTGTATGAGCGCATCACTGCTGAAGGTTTGCATATCCGAAAAGGCGATGAACACTTGGTGTTGCCGTTTGATCACATTGTGGTATGTGCTGGTCAAGTGAGCAATACGACTGATGCAGACTATTGGCCCAATGCCGTTTTGATTGGTGGTGCTCGTTATGCTGGCGAATTGGATGCCAAGCGGGCCATCGAAGAAGGTATGCGTGCGGCCATGGAGATTTGAGTAAAATCATCCATTTTTGTACTGAAAATATTTCTTGGTGTATATCGTACACTTTCTATTATTTTGCAACGCTTTTTGCTGCAGAACGACCTGTTTTGTGCAGCGAAAGTCAACCTTGATCACATATAGCACATGATACAATACCTTACTACGCATCCTTGGAAAATTATAGAAGAGGGCTTTAAGCGCAAGCATCACCGCTCTTCGGAGAGTATATTTTCAATCGGCAATGGTCGATTTGGTCAACGCGCCAATTTTGAAGAGGATTACAGCGGTCCCACCCTTCAAGGCTCTTATGTGGCCGGCGTTTATTATCCCGACAAAACCCGGGTGGGTTGGTGGAAGAACGGTTATCCCGAGTATTTTGCCAAAGTGTTGAATAGCGTCAACTGGATTGGTATCCGCATCAAGGTCGAAGGGGAGGATGTGGATTTTGCCAAGTGCATTACGTCCAATTTTCGCCGCGAGCTGAATATGCGCGAGGGGTATTTGGTGCGCACATTCGACTTGGAAATGCCTTCAGGAAAAATCATCCGTGCCGAAGCAAAACGATTTTGTTCCATGGCCGATGACGAAACAGCAGCTATCCGTTATGCCATAACACCGCTCAATTTCACAGGCACCATTCGTTTTCAGCCTTATTTGGACGGCGATGTCAAAAATCACGATTCCAATTATGAAGAGAAGTTTTGGGAGCATGTGCATTCCGCTTCCTCACCTGCCTCGGGCGTGGTGGTTTGCCGAACCCGCAAAACGGAATTCGATGTGGCTGCCGCTATGCGCATACAGGTGGAGCTCAACGGCAAAGAGATCATTCCGACCTATCACCACAGCCATGCTGATTTTTTTGCAGAAAACAATATAGAACGCGAAGTGCACCAAGGCGAAACCATGGTGTTGTACAAATACGTGGGGTTGGTTTCCTCGTTGAATTATTCCCGCGAAGAATTGGCCAACGCTGCTCAAAAGGCGGCTGAACGCGCCATCAAATCGGGATTCGATTCCATGCTGAAAATGCAAGCAGAGAGTTGGTCGAAAATATGGGATTTGGCGGATATTGTTATTGAGGGCGATGATGAAGCACAACAGGCCATTCGCTTCAATATCTTCCACATGAACCAAACCTATACCGGTGAGGATGCACGCCTCAATATCGGTCCAAAGGGATTTACTGGCGAAAAGTACGGTGGCTCAACGTATTGGGATACCGAGGCCTATTGTTTGCCATTTTACATGAGCACCAAAGACCAAAAGGTAGCTCGTCAGTTGTTGGTTTACCGATACAATCAATTGGACAAGGCCATTGAGAATGCTCAAAAGCTGGGGTTCAAAAACGGAGCGGCATTGTATCCAATGGTGACCATGAACGGTGAAGAATGCCACAACGAATGGGAAATCACTTTTGAAGAAATCCACCGCAATGGGGCCATCGCTTATGGAATTTTCAATTATATCCGATATACTGGCGACGAGAAGTACTTGTCGGAGTTTGGATGGGATGTGTTACTGGGAATAGCGCGATTCTGGTCGCAGCGTGTGCATTGGAGCAAGGCACGCCAGCAATATGTGATGCATGGCGTAACGGGTCCAAACGAATACGAAAACAATGTCAACAACAATTGGTACACGAGCTATTTTGCAAAGTGGTGTTTGCAGTATACGATCGAGGCCATGGAACTATTGAAAAGCCAATACCCGGATGCCTACGGTGCCAAAGTAGCTCGTTATGCATTCGACGAAACCACCGAAGTGAAGCGTTGGAAAGACATCATCGACAACATGTACTTGGGCCAGTTGGAAGGTACCGAGATTCGAATTCAGCACGATGGATTCATGGACAAGGAACTGGCACCGGCCAGTGCGTTGTCGGAAAGTGAGCGTCCCATCAATCAGCACTGGAGTTGGGACCGCATCCTTCGCTCGTGCTACATCAAACAAGCCGATGTCCTTCAGGGCTTGTACTTCTTCGAAGACCATTTTTCCAAAGAAGTGATTCGGGAGAATTTTGATTTCTACGAGCCCATGACGGTGCATGAGAGTTCCCTATCGCCATGCGTGCATTCGATCTTAGCGGCATTGTTGGGCCAAGAGGATAAGGCTTATGAGATGTACATGCGGACATCGCGATTGGATTTGGACGATTACAACCACGAGGCACACGAAGGGTTGCACATCACCAGCATGGCAGGCACTTGGATGAGTATCGTGCAGGGTTTCGGTGGAATGCGGGTGAACAATGGTCAGTTAACTTTCAACCCGATTTTGCCCAAACAATGGAAAGCCTATTCGTTCAATGTTCTGTTCAACGGCAAAGTGGTAAAAGTGGCCGTGAACAAGGATGGAGTTCAAATTTCAGAATAAAAAGAGCGCTTGTTTTCAAATGAAAAACGCCACGGTATTCGTGGCGTTTTTCATGGGTATACTTCTGATTGAAATCATGTGTTTTCGGCCATGCGTTGCAAAAGGCGATCGTTTAGGGCGATCATTTTCAACGCGGTCACTCCAGCTTCGATCCCTTTGTTGCCTTTTGCTCCGCCTGCGCGGGCTATGGCTTGTTCTTCGCTATTGTCGGTGAGTACACCAAAAATGACAGGCGTTTGATGATCGAGGCCAACGCGCATAACGCCTTGTGCGCATGCATCGCATACAAAGTCGAAATGAGGCGTTTCGCCGCGGATCACACTGCCCAGCACAATCACCGCATCCAAGGGGTGTGTTTCGAGCATGGTTTGGGCGCCCATGGGCAATTCGAAGCTGCCAGGAACATATTCCACCAAAATGCTTTCATCCGCCATGCCCGCGGCTTTGAGGACTTCGATGGCACCATCGCGCAGAGCAAAAGTGATGTGTTGATTCCACTCAGAAACAACAATCCCGATGAACATCTCTGTTGCATCGGGAAGTTCTTGCGCCGAATAGGCACTTAGATTTTTTGTAGCCATGGAAAAGCGTATAGCTTATTGCTGAGATTTGAGGAAGGCTAGAATTTTAGCAGCTTCCACACTCTCTGTTTGTTTTTTGTCGTAGTTATCGAGGACGTATTCGAGAAGCGACTGTGCCTTTTTGGTATCGTTCAACTCCAAATATGCTTTTGCTGCTTTTAGACCGAAATAAGGACCACTGTGGTCGCGGCCATCGCTGTTGTTGGCTTGCTTAGCGGCTTTTTCCAACCAATTGGCACCCTCTTCGGTTTGGCCCAATTGAATGTACATATCGCCTACAGCGCCGGTGGCCAAAACACCTACCGTGTTGTCTTCAAAATCGGATTGTTTGAAGTGATCCAACGCTTGTTGATAATCCAATTTGATATCGCGGAAGTACACTCCACACCAGTAGTGTGCGCGTTTGCCGACAAGTGTGCCTTTGAAATCTTCTGCAATTTGGAGGTAGCCAGCAGCACCTTCGTGGCCGTTAACAGCCCACTCCAAGGAGTCCATTTCGCTGTACAAATCGGCCATGTAAATTGCATTGGAAGCAGCTTCCTCTTTGGGTTTCTTGTAACCGAACTGATAAGCAAAGTATCCTCCAATAAGAGCGGCAATAACGCCGATTCCGATCATGAGGGGCTTGCGGTTGTTTTCCAAAAACATTTCTGTTTTGGTATAAACTTCTTGTACATCGACAATGGTGTCGTTTGCTTTCTTATCTTGTTTGGCCATGATTGATTTTTGAATTTACCAAAATTTGAGGGGCAAAAATAAGCGATTTGCAGTGAAATACCACCACTTGTCGATTGAATCGCTCTGGTGTTGCGCAACAATCTGGTTTGCAGTCATTTGGGGCTTGGTGTGGCCCGTTTTGTCGGGGGCGAGCAGTGGATTTCTGTATCCATTCGCTCTTGGTATGGCGTGGCTGAGGCGCAAGGAAAGGATCCATTTTTTTTGCGCATTGACAAAATAAATCAACGCTCTTTTCGTGTTTTTTTTATTTGTTTTTTGAGTTGTCGCAATGCATGCGAACAACCTACTTTTACACCTTATGATAGCTCGTCCAATTCGTTTTCTCGCATTTCTTGTTTTGGCCTTGACCGCGGTAAGCATCCCAAAGGCTGGAGCACAAAAAAAATATCAAAGTCTCATGTGGGAGATTTCGGGCAATGGGCTTGAAAAACCATCCTACATCTATGGCACCATGCACATCAGTGGCAAAATGGTTTTCCATTTGGGAGAGCCCTTTTACGACGCGATCAAACAAGTGGATGTATTGGCACTTGAGTTGGAGCCTGAGGCGTGGTTGAAGGCTATTTTTGACGACAAGGACAATGCGATGTGGCAGAACAATGGCCCCCAAGAAATCGACTATTTTGGAGATTGGAACAACAGCGATCTACCCGCTTTGGAGCAATACTATCGGCTTGACCTCGATTTGCAATCCAAAATGCGTACCGCGCTCATGTACAATCCGGAGCTGCTCAATTATCTTTTGTATCGTTTTGGATCGTTTGGCTTGGGTGCCGATTATGAAGAGGACACGTGGTTGGACATGTATCTGTATCAAACGGGCAAGAAATTGGGCAAACGCACCATCGGTTTGGAGACTTATGCGCAAAGTGATTTTTTTTATAAAAAGGCAGTAGCCGAATCGCGCAAAAGCAAGGATCGCAAATATTACGATGAAGAAGATCGGGAGGAGATGGCAGAAGTGGGCGAATGGATGGAGACAGCCTACCGAACACAGGATTTGGATTTGATCGATTCCCTCAACAAAAAAACCACTGCGCCTGCTTTTGACAAGTACATTCTGATCGAGCGCAACAAGGTTTTTGTGCATTGCATGGACAGTGTGATGCGCGCCGGGCAGTCCATTTTTGCCGGCATGGGTTGTGCGCATTTGCCGGGCGACAGTGGTGTGATCGAAATGCTGCGCCGGATAGGCTATACCGTCAAAGCCTTCAACAAAGGGGAACGCAATGTCAAAACAAGGGATAAAATC
>CANHSF010000144.1 GCA_947463065.1 Flavobacteriales bacterium | reverse complement strand
TAGAAAAAGAATGGTTAGTAAACGGGCAACTTTGTGCGAAGTCAAGGCGATTTTATTTGGCTCGCGGTGCAAAGCCCAAAACTGCCGACTTTAGTTGTCGATGACGAGCATGCGGGTTTTGCCCTGCATATCTTTTTGAAAACGAATGGCATTGCGTCCATAGTCGAGGCAGAGTTTGCGCAACGAGTCGGCCATTTGTTCGTGGATTTCAAAATAGATGCGTCCACCGGGTTTCAATGCAATGCGCGCGATTTGTAGAATGCGCTCGTAGAATACCAGCGGTTGTTGATCGGTTACAAACAGCGCGAGATGCGGTTCGTGAGCCACCACGCGCGGAGCCATGCTTTGTTTTTCCGATAGCGGAATGTAGGGTGGGTTGGAGATGATCACGTCCCATTGCACTTTGGGGCTGTAGTGCAGAATATCGGCACAGATGAGATCGACTTCGAGGTTCAAGGCTTGGGCATTGGCGGCGGCTACATCCAGTGCGTCTTGCGATGCATCTAAGAGAGTGACGACGGCGAGCGGTCGGTGTTTTTTGAATCCGAGGCCGATGCATCCAGACCCTGTTCCAATATCCAGCACTTGGGGCTGTTCCATTCGGGTCTCGTCGAGGGCCAAACGCACCAGTTCTTCTGTTTCGGGTCGCGGAATAAGGGTGTTTTGGTTGACTTTGAGCACCATGTCCATGAAATTGGCTGCCCCAACGGCGTATTGAACCGGAATGCCTTGTTTGAGTTTTTTGAGGGCATGATGAAAAAGTAGAATTTCGCTTTCGGAGAGTCCGTCTTGCTGTTTGACGAGGAGGTCGGTAGACGACCAACCGAGATAGTGGTGAAAGAGCAATTTGACGATTTGATCGGCTTCGCGCGCATCGTATAGCGCAAGAAGTTCCACTTTGAGGTAGTGGCGCATGGTGGAGGCCCGATTGTCGCGGATGTAATTGTTCATTTCAACCTATAAAAAAAGCCACTGCTGTGGCTTTGTATCGTTGCAAAGTAACCTGTTTAAGCCAAACAATAGATGACCAAAATGGCCATTGCCAAACAGAGCAATGCAAATGTTACTGGTCCGCCGATTTCGTTTTGCTCGGCCTCGTGCACTTCGTGATGATCGTGTTCGTGGTTACCCATTTTCTTAATGTTTTGAATATTGGGGTCAAATATAACCTGAGTTGATGTTTTGAAAAAAATACTTTTTGCGAAGGGGATTGTTGAAAGAGCATCTTTGTCATTACACTTAAACCCCAAAAAAGGCATTAGAATTCTACTGCATCGGCTACTCACTGCAAAATTTGACATTTGCTCGATTTTAATCAAGGAAATAATATGACTATTCCTGCGTGTGACGGCGCATTGCGATGCGCGCTAAACGCGGGCATGCTAGATTTCATTGCGATTCGCCACCTCGCTGCGAATTCTAATGCGCTTTTTTGGGTTATTATCCGAATAACTGTCGACCTTGATTTTGGGCTAACGGGAATAAACCCGCATATCCGTTTTCCATTCATCACACCAAAGATTATGCTTTGACTCAAGGTGCATGACCATTGGTGAAAATTGTTTCATACCGAATTCTAGTTGTTCTGTACATGCTCACCCCTTCGTCTTGATATAATCCACCAGCGATTGGGGTTCGTTGATGCGCTGCTCCAAGGGGCCGTTTTCCAATTTCAATACGCCGCGTGGACACACACTGGCACAAACGCCGCAGCCCACGCAACTCGCTCGAACAATGTTTTGTTGCTTCTGCGCATATGCCCGCACGTCGATGCCCATTTCGCAGTACGTGGTGCAATTGCCGCAACTGATGCATTGGCCTCCATTGGTGGTGATCCGAAATCGGGATTTGAACCGCTGAATAATGCCCATATACGCCGCCATCGGACAACCAAATCGGCACCAAATGCGTGTGCCCAACAGGGGATAAAATCCTACACCAGCAATACCGCTGAACAAAGCGCCGATGACAAATCCATAGGGCTTTTGAAAATGGCTGTATATCGATAAACCGAACAATTGATCGGTGCCTGTAAAATAGCCATACAATGTAGCGGCGGTCATGATCGAAACCAGCACCAATACGATATGAATGGACCACCGCTCAATTTTCCAAGCCACCAAGCCCTTGGGGCCGTTTTGCCTGAAATTGTCGCCCGTGGTCTCGGCCAATCCTCCGCAACCGCATACCCACGAACAATACCATCGCTTGCCCCATTTGTAGGTGAGAATGGGCGTGACAATCAAAAACATTGCTAAGCCAAATACAAAGAAAAACATCCCCATCGAAGAGGTCTGCATGTTGTCCAAATGCCACGAATAAAAAAAGTCGTAATTCAGTGGCCATACATTCTTGAGGTCTTTGTCAAAATAGGCTTGGCCTTGACTGAAACTTTCCAAAATCTCGGGTATGAAATACGCCAACACAAACTGACTCGCAAGGATAACTTGTGTGCGCCGCAAGTGATACGGATGTGCACGGTATTTCCACATAAACCGAATGCCGAATAGTCCAATCAAATAGGTGTACAAGGTGCCATAAGCAAACCATTCGCTGGCGGCATGCCCGTTTAATGCGGTACTTATGCTGTCAAAAAAATGAATGAATCCCTTGTTGGGTGCACCATCGATCGATTTGCCCAGCACCTCGGGAAACCAATACAAGGCCACATAAATCCCGGTAAGCAAGGCTCCAAGCAGCCAACCCAAAATTCCTCGGTTGCTGATGGATTTGAAGAACACGCCGTGATGCACAATGCCCGCGGGTTGTGGGGCATAGTCGGCATACGCTTGCAACACAAAGGCGATAGCTGCAATCAACAGCGCGGTCAAAGGTAAATACGACTCATCGGTAGCATAAAACAAGCCGGTCAATGCGCCGCTCAGGATATACAGGACGATGTAAACTAGGCGGATCGTTTTCATGCGGGTGTGGAGGTTGGTATTTGGTTGCGCAACGATTCGGCCATCTGTCCATAAGCCGATGGGGTAAACTCTGCATCAAAATTGAATAGTTCCAATTGGTCCAGCAGTTGTTGGATGTGTATGCCTTGACGAATGGCCTCAAAGGCCTTGTCCTGTCGAATGCGCAAGCCCCAAGCATTGATGCCCAAGAAGGCCATGGTGTTGGGATGGTATGCGAGCTTGATGCCTTTTGTTTGTGTATTGTTTGACCAATGAAGATGCACTTGATCGCTGCCCGATTGAGGCCAAACGTTGCCGTATGTTTGGTATTCCAAATGAAAAAACTTGGCGCTGTTGAACCAAATTCCGGGGTGGTATGCCGCAGCATTTCCTGTCAAGGTAAGTGCCACCGTTTCGCCCATCATTTTGCCGGCATACCAAACGGCCTCAATGGTTTTGCGGCCCTCGCTCGCTGCTCTGAGTTGCGCACAATCGCCGATGGCATAGACATGCTGCGCCGATGTTTGCAAATAGGAATCCACCAACACACCGCGTTGGCATTCGATTCCACTTGCCGCTGCCAATGCGGTATTCGGCTCTACTCCGATGGTCACGCCAAGCATTTGACAGGACAACTCTTCGCCGGTATTCAACACCACGCCGTCTAACTTGCCTTGTTGCGCTATGATCCGAGAAACGCTGCTGGAATAGATGGTTCGAATGTGATGATTGTCGAGCTGTTTTTGGATCAGTCGGCCTTCGTGTGCATCGACCACACTGCCCCAAAAATGGCTGTCGCGTACAATCATGGTGACCTGGATACCCCGTGTATGGAGCATTTCGGCAAGTTCCACGCCGATCAATCCCCCACCAGTAATGACGGCCGATGTAATTTTGTGTTGGGCAGCGGGTGTGCCGAAAGCATGCGATAATCGTTCGATTTTTTGCAAATCATGCCAATGGTACAAACTCACTACACCTTCGACGTCTTCATGATCCAAACCCAAGCGGCGCGATTTGCTGCCTGTGGCCAATACCAATCGATCGTAGGTCAATGGATCCCCTTTGCTCAAGGTTACTTGACGCATTGCGGTATCCAAGGATAACACGCGATCGTGGATCAAGGTGATGTTGTTTTTGTCCCAAAACGAGCGCTCATACGGTTCGATGTGCTCGGCTTTCATGTGCCCCATGTACACATACATCAGCGCCGGCCGCGAGATCATATATGGTGTTTCATCGCTGATCACGATGATGCGCTGATCACTTCGCTTGCGGATTTCTCTGGCTGCGGAAATACCGCTTATGCCATTGCCGATGATGAGAATGGGTGCTTGTGCCATAGCGGTTTTGGTGCTGTGAAGATAGAGGAGATTCGGCAAAATCAACACGAACGGCTGATGTTTGCTGCAAATGGTAATCAATACCGAGCTTCATCATGTATTTTAGCGGCCTACTTGCATCATTTGATATGAAAAAAATTCTTTTGTTGAGCGCCATAGCGCTGTCGGTGTCATTTTCTATATGGGCACAAAATCAATTGACCAACGAGCTCATCTGGGCCAGTGGCGAATTTTCGAGCGAAGCCATCGATGGTTTGCGCAGCATGAAAGACGGCATGCATTATTCTGGACTTGTATCCAGCGATGCCTTTGGGACTAAAATCGTTCGTTACCACTACGAAAATGCGTCGGACGAAACGACCATTGCCACATCATTGGATGTTTTTGGCAATACGGCTGCCGCTATTGAAGATTATGAATTCAGCGCTGACGAAAAAAAGTTGTTGATTCAAACAGGTACGGAATCCATTTATCGCTATAGTTTTTCGGCCAATTATTACATCTACAACACCGAGACCAAATCCACGGTTCCTTTGGCCGATTTCAAATTGGGCAAACAGCGTTTGGCGACCTTTAATCCCCAAGGGAGCATGGTGGCTTTTATGCGCGACAACAATATTTTTATTTACGATTTGGCCAAGCGCACAGAGACGCAAGTCACCACCGATGGGGAGTTCAACAAAATCATCAATGGTGGCACCGATTGGGTGTATGAAGAAGAATTTGCTTTGGTCAATGGCATGGCCTGGAGTCCTTCGGGTGATCGTTTGGCGTATTACAAATTCAATGAGGCATCGGTGCGCGAATTTTCGATGGATATGTTCGGTGAATTGTATCCCACGCAATACCGCTTCAAGTATCCAAAGGCGGGCGAAACCAATAGCGAAGTGAGCATTTGGGTGTACGAGGTGGTGAGCAAAGAAAACAAACAGGTCAATGTAGGCAGCAACAAAGACCAATACATTCCACGCATCAAGTGGACGCAAGACAACAGCAAGCTGTGTGTCATGCGCATGAATCGCCATCAAAGTCACTTGGAGTTTTTGATGACCGACCTCGCACAGAAAACTCCATTTGTGATCGAAACCAAAGTGGGGTATCAAGAGAAAGCGGCGACGTATATCGACATCAATGATGCCTTGACATTTTTGAAAGACGGCAGCTTCATTTGGATGAGTGAAATGGACGACTACAATCACATTTATCACATGAATGCCGATGGCACGGTGCGCACACAGTTGACCAAAGGACGATTTGATGTCATCGACTTTTACGGTTATGACGAGGCGACACAAACCGCGTATTTCAGTTGCACGGCTGCCACCATGGAGATATTGACCAATCCCAAGGAGGATGGACGGCCGATGTCCAAACACATCTATTGCGTGCAAGAAGGCAAGAAAAATTTGGTGTATTGTCCGATCAGCGTTTTACCGGGCACCAATGACGCCGATTTCAGTATTGGCTACAAATACTATATCATCCACAACAGCAATGCGAATAGCCCCATGACCTCCACGCTGTATGCACAGAAGGGAGGCAAGGAGGTTCGCGTGTTGGTGAAGAACGAACGCCTCAAGAGCAATTTGGCCAAATACTCGATGGTAAAGAAAGAGTTTTTTGTTTTTACCAACAGCAACGGAGATGTGCTCAATTGTTGGAAGATGATGCCAGCCAATATGGATCCCAACAAGAAGTATCCGGTGTTGGTTGCCATATACGGCGGCCCAGGAAGCAATACCGTTGCCGATGCTTGGGGCGGACGGAATTACCTCTGGTATCAATTGTTGTGTCAGCAAGGCTATATCGTAGTGAGCTGCGATCCGCGCGGCACACAATACCGTGGACGTGCCTTCAAGCACAGCACGTATATGAATTTGGGCAAAAACGAAACGGAAGACTTTATTGATTTGGCCAAACATTTAGGCACTTGGAAAAATGTGGATGCAGGTCGCATTGGCATTCAAGGATGGAGTTATGGCGGATACATGACAAGCCTTTGCATGACCAAGGGAGCCGACTACTACAAAGCAGGAATGGCGGTGGCACCGGTGACCAATTGGAAGTATTACGACAGCATTTACACCGAGCGTTTTTTGCGCACGCCACAGGAGAATGAGGGTGGTTATGAAAACAATAGCCCCATCAATTTTGTGAAAAACATGAAGGGAGCTTACCTCTTAGTGCATGGCAGTGCCGACGACAATGTACACTACCAAAACACGATGGATATGGTGACCGCATTGGTGGCGGCCAACAAGCAGTTTGATTTGTTTATCTACCCCAACAAGAACCACGGCATATATGGAGGCAACACCCGCTTGCACTTGTTCACCAAGATGACGAATTTTTTGAAGGAGAATTTGTAAGTGAGAAAAAAAGTAATGCATCGTATAGCGCTGTCACTAGCGATAGCCCTTGTTATAGGCGTGAGCAGTTGCGACACCATTCCACCCGCAGTATCAGCCATCCAGCCCTTTGAAAAGGAGCGCTACTTGGGTCAATGGTATGAAATTGCGCGCTTTGATTTCAGTTTTGAAAAGAATCTGAACAACACGACAGCCAATTATTCTTTGAATGGTGATGGCAGCATCAAAGTGGTGAATAAGGGGTATGACACCCTTGCCAATAAGTGGACAGAAGCAGAAGGCAGGGCGGTATTTACGGGGAGCGATTCCGTGGCTTCGTTGAAGGTGTCATTTTTTGGTCCCTTCTACGGTGGTTATAATGTGATTGCACTCGACACGGCATATACCTATGCGATGGTGTGTGGAGGAAATAAAGATTACCTGTGGATCTTGTCAAGAGCCACCACAATTCCCGAAGAAATCAAATCCGATTATGTGAATCGTGCGAAGAATTTGGGTTTTGCTACCGAGAATTTGTTGTGGATTCAACACAATCAATAAGCCAGTAACGGACCTGCACGGCTGCGTACACCGCACCGGTCAAACCGTTCTGAGCACGTGGTCATGCTGGATAAGTTTCTGCACCGATTGTTCTAAGAATTGGTTTCTGCCCCATTGAACGCCGATCGGGCGATGGCGGTGGTGTTGTGTGTTCAATGCAATAGTGTTGAAGTCGATCGCTGTTAAATTGCGGCTTCAATTCATTTTCACACCATGCGCTATTCTATCCTAGTTTTTGCTCTTTTTACGAGTCACCTTTTCTTGGCTCAAGCTATTGATCTGCAATATGATTTTGAAAATCAAGAAGGCGAAAGTGCTTGGTACAGCGACGATTGTACCATGGTCTTGGGTTTTGCAAATCCTTTTCCTGACGGTGTGAATGCCTCGGTAGGTGTGATGCGCTATGCGGACACGGGTGGGCTGTATGCCAATGTGGGGCTCAATGTGGGCAGAAGTTTGAATCTGCGGACAAGCAGCGTTTTTTCGCTGAAAATCTATGTCCCATCCAACGGTTTGGTGGGCAATCAAACCAATCAGCTTTCGCTCAAGCTTCAAAATGGTCGATTGGATCAGCCATGGACGTCGCAATGCGAAATCATCAAACCTCTGGTTTTAGATCAATGGCAGGTAGTGACCTTTGATTTTGATACCGATCCATATTTGAATTACAATGCCGCTTCAAGTGACCCCATGAATCGTTGGGATTTTAATCGCGTGTTGCTGCAAGTCAATGGCGAGAACAACAGCGCCCAGGTAACCGCATACATCGATGACTTCAGCTATACAGGTGCTTACACCGAATACGACTTGTTGGTCTGGAATGATGAGTTCGAACAAAATGGTGCGGTGAACAGTCAAAAATGGCACCATCAAACGCAATTGCCCAATGGGGTGAGTTGGTTCAACGACGAGCTTCAACACTACACTGCCAACAGTACGAACTCCGCATGCGCCAATGGTCGGTTGTACATCACGGCCAAAAAAGAAGTTTTTACCAGTCAAGGTCAAACCAAACAATACACCTCGGCGCGCTTGAATTCGAAATTTGCTTTTCAATACGGTCGAGTAGAGGCGCGCGCCAAACTGCCTTTAGGCGCGGGAACATGGCCCGCGATATGGATGTTGGGCCAAAATATCAACGAGAACGGTGGATACTGGGACGCGACCCATGGCACAACCAATTGGCCAGCCTGCGGTGAGATCGATATCATGGAGCACTGGGGATCCAACCAAAATGTTATCTCCAGCGCAGTGCATCATCCCATCAATGGTGACTTCTCCGTTGGCACCTATTCGTTCAATGAGCAATACGATGAGGATGTCTCACAAGCGTTCCATGTGTATGCTGTAGAATGGACGCCGGAAAGCATCATCTTCAGTGTGGATGGCTACAATCATATGTCGTTTAATCCAGCTGTAAAGACGGTGTACAATTGGCCTTTTGATGCGCCGCAATACATCTTGATGAATGTGGCCATCGAGCCTTCTGTATCTCCAAGCTTTTTGCAGTCAGCCATGGAAGTGGATTATGTGCGGGTGTATCAGAATGAAGCCACGGCTGTCGCAGTGGATGAATTGTCGCCCAAATTTTCTTTTTATCCCAATCCGGCCAGCACCCAATGCACCATC
>CANHSF010000143.1 GCA_947463065.1 Flavobacteriales bacterium | reverse complement strand
GTGCCTTCGTCTACGCTCAGTCACCGAAGAGCATTGTCCTTCGATGGGGCATTTTTTTGATCGTGAATGGGAAGGTGAATTTTACTTCGGTTTATACTTGGTGCCTTCGTCTACGCTCAGTCACCGAATAGAATCTTCCTTCGGTAACGGTGCAATCGTTTATGCGTTTCTTCCTGTTCTTTAAAACTGAAAATAAATAAACGGATGCAAATCGGCGGTGATAAATTGATACATCACCACAATGGCCAACAAACAAACCAAGCCCAAGGCGGGATAGGGAAGGGATGCAAAGCGATTGCGGTAGTTCTCCTTCCAGGCTTCGGGCAACCAATGGATCAGCATGCCCAATGCAAACAACGTGAAGACTTGGCCATACCCCCACAAAACATCTGGCGCTACGGTCCAATCCATGTGCAGGAAAATGCGCTGCAACATGCCGGTGGCAGCCATAAACTCTCCTGCAATATCATGGGTCTCATTCAAATCGGACCAACCTGTGTTGCTGCCGGCTCGAAACCAAACGCGGGTAAAGGTGATAAACGAAAAGGTCAAAAAGATGCCCCATGCGCGATTGTACCACTTGGTTTTGTCTTTCCAAGGACTGAACCGGTTCCAGTATTTGAACAGCACCAAGGCCATCCCATTCAGTCCGCCCCAAATCAAAAAATTCCAACTCGCGCCATGCCACAATCCTCCGATCAGCATGGTCAGCATCAGGTTGATGTTGGTTTGAATCGGGTTGCGAACAACAGGGTAGAGTTGGCTCAACAAGAACAACAGCAAGATGACCGCACTCGACACACACAACACCATCCAAGATCCGCTCATGGCTGTGAAAAGCCCAATAAATATTGCGGTGATCACATAGCTTCCGATGCTGCCGCCTTGATTACCGCCCAAAGGAATGTACAAATAATCGCGCAACCAATTGCTCAAACTCATGTGCCACCGCCGCCAAAACTCTGCCACGCTCGATGCTTTGTAAGGCGAGTTGAAGTTTTTGGTAAAGTGAAATCCCATCAGCAATGCCACACCAATAGCAATATCGGTATAGCCCGAAAAATCGGCATACACCTGCAAGCTATACGCAAAGATGGCCATCAGGTTTTCAAAGCCGGTGTAGCTGTCGGGATGCGCAAATACACGATCGATGAAGTTGACGGCCAAGTAATCGGCGAGTATGAATTTTTTGAGCAATCCGTTCATGATCCAAAAGATCGCCAACCCCCATTGGTGCTTGGTGAGGTGATAAGTCTTATATAGCTGCGGAATCAGATCCGTGGACCGAACGATCGGACCTGCCACCAACTGCGGAAAAAACGTCACAAAAAAGGCAAAGTCAGTGAAGTGTTTGACGGGCTTGAGTTGGCCTTTGTAAACTTCAACAGTGTATGAAATGCTTTGAAAGGTGAAAAACGAAATACCGATGGGCAGTATGATCTTGTCGACGTCGAATCCTGTGTTGAAAAAACCGTTGGACCAATGGGCCAAATGATTGAACACCACGAGTTGGGTGCCAAAGGTCTGATTGTACAAATCGGTGAAGAAATAGGCGTATTTGAAATAAAACAGCACGCCCAAATTCATAGCAATGCTCGAAATCAACCACCATTTGCGTTTGCCAGCATGCCGGGTCACATAAATGCGCTTGCCTATCACAAAGTCCCAAACGCAGGTGAACAGCAACAGCAGAAAGAAAAGTCCTGTCGTTTTGTAATAGAAGAATAAACTTGCTCCGAATAAGAAAGCGTGACGCAACCTGCGGCGCTTGTAAACAAAACCGTCGATCAACAGCACACCACCAAGAAATATCCAGAATATATAGTCGGTGAAAACCAAAGGACGGGCAGGATCAAAGGCAAAAAATGCTCCTGCTTGTGTCAGCCAGTAGTCAAAGATTTCTGTCATGTTTTTTTCCGTGCAACGAGGATATATCCCAACGACCAATTGACGTCGTATTTTTTATTCCATCGCGCATAGAACGGAGTTTTTATGAAAAGTGTTTTGAACACCTTAAACATTTTCAACCACCACCCGCTGTGCCATCTTTTGTTGAGCAAATCAAGCTGTATATCGGCATAACCGCCATACGATTTGAGTTCTACAACTTCCAGTTGATGACGGTCGCACAACATCCGAAGGGCTTGGGCAGTGGGGTGAAAGTACTCATGTTGAGGTGCACTCATCCAATAATTGAATGGCGTGGTTAGTACCAAATGTCCACCAACTTTCAAGTGCGCACTCATGCACGCAAAAAGTTGAAAGGGGTCTTGCACATGCGCCAATACGTCGCTGCAGAGGACGCTGTCATAGGTGTCCTTCAATTGCCAAGGTCGATTCAAATCCACTGCCTCATCCAACAAGCGGGCATCTTGGGTCTTGTCGGGATGGTCGATGCCGTAATAGTCGTCCACTATCGATGCGCAAAGGGCATGGTAGGGGAGCAGGCCGCAACCTACATCCAGCAGGCGCCCACGCAGATAAGATCGAAATATCGGCAAATAGGTGGGGATTTGACAATGCAACATGTGCCACGATCCACCATAAATGGCCTTTTCGTTGACAACATAACCGTCTGGTCCGTTCACAATCAATGTAGGTCGCCAATGTTCGGGGTGTTTCATAAGGAACCAAAAATAGGTGGTCTGAGCAAAATGGTATGTTTTTTTGAAATGTTAAATTTCATTAGGCTCCACTGCGATAAGCATTACTTTCGCGCCGCTTCACCAATTTGTGATCAACCCTATGAAAAAAATCTTTGCTGCCGCCCTTGTCGCGGCTTCTGTGCAGTCTATTGCACAAGTCAATCCTACCTCAGCGGAGGAAACCAATATGAAAACGCTTGCTGCAGCGCAAGACACTGGCTGGGCCATCAGCGGTCTAGTCAATATCGGCGCTACCGGTACCATGTTCAATCAATGGGCCTCGGGGGGTATCAACAGCATCGGCATCAACGGTTTGTTCAATGGTCAAGCCAATTACCGCAAAGGCAAGCATGCTTGGGACAACAACGTGATGATGGGGTATGGTTTGCTGAAACAAGGTTTTGAAAGCGATGTGCCTTGGGTGAAAACCGATGACCGCTTTGACTTGACCTCGAAATATGGTCGTCCGATCAACGCCAAAACCAATTACGCAGCACTTTTAAACATCAACTCGCAATTCTCACCGGGTTTTGCTACAGGTGCAGATGGCCGTCCAAATCGTGCCGCTAAAATCTCAGACTTCTTGGCTCCAGCGCGTGTTCTTTTTGCCATCGGGGTGGATTACAAACCAACCTCAACGGTTTCGGTGTTCTTCTCGCCAATCACCTACCGCGGTATCTACGTGGGCGATCAAGGTTTGGCCAATGCCGGTGCATTTGGTGTAGAAAAGGCCGTCTATGATACCGAAGGAAATATCATCACGCCTGGCGAAAATCTCAGAAATGAAATGGGTGCCTATTTGCGCATCAACCACAACCAAAAGTTTTTGGCCGAAAAGCTGAACTGGACCAACAAACTCGAACTTTTTTCCAACTACTTGGACAAGGCGCAAAATGTTGACCTCAACTTCGAATCGATCGCGGCCTACAAGGTGACCAAAAACATTGGTATCAGCTTGTCGCTGCAATTCATCTATGACGACAATACCCAATTGAATAAAGGCGATGTTACTGAAGGTGGCATTATTCGTCCTGATATTGGCCCCGGTCTTCAATCCAAATACGTGATGAACATCGGTTTTGTAAGAACTTTCTAATGTATGAAGTGCCTTCATGCCCATTAGGGATAGCCCTCTGCGATTGCAGGGGGCTTTTTTTTTGCAACAGCGAGTTTTTGGTGTATACAAACAACGGCATGCATCTGTGCACTTTGCTACCAATGTGGTTTGGGTTTGGATTGGGGTTGATCCAATTGGGCGGCCCCGAAGGGGCCGCCCAATCGGATGTTAAATTTGATTGCCAATGTTGCTTATCGACCAAGCTCTCCGCTCAAATGTGCAGCACAATGAATTTTTTACTCAACCACTGTCCATTCACGAACACTTTCAGGTAGTACATTCCGCTTGGAAAATGCGACGTGTTTATGTTTGTTTTGCCTGTGGATAGGGCAATTTTCTCCATGAGTTTACCGCTGTTATCGGACACGTACACGTCGCTTATGTCATGACTGCTTCGGATCCACAATTGGTTGTCGGCCGGATTGGGATAACACTCCAACGTGATGGTTGTGGCCTCTTGCTGGCCGGTGGGTTTGGTTTCGATGATCAATTCTTCCTCATCCACCATTGCAGTAACGTGCTGCCAATCGTCTTGGTCGCAACCAGGTGCCTCGATGTATTGATCCACCACGCGAAGCAAAATGCTATTGAGCGTCTCTACTTTGTACTTGTCGGTACTGGGCGCGGTGTGGTGATTGCCGATACCGCTGTGGTTGGTCAAAAACACATAGGTGCCATTGGTGGCTAGGGCTAAACTGCGCATCAGATACTCCATGCTCTTGTCCATTTCATATCCGCCGCCGCTGGCCACCAAAGGCACAATGCGAATGCCTTTGGATGCTGCAGCGCGCATGGCTTTGTGCAGTCTTTCGCGCTGTTCGGGCGAGCTATGCGGAGGTGCATCGAGTATCAAGAACATGATCCGTGTTCGGGCACTTTTGCGCCAGTTCATCTGATCAATGCCTGCTATGAGAGCATCATCCACCGCTTCGGGTCCATCGCCGCCACCACCCGCCGATTGGTTCGCGATGAATGCAGTGGTGGTGTTCATGTTGGAGGTTAATCCGCTTATTCGTGTGACATATTCGTCGCCGTGGTCACGATAAAATACACTTCCGGTATGCAGCGACACGTTGTATGACTTTTGAATTTTTTGCAACACATCCAGCAGTTCGTCTTGGAGATACTTGATTTCATCGCCCATGGATCCAGTAGCATCCACGGCAAAAACAATGTCAACTGCATTTTTAGCATCGCATGCTTCGTTGATCTTCAAATGGTTGATGCCGCGTTGAAAAACTTTCGGTTTGTCGATCCATTCCGAGCTTGTTTCGGTTTCGATTTTGATCCGCACGGACTCGGACATTTGGGCGCCTTGAACCATTGTTCCCCACAATTCAGCTTTGCCTGTATTGTCGGTGCGCGATTTCCAAATCATGTTTCCGTTTTTGTCGAAAAGGCTGCATGCGGCATCGATCATTGGAAAGCCTTTTTTGTTGCGCACCATCACGCAATATCGGTGCTGCATGTTGATTTGCCAAATGTCTTGGTAGGACTTGAGTTCATTTTTGGACAAATCTTCCCACAGTTTCCATTTGTGAAAGTCATTGAGTTCGCCTGCAGTCAATTTTCCAGCTCCGGACGGTGATGATGAGGCTGCCGATTTACCCATTTTACCCATGGGAGCACTTTTTTCCATATACGCACCGGCAGCGTATTCGCCATGATCTCCCCTGGCATATTCGTCGGCGATGGAAATCGTCCTATTGTAGTCCACATCGGTGGGCTCTGGAAGTTCGGGGATTAAACAGTTGTTTTCAATGATCACCACTTCTTGTTGGGGACTGCGATGGACATTTTGCTGGTCGTTTTGATCTATGAATGGTTCGGATGCTGTTTTTTGTTGTGCTGAGTTGGGCGCCGTTTGCTCTTCGGTTGATAGGCCGCCACTTTGAGCCGCTGAAGGATTCGGGCTGTCGTTGGAACAACTGGCGAGTAGGAGGACTACCGCGAAAAGGATGATCAATTGTTTCATGGGATTGTTGATTTTGTATGCCGAGTTGGTACAGGGCATTCTCGCTTTCGTTCATTGGGCTTTTGTGATTTTTATTGGGCATTTGATCTCGAATGGGAGGAGCTGTAATCGGGCATGCGGGGTCTTGCCGTGGTGTTTGCCATGCGACTGGCTTTTAACCGTGCAACATTTCGGTTTTTTTATTGTCTTACGGGGGTATAAATCTGCACTTTCGGATTACTTTTGATTTACACCCATTCTGTTGCATGACCTTAAAAGCCGCGATAACGTTCTTTTTTACCCTGTTTGTAGGGGCTTTGTGGGCTACACATATCGTGGGTGGTGAAGTCAATTATTCGTATTTGGGCAACAATGTTTACGAAATTCAATTGACGGTTTTTCGCGATTGTGGCGCTACCAATACTTTGGGAACGGGCTTCGACCAAGAGGCGGCTGTCGGTTTCTTTGACCTGGGAAATACGAGCTTACAAGAGGTCATCTACTTGCCGCTCACAAATGCAGAGGTGGAATATGTTCCTGTTTTTCTCGAGAATCCTTGTTTTATCTTGCCTCCCGATGTTTGTGTGGAACGTGCCGTGTATGTCGGTGAGGTGATGCTGCCTTTCAATGCCAATGGTTACATGGCGGTTTATCAGCGCTGCTGCCGCAATCCAAGTATTGTCAATCTTGACTTTCCAAACGCCAACGGCACCAGCATCTATACATCCATTCCGGGTTCTGGTGCTGTAGACGAACAAAACAACGACGCCTACTTCAACAATTATCCACCGGTGGCCTTGTGTCGCGATGCCGATTTCTTCTTCGATCACAGCGCTACCGATCCAGATGGCGATTCGTTGGTGTATGCGTTGTGTTCGCCTTTGCATGGTGCAAGTCAAGAGGATCCTGCTCCTCAAGTGCCCGCTGCGCCGCCGTACATGGAGGTCTCTTGGGCAAGTGGTTTTTCGTTGGATTATCCCATTGAATCCAACCCCGCATTTTCAATAGATCCTGCTACTGGCGAAATGACGGGCACCGCTACCGTTAATGGTCAATATGTTTTGGGTGTGTGTGTCAACGAATACCGCGATGGTGTGCTCATCAATTCTTCGATCCGCGATTTCCAATTCAACGTCACCACCTGCGATCCTACCATCATTGCTTCAACCATGGAGCCTGTCACGGCATGTGCAAACGATGTCATTCAATTCGAAAACAACAGCACCAATGCCACTACCTTCAATTGGGACTTTGGTGTAACTGGCAGCACTTCGGATGTCAGTTCATTGACCGAACCAACTTTCACATACGATGCTGCTGGAAATTATACGGTCATGCTCATCGCCAATCCCGGTTGGTTCTGCGCCGATACGGCTTACACTACGGTAAATATCCCCACCGCCATTTTACCTCAAATCATCGTGGGGGCCTATGCGTGTGTCAACAACCAAGATGTCTATCAGTTTGGTTCTACCGCCAATGCAGGCAACGGGGCCTCCTATGCTTGGGATTTCGGTGCTGGTAGTGTCCCTCAATTCAGTTCGGCTTCGCAACCGGGGGCAGTGCAATTGAATCCCGAATTGGGCAGCAATACCGTAACCCTGCAAGTGATCGACAACGGATGCACGGATCTCGATGTAGAAGAAATTGATAATCCCGCAGACCCCATTGCTGCCATTGGTCCACAAGCCACTTTTTGCGACGGCTATGACTACACATTCGTCAACAATTCACAAAACGCGACGGACTATTACTGGAATTTTGGAACCATTGGCACCGGTGATGTTTCCATAATAGCTGAACCTTCATTTACGTTTCCCGATACAGGGCATTACGTGATCACATTGCTTTCAACGGCGCCTTTTACGTGTCCCGACTCGGCATCGATTGAAATTGATATTTATGGCGAACTCGATCCTTTTTTTGCTGAACAGGATCCACAATGTTTTTTAACCCACGGATTTGATCTTCAGGCACAAGGAGCAACCACCGAATCTGCACTTTATACGTGGACGTTTGAAAATGGCGTGGTGCCATCCAGCAGCAATGAACAGGTTTGGAATGCACAATTTCAAGCTCCAGGCACGTTCGAAATTTCGCTTACCATTGCCGAAAACGGATGTGTCGAAACCTATACCGACAGTGTTTGGGTGGTGGGTGAGTTTCAAAATGAAGTGGTATACGAACCCACTGAGGGCTGCCCAGGCGAATCCATCAATTTGCAAATGATCAGCCAAAGCGAGGTGCCAGTGTACTATGTATGGACGCTGGGCGATGGCGAAATGAGTTACGCTCCTGCGCTCACCCATGCCTATATGGCACCGGGAACTTACACCATTCAGGTGGAGGCATACACGCTATTCGGTTGTGTGCAGTCGCAGACGTTTACACTTCCCAATGTGGTCACGATTCATCCTGCTGCTACAGCATCCTTTACGGCCAATCCAACCATTGTAAGCATTCTTGATCCCAGCGTGGTCATCGAAAGCACCAGCCCCGATGCAACCGAGTGCTTGTATGTCATGAGCGATGGGTCTACATTGGATGCGTGCAACGGTGTTTATGCTTTTTCGCAATCGGGTTTGCAAACCATTACCCAATATGCGGTCAACGAATGGGGATGCGGCACCAGTGTGAGCGGTACCATTTTGGTGGAAGGTTTTTTGTTTTTTGCTCCCAATGCATTCACTCCGGATGGCGATGGCGTCAACGATGTTTGGATGCCTGAAATGATCGGTGTGGAAGCTTTTGAGCTCAAAATTTTTAACCGATGGGGCGCATTGTTTTATGAGAGCAAAGATGCTGGCCAACCGTGGACGGGACAAGCCACCAATGATGCGGAACATTTTGCTCCCAATGGGGTGTATCAATACCGAATAACCGCACAAGATCTCACGGGTACGGTCCATGAATTCAATGGAACGATCTCATTGATACGTTGACAATTCTGCCAATTGCTGGGCAAGCGTAGTGTGGTTGTAAAATCCAAAACGGTGAGCCACATCGCCAAATGATTCGTTTTTATCTACGCCGATTTTGTAGCGATATCCCGCCTGTGATGCGGCTTGATAC
>CANHSF010000142.1 GCA_947463065.1 Flavobacteriales bacterium | reverse complement strand
TAGATAATGTCAAGCGTGAAAACGGGTCTTCTCGCGCACCACATTCAAATGATCCAAAAAGTCGCGTTTCCAGTCCACATGGAAGGTCGGCAATTGCTGGAGCACATCGCTGAACTTCTGACACCGAGGAGCCATGTAATTGCGAAAACACTCCTGCTGCTCGTCATACAAATTGGCAAAAGCCAACAAAATATCCAAATCATCGGTGCTCAAATGATCGTTCAAATTCCACAAGGCAATGGGACCGTGCAACACATGCACGCGACCGTCTTTTAAGAAATTGATCGTACACTGGCCATTCTTGCGGAAATAATACACGTGCCCGGGTTTGTGCACCTTGGTGGTTGTCTCGAAAGATCGACCGCACATGTGCGACATCTCCATAAATCGGTGGGCATAAAGGATGTCCATCAATTCTTGCGAGGCGTGATAATGCATGAAGCCCGTGCTTGGAATCGACTGGCGCATGCTGTTGTGATTGATAATCGTCATGATATCTGTGTTTTTAATGTTATGGAGCAAAACTCAGATGCCACATTGTAACCTATTTACAATGGGAATTTTTTTTTTCTATGCGCTCCATGCAAGGCCAATTGGAGCAGAACTATAAAAAAAATGAAAATTTTTATGGAATGAATAACGATTCAACGTCATTGCTTCAAATCCCCAAACTATGAAGCACATAAAAAAGCTATTCTCAACCATCATTATTCTTTCAGTGGTTTTGCATCTAGACGCTCAGTGGCAATGGACACAAGGCCCGCAGGGTGGTTTTGTCAGCTGCTATGCCAATATAGGTGAAGAAATTTATGTTGGAACGCAATATGGTGGCGTTTTTCGAAGCACCGATAACGGCAGCAATTGGTCTAAGCGAAGTCAAGGATTACAGAGTTACGATATCAATTGTATCGTCATGGATGGAGATCGAGTTTACGCGGGTACTCGACTTGGTGGAACAAGTGGCGTAGGCTATTCTGATGATGACGGTCTTACTTGGCAAACGTTTCCGAACCTTTGGACAAGTTACGAGTCATCCTGCATCGCTGCCCGGGGCGACAGCATCTACATCGGTACTGCGGGAGGCGGAAATGTGTATTCACACAATGGTGGACAATCTTGGTCTTACAGTAATTCGGGCATCCTGCCGTATCAGAGTTATTCGACGTCGCAAATGCTTGTCTATGGCCAAAAGGTTCTAACCATAGTCAATGGCCGACTCTACCATTCTCTCGACGGGGCCATGACGTATGTGCAATTGAACAACGGACTGCCTTCAAATACTTATTTCTACCAGGTTTGCCCCTTGGGCGATGTACTTTTTGCATGTACCTCGGCGGGCTTATTTGTGTCAAACAATCAAGGCGAATTTTGGCAAGAAACAGGTGCTGGATTGCCTGACTTCCCCTATGGAATGGGCATGACTGCAGCGGATGACTTCATCTATTTGGTGGGAGCCATTGATGGTGAAATTTATTTTTCCAACAACAACGGGTTTTCGTGGTCTATTTTGGATACCGATTGGAATACGGGCTTGACTTCCATACATGCTTTATCCAATGGAGAATTGCTCATTCAATCGGGCTACTATTCGATCGATTGGGCTACGTTTGAAACCCCGCAAATGCATTATACCTCCGATAATGGAGCAACATGGAGTGCAGTGGGCAACGGCATTACGAGCACTTGGTGCCTTGATATCGCTTCAAAAGATGGCGATCTCTATGTGGGAACTCAATTCGCCGGTATGTTCAAATCATCGGACCAAGGCAACTCATGGCAACTTACTGCAACTCAGGATTACTGGGAGTCGGTATCGAAAATTGCCTCTTTTGAAAATACAATTTTAGTTTCTGGAGATGGTGGATTGCTGCGATCCATAGATGACGGAAACACCTGGACAGTATGCAATCAGGGTGTGCCAGCTATTGGTATTGGCAATTTCATACGATTGGGGTCAGATATTTTTGCCTCCAACTCAATGGGAGTTTTGTTGAGCACTGACGATGGCCAAACATGGTCCATCGGCAACAACGGAATCGCGGACACCTATATTCGAGATATTGCAACACTCAACGAAACGCTTTATGTGATCTCTCAATCCGATTTGTACCAATCCGTCAATTTTGGCAACAGCTGGGAAATCATTCCCAACGATCTGCCTGCTGATTTTGTTCCGCTTGAAATTGTGACGCTGAACGATGCGCTCATTGTTCTCGGCAACAACCCTGGAGGCATTTACAAGTCGATCAACGGCGGCACGCAATGGACATACATGGGAGCGGAAGAGATAGGTGTTCCTACTTCCATGGCAGCAACAAACGATGTCATCCTCGTTGGCCGATTCGGAACGGTGACGTCATCGAGTGTATTCATGACATTAGACGGTGGTCAGACGTGGACCGATGTGAGCGAGGGTATCGACAATAATCAAGTGTTCGACGTGATCATTAGCGATGGTTGGGCGTACGCATGCGTGAAAGGAAGTGGGGTTTACAAAAGACAGGTGAGCGAGTTGATCACCAACGCGGTCACGGAAGGGAAAGCCGTTCAATTGGAAGTTTTCCCCAATCCCACTGCGGATTTGATCACGTTGCGCGTGAGCTCACAGCTCATCGGTGAAGAATTGCGTATTGTAGATACCAATGGCAGACTGGTGCACAAAGAACGTTTCCAAGGTTCCGGTTCCATGCAAGTCAATTGCAGTGGTTTCGCGGATGGAGTGTACTTAATTCAAATTGGTCAAGAGTGTTTGGAGTTGGTGAAGCAGTAAGAATACCCCCGGCCATTCTATGTTTTTTGCCTCGTTATCCAGATGTGGGTAAGTTAGGTGCGAAGTGGATGTCTGGATAATGGGAGACCAAGATTTGGAAGGTTGTCGTATCTTTGGATGAAACAAAGGATATGAAAAAAATTGCGACACTTGCGCTCATTATAACCATAGCTTCATGCACAGCCTCCAAAATGACTGTGCCATCGCAAGCCAATGCTGCTCAACAATCTTTCCCCGGTGCCACCGTGGCCGATCTCAAAAGCGGTATGGCGCTGTACGAAGCCAATTGCGGGCTATGCCACAAACTCCACGCACCTGCTGACTTCGAAGTCAATGCGTGGCACAACATCGTACCCGATATGGTGCAGAAGGTCAATCAGAATCAAATGAAACTCAACGAAAACGATGAGCGTCTGATTCTTATGTATGTCACCACTATGCGATAATGGCAATGTCGGCCCTATTCAAAAAACTCAATTTTAAGGGTCAACGCTCCATACTCATTTGCCAAGCGCCGTCTTCTTTCGATGCGGAATGCTCCGCCATGGAAGAGGTCTGCGAGGTTCGGCGACAAATCCATGCCGGTGAGTCGATCCAATTTGCTTTGGTTTTTGTAACCTCCTTGCTGCAGATTGCTGCTGCTGCCCGCGACGTGTTTCCCTTGCTCGCCGATGATGCGGTATGCTGGATGGCCTATCCCAAGGGGTCGTCCAAACGCTATACCTGCGAGTTCAATCGCGACAATGGATGGCAGGCTCTCGGTGATTTGGGCTATGAACCCGTTCGACAAGTAGCAGTGGATGAAGACTGGTCGGCCCTGCGTTTTAGAAAAGTGGAGAAGATCAAAACCTTTACCCGCAGCAGTACTATGGCTTTGACCGAAACCGGTAAAAAGAGAGCGACTCGACAATAGCTTAGTTGGCTCAGGCTTGGGAATACGACCGTTTTTATTCTCTAGTCCATGCGGCCAATGCTCCACGGTTCGATCATAACTGAGCCCGTTAAAAATAGAGGTTAAACTCTTCGCTGCGGCATTGTACCTTGCAGTAAGCGCGATCTTCGTTGGTGATCGGGATGTCTATTTTGTTGACCCCAGCATCCATGGTTCCATCAAATAGAACGGTAGGCTCGGATGCGCTGGGCAGGTGAAGGGTAATTTTTACAGGCTCCGTTTTTTTACATGTTACCACAATCTTATTGTGCTCGGCTTTGCGCTCCAATCTAACCGTGATGTCGGATGTGGCGGTCATCGATTTGCGTTTGCCCATTACAAACAACAATCTGCGGTACAAAACGATGATCAGCAACAATACCGTTGCGAATAACATCACGCTACGCAGTGTTTCAACGTGTTTTGACATGGCTTATAATGATAAAATTCCTTCGATTTCTGACGCGCGCAAGTAACGATCAAAAACGGCATCGGCACTCAACATAATCTCGCGCACGGTAATGCTGGTGTATTTTCCATTGCTCGACAATCGGGCATTGAACTGTACATCTTCGCTAAAAATGCGTTTCAATTGTGCAATCTTTTGCTCGTCGGTGGGCAAAATGAATTTGAACATGTACAATCCAGGCCATCTGTGCTGATCGTTTAAGCGCTGGCGCAATTCGTTGAGTCGGTCTTCGTTCATACGTTTTTTACGGCGGCCAAAGGTACAACCTGTTGGGGTGTATTGACGCAAGCACTAGGCTGCCAATTTTTTATAAAGCGGACATCAAAAAGTGAGGGCCAAACGCAGGTTGATGCGTCGCCCTGTGAGATAGGTCGGTATGCCGTATTGACGGCCATTCACATCCTGCACCCATTGGTGATTGATGATGTTGTTGACTCCCAATAAATTGAAGACCTCAATGGATATGCTGCCCGAATCGAATGTGCGATTGAAGGCATTTTTGTTCTTCTTGCCCGGCAAGATCAAGTCGCGGCTAAATCCAATGTCGGTGCGGATATAGCTTCGGGTGCGGTTGATGTCCAAATACCGGTCGTTGCCCGGTGGTCCAAACGGCACGCCGGTGGCGAAATACAACGTCAACAGCACTTTGTACCACGGTTTGCGTGGCATTTCGTCTTGGAAAAGCATGCTGAAACTGAACCGCTGATCGTTGGGTCTGGGAATATAGCCCGGCACCTGGCGAATGCTGTCAACCGGTGTATCGTCGATGGTAAATCCGGGAATAATGGTGTCGCCATCGTTGTTCAAATAGAGGAAGTAAAAATCATCCACCAAATCTTCTTCGGTTTTCAAAATGGAGGCTCTCAACCACGATTGCACCCCGGGTATGAATTCTCCGTTGACCATGATATCGGCGCCCGCTGCATACCCTGTGCTGTTGTTGCTGGCGAGATAACGCAATCGCACGTTTTCCACTTTGTAGGGGATCAGGTTATCGAGTTTCTTGTAATACAGTTCGGTGGTCAGCTTGAATGGTCGGTGCCAAGCGTGGAAGATATAGTCCATGCCGGCAATGAAGTGCAAACTGCGCTGGGCGCGAATATCTGGATTTACTCTGCCGTCGAGTCCTCGCATTTCGCGGTAGAAAGGGGGTTGCCAATAATATCCTGCCGAAAACCGAAGCACAATATCCTTTTTCAACGTGTCCAATGTACCACGTTTGTTTTCCTGTGTGCCGATCCAACTGGGGGTATAGGTGAGGATCATTCGAGGGCCACCCACAATTTGTTCATTGAAACTCCAATAGTTGATCCGCGCGCCAATATTGAGCGAAAGTTTATCCTCGGTTTGATCCGCATCTTTTTTGAGCACCCAATCTTTGTCGTGTTGAATAAATGCCGTTGCCCGCATGTTATTCAAGTCGTTCACAGCCTTTACTCTATCGTAGAGGTAAATCAATTGTTCGCCCTGCGCCGACGGGTCTTGATAGCCCAAACTGTCGGGCGGTCGGGGAGAGGCATATCCCGCCGAATCAATCAAGGTCCATTCCTTGAGTTTGTCGAAGATCTGCTCTTGCTGCACGTCAAATCCCCATGTCAGCACGCGGTCTTGGTGCTCGTAGTTGACAAATCCCTTGTGACTAAAGCTCAGCACAGTAGCGTTGAGAATATTGCGGCCGTGATCGATGAAGCCACCAACTCCGCGGTTGCGCAGCACTTCGCCAAATTCATCGCTGCCCAAATCGCGCTCCAATTCATCCAAACGATAGGCGCCTTGGATGTCGAAGAACTCGGTTTCATAGGTGTTGAACGCGCTGAAGGTGAACCGCAATTGCGCGTCTGGATTGGGGTTGAATCGGGTGCTCAGTGCCCCGAAATAGGTTTCGAATTCGGTGTTTTCTTGGCCATCGAAGAATACAGTCAGACGCAATGCTTCATTGACATTTCCGACATCGGTTTGTCTTGTGCTCGGAATGAAATTATAGCGATTGCGAGAGTAATTGCCCAAAAAACTGAACTCCCATCTTCCGTATTCTTCAGGGCGATAGGTCAGATACGACTGCAAGTCATAGTACAGAGGTCGGTAATCGCCTTGCACATCGAGGGAGTTGAAAATGTAGCTGTTGTTTTTGTATCGAAATCCGGTGTTGTGCGTGAATTTGTGGTTCTTGGTGGTGCCTTCCAATTGGAGCGATGCACCGAGCAAACCGGCAGTTACGCGACCGGCGAAACTGTCCGGACGATGGTAGCGAATGTCCAAGACACTGCTCAAGCGATCGCCGTATTTCGCCTCGAATCCGCCGGCCGAAAACTTGATGTTGTCCACCATGTCGGGATTCGGGAAACTCAAGCCCTCTTGTTCACCTGCACGCACCAAGAAGGGGCGATAAACCATGATTTCATTCACATAAACCAAGTTTTCGTCAAAACTTCCGCCGCGCACACTGTAGCTGCTGCTCAACTCGGAGGCAAAGTTGACAGGAGCTTGGATCAAATAACTTTCAATGCCTGGGTTTATGGTGGGCAAACTGGTTTTGAGCTTGGTTTCGATGGTGCGAAGTCCTGTGTTGCCTACCCCACGAATGGTAACACCGCCGATTTCGACAGCGTTATCGATCATGACATTGATTTCCTTCACCTCTCCGGGAGAGAGTCGAAAAGTCTGCTCTTCTTTTTTATTGCCGAAAAAAGTGAATTCCAAGACAATATCTACCCCAGCGGGTATATTGATCGAAAATCGTCCGAAGGCATCCACTGCGGTTCCGTTGGACGGGTTCGATTTTTCGCGGATTATCGTGCCCGCAGCAGGCTTCGATTCGAGGTCAATCACAGTACCTCGGATGGTTGCTGTTTGGCCAAAGCCGATCAAGGCTACGAGTTGAAACAGGACGACAAGTCCAAAGCGGTAGGTATTGGAGGAGGTGAAATTCACAAGACGATTGCAATGCATTGGCATAGGCGCTCAAAAGTACTTCGGATCGGTCATCGCTGCCTATCTTTTTTACTCTTTGGTTGAGGATGAATAATTGGACCGCAATGAAACGGAGGATATTGGATTTATTGCGTCTTGGGTTGTTTTATATGAACGGCAGCCAGCACCCAAGCCATGATCCAAAGTACTCCGCCAATGGGAGTAATGGGCCCGAGCCACGATACGTTGGCACCGATCAAATCTTTGCAGGCCAGCACATACAGCGAGCCGGAGAAACATAGAATCCCGGCCAACAGAAGACGCAGGGACCAAACCATTTTGGGCTGACTGCCGCCGATATGAGCGATCAAAAGCAAGCCGAGGCTATGGATGAAATGATACAATACTGCTGTTTGCCAAGCCTGCAAGCGCGCCGGTTCCAATATGTTTTTTAGCGTGTGTGCCCCAAATGCACCCGTAACAACACCCAACCCCATCAAAATGAAGCCCGTGCGATACCAATAAGTCAATTTCATGGCCGAAAGTTACGACGCATCCCTACGATCCGTATTCTGCACTTACCGAAAAAAAAGGACGAGCAGCGGGGCAAATGCTCGCTCGCCGTTGTTGAGGTGAAGCGCCAGCCATTGCAAAAAAAGGTCGCTGAACTGAGTTTTTTTATTGCGTTAAACAACTGGCAATGAGCTTCTTGTTTGGTTCGGGGGTTTTTTTTTGAAAAACATCAAATAAATATGAAACATTCCTTTTGCCCCAGCCGTTCAAGACCGTGTAGAATGTTTCATTTTGGTTAATGAAGTAATCCGTTAAAAAAGCATTGAAGAATCCTCCAAACGTGGAGGATTTTTCTTTTTATGCCTTTTCCATTGCACGGATACGAACATTTTTCTTTTTCTTCGATAACAGCAACAATTCACCAAGCCGGGCGTGTCTCTTTTTGCATCGACCGATGCATCGCTGAGTGGGGGCGGAATATGAATCACGGCGAAATGCGCCACATCGACCATTTCGAAGGTAGGGAGTTTTCGGCCATCGGACGTATCTTTGAAGCATGCGCAATACACTCTTCACGGTTGGCCTCCTGTTGGCTCATCTAGTTACCATTGGTCAATCCGACAACCGCCAGTACGACATCCCGTTTACTATTGGTGGCAATACCTTGACCAATGCCCTGGCCGGCGGTCTCAATTCTTGTCAAATGTCGCGTCTCGACGTCAATTTGGATGGCGCAGAGGATCTGTTTTTCTTCGATCGGCAAACAGCACGCATCAGTATTTTTATCAATATGGATCCCACACCGGGGGTCGTCGATTACAGGTATTCCTTGGAATACAATCATGCATTTCCAGCGGGCCTGCGCAATTGGGTGTTGCTGCGCGACATGAACTGCGATGGAAAAAAAGATATTTGCGCCAATACCGGTTCCGGGTTGCGCATCTTTTGGAATACCAGCGATTCGGAGTTGTCTTTTACACCCACCTCGACAGGCGCCATGCAGGCGGAGTACAATTTTGGCAATGGAAATGTATTTGATGCGGGTATTTTTTCGATTGCACCAGATATTCCAGCGATAGCCGATTATGAGGGAGATGGCGATATGGATATGTGGAGTTGGAACGACAATGCGGCGGGCATGTACTTCTATGAAAACCGAGCAGCCGACAATGGCGATTGTTCTATCCCCGATTTCGAGTGTAGAGGCCGTTGGTACGGCATGTTCAATGAAGGTCCAGATAG
>CANHSF010000141.1 GCA_947463065.1 Flavobacteriales bacterium | reverse complement strand
ACAAACAACAAACTGCGATTGCTCACCACCCGATGCGTTGCCCGATACAACACATCAAAATTGGATTCCGTGGTATGCGAACGTTCTGCATACAAACCCTGCAGCATTTTGGTCAATTGCGCTGGTCCTGAATCGCATTTCACAACAGTACCGAGTTTATCGGCAAAGGACAACAAACCCACTTTGTCAAACTTTTGTAGTGCAATATTGCACAAGACCAAAGTCGAATTGATGGCGTAGTCCAAGAGCGACATGCCATTGAAGGGCATGAGCATGATCCGACTTTTGTCGATGACAAACAATATCTGCTGCGAACGTTCATCTTCGTATTGGTTGACCATAAGGGTGTTGCGGCGGCTCGTGGCTTTCCAGTTTACCGAACGCATATCGTCACCCAAGGCATACTGACGGATTTTTTCGAACTCGTAGCTGTGGCCCAAACGGCGCACCTTTTTGATGCCGGTCAAGGTGCTGATGCGCTGAAAAGCCATGAGCTCGTATTTTTTCATTTGAATGACACTTGGATAAACCGGCACCATGCGTTCTTCTGCCAATTGCAGCCTGCGCATGGCCAAACCTATCTTGGTGGACACCATGGCATTGATTTTTCCAAAAAAGTACTCCCCTCTGTTCTTGGGCATCAAAAGGTACGAAAAGCGATTTGACTCGCCGGGTTGCAGTTTGCATTCGAAGGACTGATCGCGGATTTGAAACTGTTCAGGCATTTCATCGATAATGATGATGGACAGTGGAATGCGTCCATTGAAGTTGAGTTCTATATCGACCCGGTTTTCATCGCCCAACGAAAAACGGCGCGCACAATGCCGAGTGGCTTGCAGATGCAACGGCATCCCATACAACAAGGCGATATCCAAGAGCACGGCCATCCAGAAAGCCGTCATCACTACCCAAGCCAACACCATCAACAACGGCCAAACATAGGCCAACACAAAAAGCACAATACACGCGGCAAAAGCATAAAAGAAACGCTTTTGCAAATGCAATTGTTGCCAACGCCCCAAATTGTTGGATGTTGCTTTCATTAGCGAGGTACTTCGATGCGCTGAATGATTCCCTCAATGATTTCCTCCACCGTATGACCTTCCATTTCGCGTTCGTGACTCAACACGATGCGATGATTGAGCACGGCAACGGCCACAGCGCGTATATCGTCTGGAATAACGAAATCACGTCCGCGAATAGCCGCGATGGCCTTAGACGTGCGAAGCATAGCCAATGATGCACGCGGAGAGGCCCCCAAAAAGATATCGCCGTTGTTGCGCGTGTTGTGGACAATCGCAGCGATATACTTGAGCGCCGACTCTTCGATGCGCACTTGCTCTATCCAGCGCAAAAACTCGGACAAGTCGTTTGCCTTGCATACCTTTTCTACACTGTCTTGCACCAAGCCATTGAAATCGCTTTGAAAGCGCAAGAGAATTTTTTCTTCGTCTTCCAAACCAGGGTATCCGATTTTTATTCGAAATACGAATCGATCGAGTTGCGCCTCTGGCAATGAATAGGTACCCTCTTGTTCGACGGGGTTTTGTGTTGCCACAATAAAAAATGGAAAAGCCATGGGATAAGTCACTCCGTCGTATGTCAGTTGACGCTCTTCCATGACCTCCATGAGTGCAGCTTGTGTTTTAGCCGGTGCGCGGTTGATTTCGTCCACCAAAATGATATTCGAAAACAACGGCCCTTTTCTAAAATAAAAATTGGACTCCTTCATATTAAAAACAGAAGTACCGGTGATATCGGTGGGCATCAAATCGGGCGTGAATTGAATGCGTGAAAAATCCACATCAATGGTTTTGGCGAGTAATTTTGCCGTCAGTGTTTTGGCGATTCCAGGCAATCCCTCAATGAGCACGTGACCGCCTGTAAAAAAAGCAGCCAAGAGCAATTCGATGCTATCGTGTTGACCCACCACGACCTTGCTGATCTCTTGCTGAATTTGATCGGCAATAGCTTTGATCTTTTGGATGCGCTCATCTTGGGGCTGCGTCACCCATTCTGATTGTTCCGACACATGTTGTGAGCTGATTTCGTTGCTCTCGGGGGTTGATTCTGAATTCAATTCCATCGTTATAGATTATTTACAATTTTGGTAATAGGTCTCTAGTAAACTATGCAATCGCAGCATATCCTTGGTTTCAACGGCGTTGTGCGGATGCATTGCTTGGTATGCTTCGATAATTTGTGCAATGGTTGCAGCAGGAACACCCGACCGCAAACTCCATAGATTCAATTCTGCTTGATCCAACTCGACTGAATGCTCCTGCCAACGAATGCGGTAACGTTCGCGGGCTTGCGATTTCCACATTTCCATTTTCATGTGCACCAATTTGCGATGATCCTTTTGCTTTAAAAACAACTGCGACACGACCTCGGTAAACTCAATACTTGTATTGGATGGTGTGCGTATGGTGCGCACTGCGCGTTGTCTTCGACGACCAGCAAAAACAAGATACAACAACACCATAAGCAGTGAAAAATACCACGCGGCGCTCAGCGCAGGTTGAGATAAGATGTACTCCAATGGACCCGGTCTAGCCGTCACAGAACTGTCCACTTGATCGCGCTGCTGCACCATCATATCCATTATGGTATTCTCGGAATCCCAGTACACCTTGCCATCGTTCATGTGCGACAACAATGCTCTGCAGTAGCCCATACCGGACTTTTTTTTCATTGCCCAATTGGTAAAAGCCAGAGGCGTGCAATGAAAATACAATGTACCACTCCCCCATCGGACCTCCAATACATTGGCAAAATCACCGTCGTATTTGCCGATGATGCGCAAATCGCCATCGGACTTGGCACGAATACCCGAATTGAAAAAATTCCAAGGATGCATCACCGGTTCATAATCTATGAAGCATTGGATTTTACTCTGATGCTCGGCTTCGTTTTTGTCCAAGGTATAAGCGACCAGCAAGGTATCGGTCACGGTATTGACCAATTCACCTTCCCGCAAAAGGTATGAGCCATCTTCGGTATATTCCCAATTGGACTGCTCGTCCAAGGCGCACACTTCACTCAACAATTGACCGGGATAATTGGCGATCAAAAAAGCTTGATTGCCTCGGGCCACAAAGTCCAACAAGGCAGCCACATCCTTGTCATCGCCATGAAATTGATTACCCACAAAAAGGTAATTGCTTCCGCTATCGCTTTCAGCTGCCAATGCGCTGTGCAAACTGTCGCGCACATCGACAAACCCATCTTCACCAGCATTGCTTTTGATGAGCTCTTGGAAGATATAGGTGTCGTAGGGCTCCTTCTGGTCGGCGTGGAACCCGTGCGCCCAATCCACATCAGCAGGCCTCGCCAAAAAAGCAATGACTCCGATCAACAGCAGAGCAAACACCACCACAATGATCGCACTCCACTTATTCATCTTTCATTGATTTGAAGGTATCAAACAATCCTTTCAAGCGCAAATATTCGGTCTCCTCCAACTCCCGCTCACCAAACCAAATCAGTTCGTAAACCCACATCAATTGACGAAAAAGTTTGGCCCGTCCTTCGCGTTTGATCTCAGCGGCATATTGGCGATTGGTTTTGTGTTTTTTCCATACGATGAGTTGGGATTCGTCCATCCATTTGAGGGTATCCATAAACAGCAAACGAATGGCAAAACGATAATTTCGCTCGGCAGAGGCGCGAATCAACATTCGATCAAAATCCGCATCCAAATGATCCTCATCATCGGACGCAGCGAGAATAGCCACTGTTGATGTTACTTTGCGATCGCGACGAATGGTTTGTTGACGAAAAAGCACCAACAAAATCGCCGCCACAAGCACGGCCAGCAGCACATAAGCTACGGATTTACTCATGATGGGTGGCGTCAACGAGTCGGATGAATCCAACGGCATTTGATTTTCGTCGGTATCCGATTGTTCCTTTTCCTCTTGTTTCTTTGGGCCAAATTCGACTCCCTTCTGGATCCGATCCCATTGATCATCGCTCCAAACTGCTTCCCTATTGTTTGCATTTTCTTGGCCATATAGCGTACCCGAAAATCCTGCAAAGAACAACCTGAGCACAAAGCAGAGCGCCATGCACAGCATCCATCGTGGGATCAAGCATTTAGACATCCTCTTGATCAACGCCATAGATTTTACGTTTTTTACCAATATTGCGAATGCGTCTAACCAACACATGGGCCGTTCTCACCTCAAACGCAGAGGCCTGGTAGAGGAATAGAGCAAATATCAAAACTTGGAGCACCACCATGAGTATAAAAATCATGATGAAAACCACCACCATGTATGGAATCTCCGCTGCCAATGGTAGTGTTGACGGCACATTGATCTGCACAAATTGCAGCACGTAGTCCATCAACATGGATTGGGTCAAGAACAAAACCACCAAATGCAACAGGGCCACCACAATGTGACACACCAAAAAATTGCCCACCTGAGCAAACACAAGTCCAACAGCTCGAACTGCCATGGCAAAAACATTGGCATCGTCCTTTCTGCTCATGACCACAACAAACAAAACCACAGGCAATAAGACGAACAGTACCAACCATCGCACACCGGGATGCACCTGGGCAGCAGTAACCAACATCAATCCACCTGTAAAAGCCGTAAGCACAAGCGGAGTCCATGGAACACGTTCATTGGGATACACCAAAGCATGGATTTTTTTGGTGGAAAAGGTCAAAGCCACGCCGAGCAGCAACGAAGCAGCAATGAGGTAAACATAAGAGTCCGAAACATAAAGCGGGCGATAAAAGCGCCAAACATAAAACTGATCGTCAGCCAACACACTGTTGGTATCGAACAATTGATGAATGACACCCCCATTGCTAATGGATAACAGCGTCATGCCTAGGAGCGCAATCACAGAAGCCATCCGGAACATTGCGGCGGAGTTGCGCAAAAAAAGAATCAATGCTTCAGATACCATTTGGGTACCGGTCTTAACACGATCCAATCGTATTTCTCGTTTGGGGGTATCGGTCAATTCGTTGGAGTCGTTGGGATCGATGCGGCCCTGTTGGAAAAGATAACGCGGATACACCACAAAATACCCGATAAGTATGGCGGCCGATAGGAAAATAAGGGATCCCCTGAACCAATTGCTGGCATCGGTGTAACGCGTAAGATAACCTTCGATGAGTGCAGCATACAGCAAGAAAACAGCCGCCGCAATCATGATTTTCATTCCATTTCGGGCAGCTTTGACGATACTCTCCAAACGCGTGTAAGATCCGGGAAACATCGCTGCTCGCGCCAACAACAAACCAGCGCCACCAGCAATGACTATGGTTCCCAATTCCAACGTCCCGTGCAACATAACGGCAAAAAACATTTGTTGAAACAAGCCTTTTTTGACAAAAAACATGGTAAAGGCCCCCACCATAATTCCCGTACTCAACAGGGCATATACAGTCCCAACCCCAAACAGCGCACCCAGAACGAATGCCCCAAAGGCGTATTGAATGTTGTTCCAAGCTATGCGCAGAAACATATGCAAGGGGTCATCATCCAAAGCATAAACACCGAGTGGCTTGCCTTCGGCGATCAGTTGCTCGGTCATATCAATGTATTCTTGGGACAATACGATTGCAGGAAAATTGTCGTCGAAGGAGCAACTCACAAAACCAATCAACAAGCCCAGCACCATGATACCCAAAGCCAACAACAACGATCTGCGTGCATTGTAAGTGGCCTGTGGCAATTCAAGTTGCCAAAAAGAAATAAAAGCACTCTTTTTGCGCTTCCGATTTTCATACAGCGCGGCATGGACAGATCGTGCAAAACCGTTGAGGTAATAGCGCACTGTTCGATTGGGATAATGCGTGCGCGAAAACGACAAATCGTCGGTAGTTTGAATGAACAATTCCAAAAGCTTTTCTGGGTCTTTGTTGTCCATTTTCAACTCCGACTCCAGCGCCTTCCACTTGTCTTTATTCTGTGCTATAAAATCGGTTTCTTGCATGCCGTGGGCTCCAATCCCCGCGAATATAAGCAAGGAGCCACCAATGTTGGGGCAGGCACATGCAATTTGGGCTGTGATTTTCGCAGTATATTCGCTCGACCGCAAACATGGTAAAAAACATCGAAATACGGACGACACAAAATGTATTGATCCACTATGAATTGGCCAATACCAAAGACCGCGTTTTGGCGCAAGTGATTGATCTGATTGTGAAAATAGTGGTGGTAGCGTTGTTCTATTTCATCATCAACTCCATCGGAAGTTATGAGGAAAACATTTGGATGCTTGTGGTTTTGCCTTGGGTCACCTTTTATAGCTTGATGTTCGAAACCCTTTGGAAAGGACAAACACCCGGCAAAAGATTGATCGGCCTGAAGGTGATACATGTCGAGGGCCAACAAATGAACTTCATAGACTATTTGATCCGTTGGAGCTTCCGTATCGTCGATTTGTATTTCACAGCAGGAGTATTGGCCATTTTATTGGTGAGCAGCAACGAGCGCAATCAAAGGCTTGGCGATCAAATGGCACAATGCACCGTGGTGCGGCAACAAAAAAACATGGAAATTGCATTGCAGGATATCCTTCGTATTGATTCCAAAAAAACGTATCTGCCGCAATACCCTTTGATCGCGCAATTCCACGAAGAAGATATCTTTTTGATCAAAGAAACCATTGAGCGCTTCAAACAATTCCAGAACAAAGCGCATTTCGAAGCCCTAATAGAACTGAGCACCATCATGCAAAGCCGCGTCGAATGTCAAGATGCGATTACCGATCATGTGCAATTTTTGCGAACACTGATCAAAGACTATGTGGTACTTACACGCTAGTTCATCAAATTAAAAGCGCAGTCCATCAGCACCCTGCAGTCGCAATGCCATTCGCGCCATCTTGACTTGAGCCAACAGCAAAAGAACTTTAGTAAGCGCTGACCTTGAACAATTGTCCTGACTATTGCGTGGTACTGAGCAAAGCGAGCATATCCACCGCTGATTGGAAAACAAAAAAGCTGCCTTGGTGAGACAGCTTTTTTGCATACCTTTTTTTCCGGTTTACTTCACAAACCGCACAACTGTTGATCCTGTAGAAGAGGAAGCCCTCAGCGTGTAGATGCCTTGTGCCAGGTGATCCACATCCACGACCCATGAGCGACTTTCCCAACCGTTGGCTCCCACATAAATGGACTGCACCAATTGCCCTTTGCTATCAAGGATTTCCAAACGAAGATCATCGGACAAAGCACCTTTCAAAGCAACGTTGATTTGATCTTGAGCAGGAACAGGATATACCAGCAATTGCGCATTCCAACTGTCCAATTCGTTTACACCAATGGTGATGTCAACTGTTTGGCATTCGGTGACATTGCATGCCAAAGGCGCATTGACATCGATATAGGTTACGCATAAATCGTAAGAACCCGCAGTAGTATAGGTGTATGTGGCAGAACTACCAATGGCCGGGAAACCGCCATCTCCCCAAGCTATGACGTATTGCGGATTTTCGGCACCTTCACCGATGGCTACAACGGTTGTTTCGCCTGTTTCGGCATTGGCCGTTACTTCCAAGCTAACCACACAATCGGTGGCCAATTCTGCCAACGTTACGGTCTGGCAGCTCTCAACGATACAACCGCCCTTGACATCGTCCACATACAAAACGCAGATGGTATAGTCGCCAGGACCAGCGTAAGTATGGTAGCCCGTTGCTGTCAAATCCTCGGGACTGCCGTCTCCCCAATTGATGGTGTAAACAGGATTGGTCGCTCCAGTTCCAGTGGCATTGACACCCACATTCAAGCCGCTGATCAGCGGAGAGAAGTTGACCATGCAATCCGAGCCACCGCCCTGACCAATGGTAATGGTGTAACAATCTTGATCGGCGCAGCCCAGCGGATTACTCATGTCAAACATACCGCCGCAAATGGTATAGGTACCATCGGCGTAGGTGTGTGTACCGCTGTCTGAAAGATCTTGGGTACCATCGCCCCATTCAATGGCAAAAGTTGGATTGGTTGCGCCAACGGCAGTCACAGAAGCCACAACCATATTGCCGTCCACAGTAAAGGACAACGTGGCTGTGCATTGGGCCATGGCCATTGCAGATACAAACAGAGAAAAAAGCGAAAAGTAGATTTTCTTCATGGATTGAATTGATTTAGTTGTTGCGCAAAGTACATGCGAGGGCCAATAATCCCGACCTGCCACGGAGATGAAAAAAAACAACATTTCCACAAAGTTTACAACATTCAAAAGGCCACCCGTTGGTGGCCTTATGACACTAAACCTTTAACCAAAACCTACCCACTCGACATTCCGTTTGGGAGGAATTATAAGAAAAACTATATGCGGTTGTATTTTGTTCTCAGCAACTTAAATTTTTTTTGCTATGCACGCATAGAAAACGGATTGATAAGCTGGCAACGTCAATTGTTGCTTGTCATTCCTTGTTTTTGGTATCCATGGTGATCGTGACTGGTCCGTCATTGACGAGTCCCACAGCCATATCCGCCCCGAAAACACCACATGCCACTGTTGACTGCGAACCCTTTTCCAGTTCCGCAACAAAAAGCGCATACAAAGGGAGAGCATGGTCTGGCCGAGCTGCACGGATGAAAGAAGGTCGATTTCCTTTTTTTGTGGACGCATGCAAGGTAAACTGACTCACCACCAAAAAACGACCATCCACCTCGCCAATGGAGCGATTCATTTTTCCTTCATGATCTGGAAAAATACGCATGTTCACTAATTTCTGAACGAGGTACAGAACATCTTCGGAAGTATCCTCGTTTTCGATTCCCAGCAGCACCAGCATACCCACACCTATTCTTCCTACCTCTTCCGATGCGATTCTAACATAAGCCTCTTTGACCCTTTGAGCAACAACGCGCATTATT
>CANHSF010000140.1 GCA_947463065.1 Flavobacteriales bacterium | reverse complement strand
TGGACACCAACCACCAACTCGGACTTTTTGAAGCGGGCATTTCAGAGCCGGGAGAAATGGAAAAACTGGCCCGTGTCATTCAACCCAGCATTGGTATTCTTACCACCATTGGCACGGCACACATGGAAAATTTCCTCAGTCGGCGTCAGCTCATCGGCGAAAAACTCCATCTTTTTGCGCGTGCCGAAACCATTATCGTACCAGACGATGCCGACGTTTTGCAATTGGTCAACTCGTGGGCCGAAACCAAAAACATTATCGTTGTACCCGAAGTCTCGTGGGTGCATCAATCGGATATCGACCATAACCATGTCATTCGTTTGGGCAAGGAAGAATCCACCTTTGATGTAGGGTTTGGCGATAAGGCCTCGGTAGAGAATATAGCGTGTTGCATCGTTTTGATGCGCTTTCTGGGGTATTCAAATGCCATTATCCAAGATCGTCTCAAACGCTTGTCTGCGCTGGAAATGCGCCTGCAATTGCTCGAGGGAGAAAACGGTGCAATTATCGTTAACGATGCATACAGCAACGATTTGCAGTCGTTGGAAATAGCACTCGACTTTTTGTCGAGGCACGCCCGAGGAAAGGAGAAAATTGTGATCTTATCCGATTTTATTCAGAGTGGAATGAAGACCGATGAGCTGCATCGTGCGGTGGCCGATATGCTCAAACGTCACCGCATCTCCGAATGGATCAGCATAGGGCCTGCAGGCAAAGGACAACCCACTGCATTTGGCGAACGTTACCAGCATTTTGCCAGCACCGAGGCTTTTCTTGCCGACATCGACAACGATCGTTTTCAACAAAAGGCCATTCTCATCAAGGGAGCTAGAACCTTTGCTTTTGAACACATTGTGTCCGCTCTTCAGGAACAATCGCATGACTCGGTGCTGCATATCGACCTGGGGGCTCTGGTGCACAACCTCAATTATTTCAAAGCCAAAATCAAGCCTACCACCAAATTGATGGTCATGGTCAAAGCTTTTGGATATGGCATTGGTGCGCCGCAGGTGGCCTCCATTCTGATGTTCAACAAAGTCGATTATTTGGCCGTCGCCTATACCGATGAAGGTGTGGCCTTGCGCAAATCAGGCATCTCCTTGCCAATTATGGTCATGAACCCCGAGCGCAACAGCCTTCCCGCACTGATCAAATTCAAGCTTGAACCGGAGATTTATAGCTTAAGGACCTTGCAACTCTTTGCGAAAGCCTTGCAACAAAGCCCAGGCGAAGGGCCTTATTCCATTCATCTCAAGATTGACACCGGAATGCATCGTTTGGGTTTTGAACCCCATGAACTGGAGGCCCTGATCCAAGAAATCAAGCGCAGCTCCAACATTCGCATTGCCAGTATTTTCACGCATCTCGCTGCCACCGATAACCCTGCGTTGGACGATTTTACACAGCGTCAATTGGCGATCTTTGATCAAAGCGTTCAAACCATCCTGCCGCATTTGGATCATGCACCACTACTTCACGCGCTCAATACCGGTGGTATTCAACGTTTTCCGAATGCACAATACGACATGGTGCGGCTCGGTGTTGGATTGTATGGCGTGTCGGCCGATAAAGCAGAACAATCGCAGCTCTTGCCCGTTAACACCCTAAAAACCGTCATTTCTCAAATCAAAGAAGTACAAGCAGGAGACAGCATCGGTTACAACAGGGCCTTTATCGCGCCCCGTGCCATGCGCAGCGCCACCATTCCATTGGGGTACGCCGATGGGTTGCGAAGGCAGCTCAGCAATGGTGCCGGACATGTCGTTATCCATGGCAAAAAGGCACCGATCGTGGGCAATGTGTGCATGGATATGACCATGGTGGATGTGACAGACATCGATTGCGCCGAAGGCGATACCGTAGAGGTTTTTGGCCAACACCAGAGCATTGGAGCGTTTGCCGCATCGTGTGGCACCATTGCCTACGAAGTGCTGACCTCCATTAGCCAGCGGGTCAAACGCATTTACACCCAAGACTAGCTCCTGCACTTCTCAACACCTGCGGTAGGGAATCTTTGGTCGAAATGGTACGCTTGATTAAGGAATCTTGAAATAATTTTGAACCTCATCGCGGCGGAACCATCCAAGGCGACAACCAGTAATATTCACTCAACGCCATGAAAAAATTTCTTTTTCTAGCTCTTAGCCTCCTGTTTGCCGCTTGGGCTTTTGCGCAAAAAACACCTGTGGTAGCCAACCAAGTTTTGGTGCAATTGACCCTTGAAAACAACCCCGATTTGGTGGTGTCCGAGTTCATCAAAATCGCAGGTAACTCCACTCAGTTCAGGCACGAAAAACTGTTGAGCAAGACGATGCGCATTCACCTCTTCTCCTTTGATCCTGCTGCAATTCAGGTGATGGACGTGGTAACGCAACTGAGCCAAACAAAAGGTGTGGAAATAGCACAGCCCAACCATATTCTTCAAGAACGCCAAATCCCCAACGATTCGTTTTTTGGACAGCAATGGCACCATGTGGAGCCGGGCGATCACGACATCGACTCGGACCTCGCATGGGATGTGACCACTGGAGGCGTAACTGCATTTGGCGACGACATCGTAGTTTGTGTGGTGGAAAACGGCGGGGCCAAATGGGATCAAGCCGACATCGTGGACAATCACTGGGTCAATACCGATGAAATCGAAAACAATGGCATCGACGACGACGGCAATGGCTATGTGGACGATTACGACGGTTGGAATATTTCGACCGACACCGACAACCTTGACACGGGCAATCACGGAACACAGGTGAGCAGCATGATTGGCGCCAAAGGCAACAATGCACTGGGCATAACCGGAGTGAACTGGGATGTCAAAATCATGCAGATCCAAATGGGCGGCATCAACGAGAACAATGTGATTGAATCGTATGAATATCCCTTGGTGATGCGCAAGATGTACAACCAAAGCAACGGCACACTGGGCGCATTTGTGGTGGCCACCAACAGCTCGTGGGGCGTGGACGGCGGTGACCCTGCCGAGGCGCCGCTGTGGTGCGCGATGTACGACAGCTTGGGCTATTACGGCGTATTGAGCGCGGGCTCGACAGCCAACAACAACGTGAACGTAGACGCAGTGGGTGACTTGCCCACCGCATGCCCCAGCGATTTTTTGATCAGCGTGACAGCCACCAACGACAGCGATGTGCGCACCTTTAGTGGATACGGCATTACTACGATTGATATTGGCGCTCCCGGTGAAGATGTGTACTTGGCCGGCAACAACAATTACAACACCACCAGCGGGACATCCTTTGCGGGACCCTGTGTAGCGGGTGCGGTGGCCTTGTTGTACAGTGCGCCTTGCACCAGCCTTATGGAGATTGCCTATGCGGATCCCGCCACAGCCGCCATGGAAATCAAAAATTACCTGATGAACGGCGTTGATTTGGTCAACAACCTATCGGACGAAGTGGTTTCGGGTGGACGACTCAACGTGAACAACAGTCTTCAATTGCTTCTTCAAAACTGCAGCGAAGGGGCATGCGTCACTCCATTCAATGTGTCTGCCGCACAGGTTGGTCAAACGTTGGACTACACGATTTCTTGGGGAACTACAGCCTCCATGATCAGTTTCGATATTCAATACAATGAAGTGGGCTCCGATGCTTTGTACTATGTTGAAAATGTCGGTTTGCCGCCCTACGCCATCACTGGTCTCAATGCGTGCACCGCCTACCAAGTGCAGATCATTGCACATTGCGGCGAAGAATCCAGTTTGTGGTCGGCACCCATGATTTGGACCACAGATGGTTGTTGCGAACATCCATCGGCGTCGGCAACAACCATCATTGGCGATACCTATGCTACGGTTTCTTGGGACCCCGTATTGGCTGCAACAGGATACAACATCATTGTCACCGAAAACGGCAACGGATTTTTTGTGCTCGAAAATGTTACTGGATCATCCGTTGACTTAACCGGGCTCAACCCATGCAGTACCTATACCGTTTCGGTGTCTTCCATCTGCGAAGGCATAGGCGGTAACACTGCCAACATCACCTTCAACACCATGGGTTGCGGATCTTGTCAGGATCTCACCTACTGTGACGTAACAGCCGACTCTGGTTTGGAGCACATTGCAGAAGTTACTGTGGATAGCTTCACTCGTGCATCGGGTGACGATGGCGGGTATATTTTAATTGAGGATTCGGATATAATCTTGAACAACGAATGGTCTTATCCCATTGTACTTACTCCCGGGTTTTCCAATACTCAATACAGCGAGTATTTCAAAGTTTGGATCGATTACAACTCCAATGGCGAGTTTGAAACAAGTGAGTTGGTTTTTGAAAGCAGCGATCCATCGCCGAGTCAGGTGAGCGGAAGTTTAACCGTGCCTTCAGGATTGATTGCAGGCGTAACCCGAATGCGTGTGGCTATGCGCTACAACAGTGCATTTGGTGGTGGCGGCATGCCCGTTAGTTGTGGAGACGGTGCCGATGGCGAAATCGAAGATTATTGTGTAACCCTTACCGGAGTCAACCCCAATGTCGCAGACGAATCCAGTGCTTCATTCATCATTTACCCCAATCCAGCGAACAACGTGGTCATCTTGCCATCGGGGTTGAATCAGGGGTCGTTTACCCTATTCGATGCCACCGGTCGGGTCTGCATGAGTGGGGCATTGCCACGGCAAGAAATAGAGATCAGCGCATTGTCGTCTGGATACTATACCCTGCAAGTGACGGATGGCATGACAACACGAACAGCGCGTTTGATCAAGAAATAATTATCTCCTGCAAACGCATAGGATTTAGTTCATAAAAAAATGGAACCAAAGCGGTTCCATTTTTTTTTTTCGTTAACGATTGCAGCAAAAACCAAATTCGTTGCTTCGACCTCGGTTAGAAATAACGCGGATAAACAATGCGCTTCTTTTTCCCGCCAAGAGCGTAGTTTACAGCCAACTCATGGCTACCAAAATTGGTGCGTATCAACATGTTGGTAGCCACATCAAATGAGTAACCGACCTTTATTTGTTTGTCAATCTGCCATTGGAAAAAGATGCCCGCATTCTCCTGGTAATGGTAATACAAACCAATGGTATAGTTCTTCGCATAAATTCCACTGACATATGCTCCAATAGAAAGCGGGGAATTCAATGTTGCGCGTGACAGCAAACTGGTGTTCAAATTCAAATCCTTGTTGATCTTAAACATTTTTCCGCCGGTAATATAAATCGTCGGTTCGTACCGCCCGTTCATGTGTGTTTGTTCAGCCAGTGTACGCTTCTCCAACCGGGGTCGGATCATCGCAGGAATGGATATGCCAATAAAGTGATCTTTCTTAAAATAATAGCCACCAAATCCGATATTCGGAATGACCAGGCTTTTGGTATTGAATAAAAAGGCATCATCCGTTGAGCCATAATGCTCACTGGTCAACACCAAATCGGTGAGATTGGCTTGATACAATGAGGCAGAGGCCACTGCGCCCCAAGACAGTGTTGCACGATTGGACAATCGCATACGATAAGCAAAATATCCACTCAACATCAATCTGCTGGTTGGACCCACTTTGTCGTACATCAATCCACCTCCAACGGCAAGCTCATTCTTTTTCAATGGCGTATCATAACTGATCACCGTTGTCATTGGTGCGCCCTTGAACCCAATCCACTGATTGCGGTGAGCCAACGTCAATGTGCCTTGCTCCTTATACCCGGCATAACCTGGATTGATAAACAATTTGTTCATGGTAAACTGACTTGTTATGGCATCCTGTTGTGCACGCAACGCACCGCAAACAGATGTCGCCATCAATAAACACAATCCGTATCTCAATAATGGAGTTTTCATACTCATTTTCTTTAATTCGTTTATTTGCATTGGCTACTATCTGTTCAAGAAGAAATATCCCTTTCTGGTTCCATACTCGCCCAAATCCAATACATAGAAGTAGGTTCCTTTCGGTAGCATGCCATTTCCTATCGTCACGGGCGATTCAGAGGTACCGTCCCAATCGTTTTGATAGCTCGCTTGCTGATACACCATGTGTCCCCAACGGTTGAAGATGGACAACTTGTTTTCTGGGAAATCCTCAAGACCAACCACTTCGAAAACATCGTTCACTCCATCGCCGTTGGGTGAAATTCCCTCAGGTATAATAATGTCCAAGAAACACTCCACATCGATGGCCACATAACCCGTATCGCACGCATTATAGATATCGCAGAGGGTGTACCATACGGTATCTACACCGCACCACACTTCGGGATCGATGGAATAACTGATTGTTCCATCATCATTCAAGGTGACCTGTCCTGCGCCTGCAGTTACCCCAGAGATGTAAATGCTATCGTTGTCAATATCAAAGTCATCGCCCAACAAGTCGACTATAATAACATGGTCCTCTTCCAAGAAATCATCAAAGTCATCGACTGCTGTTGGTGCATTGTTCACCAGCACTTGGAAAGTACATGTATCCGCCAATCCAGCTGCATCGGTTGCTGTATAGGTTACATCGGTGTAACCATGCAGGAACACATCACCCGTATTCGGTCCTGCAATCAACGTCAACATGGCCGCGCAGTTGTCGCTGTATTCGGGCAATTCATAGTCCACAGCAATACCATCCTCTGGCACGATCGGATCAGCAACCACCATATCGTCGGTGCACACTATTTCTGGCACTTGATTGTCGATGACTTCAATGGTGAATGAACATTCGGTTACGTTTCCAACATTGTCCACTGCCTCGTAGGTCAAGGTAGTTAAACCAAGAGGGAACTCAGAACCCGAAGGCAAGCCGCTGATCAAGGTCACCACTCCAGATGCCGTTCCACAATTGTCTTGGAACATCGGCTCGGCATAGGTCACTACTGCACTGCACATATCTGGATCATTGTTTACAACAATGTTTTCAGGACAGAACAAATAAGGCGCCTCAACATCCAATACTTCAATATAGAAACTGCAGTCAATGCTATTGCCACTGGTATCTGCAAAGTTGTACACGACTTCGGTAATGCCCACTAGGAATTCACCACCAACAGGCGGACCGCTCACCAAGGTGGCCGTTACATCTCCACAATTGTCGGTTACCGCTGGAAGTGTGTAGTTCACTATAGCAGAACACATTCCTGGGTCATTCACAAAGGTATAGGTCTGACCGCACTCCGTATTGTAAGGCACTTGTACATCGTTCACCTCCACTTGCATCACGCATGTCTGCACATTGCCGTGAATATCGGTAATGGTCCACACCACATCGGTTATACCCACAGGATAAATACCGTTTGCGCTGCCAGACCCGTTGTAATCGTTGATCAAGCTGATGAGGCCGCAATTGTCAGATACAGCTGGCACACCAACAACTACGGCTGCTTCGCACAAATCTGGGGTGTTGCTCACCGTTACGTTTTGTGGACATACAATTTGTGGCAATTCGACATCCACCACATGCACTTGCGTTGAACAGGTATTGGTATTGCCCGCTGCATCAGTAATCACCCATGTTATTGTGGTATCGCCCACAGCATAGATTGCATCCGCCTCGGCCAGGTTATTATAGTCATTTACAACGGATGAAATCGCACAGTTATCAAACACGACTGGAGACAACACATCGATAAATGCTGAACACAATCCATCGTCAGAGTTGACCGTTGTATCTGCAGGACATGCAATCTGTGGAATCTCGGTATCCAAAATTTCAACGGTTTGCACGCATGTATTGCTGTTGCCGTGGATATCAATCACCGTCCACAAAACCTGAGTCAAACCAACCGGATATATCGCCGAAGCATTATCAGTATTCGTGTAATCATTGGTCCAACTTTCTACTGCACAATTATCCGAAACCTGCGGCAAGTCGATGATCTGATTGGCCTCACACACCAAGGTGTCATTCGATGCTACACTATTGTTTGGACAAACGATAACTGGAAGCTCGTTGTCGGTTACAGTTATCGACATGCAACACGTATTGACGTTGCCGTGAATATCTGTGATGGTCCAACATATAGTGGTAACACCCACTGGATACACAGCTGTAGCATCTGCAGTGCCAGTGTAATCATTGATCACGGTGGCAACGGCACAATTGTCCGATGTCAACGGCGACGGTACACTCACTTGGGCTTCACAAACTCCTGCATCAGCTGTTTGTGTTATGTCAGCAGGACAAGTGATTTGAGGCAACTCATCATCAGTAATCTCAACGATCATACTGCATGAAGTGCTATTGCCATAGATATCGGTTACCGTCCATTCCACAGTAGTTATACCTACAGGATAGATATCGCTGGCGTCTGATGTGCCATTGTAATCATTGGTCACACTAGCCACTTCACAGTTGTCTGAGGTGATTGGTGCCGGGATACTTACTTGTGCCTCACACACTCCTGCATCGGCCGTTTGAAGCACATCGGCAGGGCAAGTGATCACCGGCATTTCGGGATCTACCACTACAATGGTTTGCACGCATGTGCTCACATTTCCGTGAATATCCGTGATGGTCCAATTCACGATTGTTGTACCTACGATATAGATTGCAGAGGCGTTATCTGTATTGGTGTAATCGTTGATCACCTCGGCAATTGCACAGTTATCAGATACCACTATCGCTGGAACAACGATTGCCGCATCGCAACTGCCGTTGTCATTGTTTACTGTAATATCCAATGGACATTCTATAATCGGCTGCTCGTTGTCCTCTACTACAATCGTTTGCACACAAGTGCTCACATTGCCGTGGATGTCGGTTACAGTCCACTCCACAAGTGTAGTACCCACTGGATAAGTCGCACTTGCATCAGAGGTGCCGGTGTAATCGTTTACAATGGTATCGATCGCACAGTTGTCTGTAGCGGTTATGGCTGGTACAATGATCGCTGCATCGCAACTGCCGTTGTCGTTGTTCACAGTGATATCCGCTGGACAAGTGATCACAGGCTGCTCATTGTCGGTGATAACAATGGTCATGCTGCACATGCTCACATTGCCATGG
>CANHSF010000139.1 GCA_947463065.1 Flavobacteriales bacterium | reverse complement strand
GTGATGCGATGATCAGCTTCCGTTTCCAATCCCCAGTACACATCCAATTCAGCGCTGGGCTCGGTAAACGGAAAATAACTTGGGCGCAATCGGATCTGTGCTTTGCCGAAAAAAGCCTGTGTAAAATAGAGCAACGTTTGCTTCATGTCCGCAAAGGAAACCCCTTCATCGATGTACAAACCCTCGATTTGATGGAATTGGCAGTGCGCCCTGGCACTGATGGCTTCGTTGCGATAAACGCGGCCAGGCATCACAATGCGAATAGGTGGCTTTTGTTTGTTCATCTCACGCACTTGGACACTGGATGTATGGGTGCGCAAGAGCATTTCCTTCCACCCTTGGGCCTCATCGGCCTTTTGAATAAAAAACGTATCCTGCATATCGCGAGCAGGGTGTTCGGGAGGAAAATTGAGGCCGGAGAACACATGCCAATCGTCTTCGATTTCGGGGCCATCGGCGACAGTGAAACCGATTCGTCCGAAAATATCGAGGATATCTTGTCGAACGGCGCTAAGCGGATGGCGCGCACCTGGCAGAACTGCGCCGCTGGGCCGCGACAAATCGATGCGATGCTCGGACTGCGCCGCCGATGACATTCCTTCCTTGGCACTGTCCAAACGCTCCTGCACAGCAGTTTTCAGCGTATTGAGCACTTGGCCCACAGCCTTTTTTTGGTCGTTTGGAATGGTTTTGAACTCCTCGAACAAGTCGTTCAAGATGCCTTTTCTACCAAGAAAACGAATTCTGAATTGCTCAAGTGCTTGTGCATCTGAAGCAGCAAACCCATTGACCTCTTGAATAAACACGTTGATTTTGTCTTGCATGCTCGGACTATTTGATCCGTTGAATATTCATGATAATGTCCTTTATCGGTCGATCACCCATCGCTGTTGGTTGTGCATTGATGGAGTCGATGATATTCAAACCCTCGATGACCTCGCCAAACACGGTGTAGTCCATATCGAGCATGGGTGTTCCTCCGATGGATTTGTAAACGTTTTTCTGTTCCTCGCTGAAGACAAAACCGGGCTTGCGTTGACCGATATACGTTTGGTATTGCTGGATCTGCATATCGTTGAGGGGTTGTCCTTGCACAATATAGAATTGGCTTCCGGAGCTGGCTTTGGAAGGATTGACTTGGTCGCCCATGCGCGCAGCAGCAAGTGCTCCTTTTTTATGAAAAAATTTGGGATTGAACTCTGCTGGAACGGTATATCCTGGGCCACCCATGCCCAAATTGCGGCCTGGCGCAGCCCCTCTGCTATCGGGATCACCGCCTTGGGCCATAAAACCTTTGATGCAACGGTGAAACAACAAGTCATTGTAAAAACCCTTTTCCACAAGCATGAGGAAATTATCGCGGTGACCAGGTGTTTCGTCGTACAGCATCACCACCATATTGCCAAAACGTGTTGCAATTTTTACGTGTGCATTTTTGGGTTCTGGTGAAGGCACTGGCGGGGTCAATTTTTCGGGAGCCGCTGGCGGGGCTGGAGGCGCAGGCGGTGGCGCAACTTCTTGCGTTGTTTGCTGCGCCGATTGAGTCGATTTCTTGTCCTTGCATCCAGTGGCACTGGCCGTAAATAAAACGATCAAGCAACCTGCTAGTCCAAAGATGAGTCTAGCATTCAGTAGGTCTGCATACTTTTTTGTCATGGTATTTGAACAGATTAATGTTTTTTTGAAGCGGTGCAAATGTAATTGAAGAGCACGAAGTCGCGACCAAAGAACAATGATGAAGTTGATTTGGCAATGGCAACCGAGCGATGCAACTCCATCTTGCCCCAAGCGTAAGAGGCGCATAGACGAGCTGGCAGGACCTACGAACGCATCCGTACTTGCTGTTTCAAACGCTGGGCAAAAAGTGGGCGATGTCGACGATAACCCATTAGAAATCAAACCACAAAATCCATATACTCGCATGGATGATTGGCAACTTTAACAAAAGAACAATCAACATCGCGGTATGCAAATAAATTGATATATATTCGCAACGCTGCAGATTATGCGTTTTCTTTGTAGAAATCAGCCCATGGATCTGCCATTGCAGTAATACTGACTATGAAAAGACAATCAACCTTGATTTTGTTTGCCGCATGTGTAGCACTGAGCTTTGGCTTTGTTCTATCGGGCTGCAAAAAAGACAAAGAGACTATCGCCACGGTGAAAGTGGTAAATGAGGATGGCGATGCCATTCCAGGCGCCACTGTTCGTTTGTACTCCGTGCCTTCAGAAGATGAGCCGCGGCCCAATGAACTGCGCTTTGATACCACCCAAGTAACAAATGGCACTGGCATTGTGACTTTTGACTTCTCGGAATTCTACAAAAAAGGCCAAGCAGGATTTGTGGTTTTAGACATTGAGGCTTACAAAGGCAGCTTAAATGGCGACGGCATTATTAAAATTGAAGAAGAAACGACCACCGAAGAAGTAATAGAAATTGACTAATCGATCATAACCCCACGAGAAAAAGACCATCATGTATGGTCTTTTTTTATGCCTTGGGTATTCAATCATCGTTACGGGCTGCCCTCTACTGGATGTTTGGTTTAGTTCAGCGGCTCAAACATTGGTGCTTTAATGGGACTGGCTCTTTGCAATTTTGGCCTGAAAAAAAAACCGCTGCTCCACCTTTTCACTTGCACATGGAGCAAAAAAAAAGCAGCCCGAAGGCTGCTTTGGTAGTCGGGATGACACGACTTGAACGTGCGACCACACGCCCCCCAGACGTGTACTCTACCAACTGAGCTACATCCCGAAAAAAAAGTTTTTGCATTGCACGAGAGCAAAGCGGGCGCGAATATAATTCAAAAATTCAATAGGCCATCATAGCCAATGCATGTTCAATGATATCTTCGGCATTTGGCTTACTGAAATAGTCGCCATCGGTGCCATACGCGGGCAAATGCGGTTTGGCGCTCAATGTTTTCGGCGGTGCATCGAGCGATTCGAAAACTCCCGGTTGTTTCATAATTTCATCGAGCAAGTAGCCACCAGCACCTCCAGAAACATCTTCATCCACAATGAGTAGGCGGTTTGTTTTGGCAATGGATTGGGCGCAAATTCCGGTGCGATCAAAAGGCAAGAGCGTGCGGGCATCGACCAATTCCACATCCACGCCTTCGTCGGCAAGAATCTGGGCTGCCGCAACACAAATATTGAAGGTCGATCCATAGGATACAATGGTGATGTCCTTTCCTTTGCGCACCACCTCAGCAATTCCCAATGGCACATTGAATTCGCCTAAATTTTTGGGCTTGGGTTCTTTGCTTCGGTAGCCATTGAGGCATTCTACCACCAAGCCGGGTTCATCGCCTTGCAACAGCGTATTGTACATGCCTGCAGCCTGTGTCATGTTGCGCGGTACACACACGTACATGCCACGCACACTATGGATGATGGCCCCCATTGGCGAGCCACTGTGCCAGATGCCTTCGAGGCGATGGCCTCGTGTTGAAATGATGGCGGGAGCCTTTTGACCACCTCGGGTTCTGTAGCGAACAGAGGCCAGATCATCGCGCATTCCTTGCAGAGCGTAATAAATGTAATCCAGGTACTGTATCTCCGCTACTGGACGCAGGCCGCGCATGCTCATTCCAATGGCTTGCCCGAGGATGGTCGCTTCACGAATACCTGTATCACTTACGCGCAAATCGCCATATTTTTCTTGCAGACCCTCGCAGGTTTGATTGACGCCACCGATCTTACCGACGTCTTCACCAAAGATGAGCACTTCGGGCATTTCCTGCAGCTTGATGTCCCAAAAATCGCGAAGGATGATACGTCCATCCACTTGCTCGGACTGATCATCGTATTGCGGTTGTACATTTTGGACGCTGAGTGCACCCAGTGGACCATCGTTGTGCAATTCGGAGCTGTAGCGCAATTGCATTTCGGCGTGCAATTTCTCGAGCCATGATCGCAATTCGTTTCCTTGACCTTTTGCAGCACGAAGTGCGCGTTTAGCGAGCACAAAAATATCACGTCGAATCGGCTCGATGGTTCTGGACAATTCGTCGGCGGCTTGTCGAACAAACTCGCTTCCCGATTGCTCGGCCAATGCATTGAGCAGTTGTATTGCGGTGTCCACGTCCTTTTGGATATCCTTACGAAAAGCAGCCCACGCTTCTTTTTGTTGTGATCTGACTTCACGTTTTGCCTCTTCGCGAATGGCACTCAGCTCAGCTTCACTTGCTGCACCGTCCATCATAATGAATTTGCCGAACTGCACAATGCAATCGTATTCTTTGTACCAATCTAGCTCTTTCTGATCTTTGTAGCGCTCGTGCGAACCGCTGGTACTATGGCCTTGGATCTGTGTAATTTCCTCGACATGCACGAGGACGGGCACATGATTTTCGCGGCAATACCCCACCGCCTTTTCGTAAGTCATGACCAATTCAGGATAGTTCCATCCTTTGGCTTTGAAAATCTTGATTCCGTTGGTGGTGGTTGTTTTTTCAAACCCACTAAGCGCTTCACTGATGCTCTCCTTTACTGTTTGGTATTTTTTCGGTACGCTGATGCCCCATCCATTGTCCCACACACTCATGCACATTGGGACGCCTAACACAGCTGCAGCATTCATACTTTCCCAGAACAAACCTTCGGAAGTAGAGCTATCGCCGATGGTACCAAAAGCCACTTCATTGCCCGCGTTGGAAAACGAAGTGCGCTCATGCAAACGGGAATTGTGCTTGTACACTTTAGAGGCTTGAGCCAGTCCCAATAAGCGTGGCATTTGTCCGGCTGTTGGAGAAATGTCGGAAGATGAATTTTTTGCTTCCATGACATTTTTCCACGAGCCATCGCGCTCCAAAAAACGCGTTGCATAGTGGCCGCCCATTTGTCGGCCTCCACTTGTGGGATCTGCTTCAATTTCGGTGTGTGCATAAAGCGCGGCGAAATATTGCTGAACAGTCAATTCACCGATGGCCATCATAAACGTTTGATCGCGGTAGTAGCCGGCTCGCCAATCGCCGTTTTGAAACACTTTGGCCATAGCGATTTGGGCGACCTCTTTACCATCGCCAAAAATGCCAAATTTAGCCTTGCCTGTAAGGACTTCCTTTCGACCGAGAAGTGAGGCTTCACGGGAGATACAAGCCAGACGGTAATCATCGAGCATACGCTGACGAATTTTTTCTTCCGTTAGAATATGAGCTGGAGTTTCAAACGTTTTAGACATGCCGCGAAGATAATGCTGCGCCGACAAACAACCACCTAAATCGCCTCAGATTTGAGCAGATAATTCCCACTCGAATCGACCGTCATGGTTGGCCACGTTTTTTGTTGAATGAACCAGGACCAGCCGTCATTTAAACCCGACCAAAACGTTGCCCATTGTCCGTATTCTGATGATTGCCAAGGGAGACTTGTATCGTTGAAGCAGCAAGGCAAAATCATGACTTTCGGAGCTGGACGCCCTGCTTCTTTGGCGGCGTCACATAGCACATACAAGTGTTCAATGCCCTCGTCTGTCATGGCACAACAACCAATACTGGCACAGCCACCATGAATATAAATATCGCCACCTGGATGTTGGAGATCTGCCACAATACGGTCGGCATCGTTGGGGTAGTTGATGCCCATGCTCAGGTGAAAATTGCTTTTCGGGTTGAATACCGCCACATGATAAAAACCCTCAGGGACCTGTCGATCGCCCTCGCGAAGCTTACGACCAGGGTCACCACTTGCTGCGCAAATGGGCAAAGTCCTGAACCACGTGTATTGTCCGTTGGCTTGTTCGAGATAGACCTCCATGCGCATTTCATGTTTGTGCACCACCATTGCCACAGCGGCGCCCCAAGTGCAATTGGCCGCCTCAACTTGGCTGCGCAATTCAGCTTCACAATGGCGATAAGCAAGTGCTACGCGGTCATCTGATTTGGGCTCTGACATGCAACTGGCGGACAAAATGGTGATTAGAAAAAGAGAAAAAACAATTTTCATGGTACGAGCGAGTGGTAGGCCGACGCAGTTTGGGCAGCAACGGCAGCATTGTTAAGAACCAAGGCTCGATTCGCCTGCTGGCTTGAACCCGCGGTGATTGCATTAAGATGTTTCAATAGGAATGGTGTCAACTCCTTGCCTTGAACACCCTCTTGATTGGCTTGGGCGATGGTACGCTCAATAGCCGCTTCAATCGTTGCAGCATCCAATGCATGCGCCTGCGGGATTGGATTGGCAATGAGGCAACCTTTGAGCACTTCGGCCGACCAACCGTGATAAAGAATCGCCGCGAGATCCTTTGGGCTTTCTGCCGACATTTGGAGCGGTAAACCACTTGAGCGCGTATAGAATGCTGGAAATTCCAACGTTTTAAATCCGATTACCGGTACGCCCGACGTTTCGAGCACTTCAAGTGTTTTGGGCAGATCGAGGATGGCCTTTGCACCTGCGCTAAACACGGCCACATGCGAAGCGTTGAACTCCTGCAAGTCAGCGCTAACATCCCAAGAAGATTCGGCACCCCGGTGCACCCCACCAATACCGCCCGTAGCAAAAAACCGAATTCCCGCTCGATGGGCAAAGATCATGGTAGCAGCCACGGTGGTTGCGCCATTGTGTCGTTTGGCAAGTACAAATCCCAAATCGCGTCTGCTGCATTTGACGACATCGGACAATTCGGCGAAAGCACGGAGCTTCTCATCCTGTAGGCCCACGTGGACTTGTCCATCCAAAATGGCAATTGTGGCAGGCACCGCACCGTTGTCGCGGATCGTTTGTTCAACTTCGAGCGCCACTTGAAGATTGTGCGGGAAAGGCATGCCATGCGAAATGATAGTGCTTTCCAAGGCCACAACGGGACGATTATCGTTGAGGGCCTGTTGGACTTCTGGAGCGAAGTGCAGAGAGAAATCGGAGATCATCATCGAGCCAAAGGTAATGCATTGGCGAGCAGGAAAAGCCGCGTTAACCCGTGACCTAGGTCTATCAATTGAAGCGGATAGCCCCATTAACTTTGACCCCCATGAAAATTTTGCTCCAATACCTTCGCCCCAATCGAAAGCCCTTATTCCTAGCCTTGATTTTGGCAGCAGTAAATCAGTGCTTTTCATTGCTTGAGCCGCGCATCACGGGGAAGATGTTTGATACTTTGATCACGCATCGTTCGGATTTTTCGGATTCTTGGCCGGCCTTTCGCGGCGAATTACTGACATTTCTTTTGCTGGCGATGGGAGCAGCGATGGTCAGTCGGATCGCAAAAAACTTCCAAGATTACTTCACCAGTGTGGTGATCCAACGCAGTGGAGCCGCAATGTATTCGGAAGGCATACAGCATGCCCTCCATTTGCCTTATGAGGTTTTTGAGGATCAGCGCAGTGGCGAGACCTTGGGCAAACTTCAAAAAGTGCGGAGCGACAGTGAAAAGTTGATACAGACCTTTATTGGAATATTTTTTCAAAGTTTGGTCGGAATACTGTTTGTGATCATTGTTGCGATACAACTGAACTGGCGCATTGTGCCGTTATTTCTGGCCACCGTTCCGTTGCTGGCGATCATCAGCAATTTGTTGAGCAAGCGCATAAAAACTATATCGCGCACCATTTTGGGAGAGACCACTGCATTGGCTGGCGGCACGACCGAATCGCTTCGCAACATCGAGTTGGTCAAAGGACTTGGACTCGCTGACCAAGAAGTGAATCGGTTGAACAATGTCACCCGACGGATACTGGCCTTGGAGTTGCGCAAAGTAAAATTCATCCGGAGCTTGAGTTTTGTTCAAGGGACTACGGTGAATTTCTTGCGCACGTGCTTGGTTTTTTTTCTGTATTACTTGGTATTTCGGAATGAATTGTCGGGAGGCGAAATATGGACGATGACCATTTACAGTTTTTTCATTTTCGGTCCATTGCAGGAGATGGGCAATGTGATCGCTACTTATCGCGAAGCACAAGCCTCCTTGCAAAATTTCGAAGAATTGATGGCCCAGCCCTCGGAGCCCAGCCCCGAGCAGCCCAAGAAACTGAGTGCTATGACCCATTTCCGATTTGATCACGTCACCTTTAAGCACCGCAGCGCGCAATACAATGCTTTGGAGAACGTGCGATTTGAGGTTCGGCAGGGGCAAACTGTTGCATTTGTTGGGCCCAGTGGTTCTGGCAAAACGACCTTGGTGAAGCTGCTGATTGGATTGTATCGCCCCCATTCTGGCACCATCTATTACAACGACACCCCATTGGAGGAAGTTGATCTCATGGATTTTCGAAAGCAAATTGGATTTGTAACGCAGGATACCCAATTGTTTGCGGGCACCATTCGTGAAAACCTGTTGTTTGTTCAGCCCAATGCCAGTGACGCCGAATTGATGGACGCCTTGCAGAGGGCCGCATGCGGAAGTTTGATGTCACGCGCCGAACAAGGTTTGGACACCACAATTGGCGAAGGCGGAATAAAAATAAGCGGAGGCGAAAAACAACGCCTATCGATCGCGCGGGCCATGTTGCGCAAGCCCACTATCCTGATCATGGACGAGGCGACCAGCGCATTGGACAGCATGACCGAATCAGAAATCACCGAGACAGTGAAACAAATTCATGCCCATCAGCATATAATGACCGTGCTCATCGCACATCGGCTATCGACGATTATGCATGCCGATCAAATATTTGTGCTGGAACATGGAAAAATCACTGAACAAGGGAGTCACGAAAATCTTCTCGCTGAAAAAGGCCTCTACTATGCCATGTGGCGCCAACAAATCGGAGAGCGCAAGCGCTGATAATGGCCATGGGGAGATGATCGAGATGGTTCAGCACCATTGGTATTGCCTGCGCGATAATTCAAGAATGCTGTATCGCATCATCTTTGAGCATCCAGTTCCCCGGGCATAAATTCACCCTTGACTTGGCTTCAACTTGCCGTTATCGATTTTACGAAAAGTAAAGTTGATGCGCGGTTCCGTGATTTTTAGCCGACGAGGCACAGCATGGACCCAATCCTTTTGCATGTGTTCCAT
>CANHSF010000138.1 GCA_947463065.1 Flavobacteriales bacterium | reverse complement strand
TTGCCGTCGCACCAAATCTGAAAATCGCCCATGTTCACATAGTACTTCGATCCTTTGATCTTCACTGATCCATTGTTGGTTTTATTGACCCCGGCTTTGGGGTTGTTCAAGGTGCTGGTAAAGTCGGAGGTAATGGTTTTGAACGTTTTGGCTTTGGCCGAGAGCTTGTCCAAAATTTCCTTTGACGTTTGTGCTTCAATCGTCAGTGCACTACCGAAGATGGCAACAGCCATCAAAAAGAGCATTTTTTTCATTGTATTTTTCTTTATAACGAATTGTTCGGGCGTTGGCTTTTCAAGAACTGTTCCAAAGCTATCTCATCTGCGAAAAGAACTTTTCGGGCCTTGCTGCCTTCAAAGGGACCAATGACTCCGGCCGCCTCCAACTGATCGACCAAACGACCCGCCCTGTTATATCCCAGCTTCAATTTTCTTTGCAACATCGACGCGCTGCCTTGTTGTGTCATCACCACAATTCGAGCCGCCTCCTCAAAAAGATCATCGCGATCTTCGGCTGCAAAGCTATCCATTTCCAACGAATTTTCATCCACAACTTCGGGCAACAACAGCGCACTGGTATAGGCTTGCTGGTTTCCAATAAAATCGGTGATCTCCTCCACTTCGGGCGTATCCACAAACCCGCACTGCAAACGAATCAAATCGCTGCCCGTGCTGTAAAGCATATCGCCTCGACCGATCAACTGCTCCGCACCTCCGCTATCCAAAATGGTGCGGCTATCAATGCGTGATGTTACTCGGAAAGCAATACGCGCCGGGAAATTCGCCTTGATCGTACCGGTGATAATGTTGACCGATGGGCGCTGTGTGGCAATGATCAAGTGTATACCAATGGCCCGCGCCAACTGGGCCAATCGGGCGATGGGGGTTTCCACTTCGCGACCTGCCGTCATGATCAAGTCGGCAAACTCATCCACCACCAACACAATATACGGCAAGTAACGGTGCCCGTTTTCGGGGTTGAGTCGGCGCTGCACAAACTTGGCATTGTACTCCTTGATATTGCGGCACCCCGCAGTCTTGAGCAAGTCGTAGCGTTGGTCCATCTCGATGCACAACGAGGCCAACGTCTTCACCACTTTTTGCACATCGGTGATAATGGCCTCCTCCTCATTGGGCAGTTTGGCAAGAAAATGCCTTTCAATTTTGTTGAACAAGGTGAGCTCCACCTTTTTGGGATCCACCAACACAAACTTGATCTCTGCCGGGTGCTTTTTGTAGAGCAAACTCACCAGAATGGCGTTCAACCCAACCGATTTACCCTGTCCAGTGGCCCCGGCCATCAGCAAGTGGGGCATTTTGGCGAGATCGGCAACAAAGTTTTCATTGCTGATCGTTTTGCCCAACACCACTGGCAACTCCATTTCAGCCATTCTAAACTTTTCGCTGGCAATCAACGAGCGCATACTCACCACGTCGGGTTTGGAATTGGGCACCTCGATACCAATGGTTCCTTTACCGGGGATCGGTGCAATAATGCGAATACCCAAAGCCGAAAGGCTCAATGCAATGTCGTCTTCCAAATTTTTGATTTTGGAAATGCGTACACCCGGAGCGGGCACAATTTCATACAAAGTAACGGTAGGCCCCACACTGGCTTTGATCTTGGCAATCTCAATTTTATAGTGGTTAAGGGTATCGACAATGCGGTTCTTGTTTTCTTCCAATTCCTCTTTGTCGATCTGGATACCTTGTCCTCCGTGGGACTTCAGCAATTCAAAGGTCGGAAAGGTGTATCGGCTCAAATCCATGCGCGGGTCATACGGCCCGAGCGACTGCAGTTGCTGAATGGCATCTTGTTCGGGAACTTCGTCGTCGGCGGGTGCATTGATTTCGATGTCAAACCCATCGTCTCCGTGGATGACACTCGACCCAGACGCGGCCACAGCGGCCGCGGGAGCAATTTCCATCTCTTCCTCGATCTCCTCCTCCATATCTTCATCCGCTACTTCTTCCAAATCGATGATTGGCTGAGGTGCTTGCTCTTCCTGCGCTGGAGCCTCTGCCTCGACATCGGCCAGCGGAGTCTCGTCCAACGGTTCCATCACAGGTGCAACGATTTCAGTAGGCGGCGTCTTCATTTCATTGACAACCGGTTGTTGCGCTGATTGTGCTGGGGGCTCGGCAGATGACACGGGCTGGGCGGCAACTTCTTCCTCTTCCAAATCGAGCACCTCGGCTCGCCGACTCCAAGCCTCCACCAACCGGGCCCACAAGGCCTCCATTTGGTGATTGAAGTTGAACAACAAAAAGGCAGTCGTAACAAAGAGCAACAAGACCAGAGTTCCAAACCAACCCAAGGCATGCGTGGTCCATTCGGTAGCGAGGTAACCGTAGCCACCGACCAAATTGTCGTTGCACGTGATGCGAATGGTGCGTTCTATGTTTTCTACCCGATCATGAAACAAAAATCCCATGAGGAGTGGAAAGTAGAGCATTCCCAGCACCGAGAGCCGCATGCTTTTCCAAAAAGGCAGGATATCGCGTTTGAGCAGTACACGCGTGCCCCATAAGAAGAGTATGAAGCCGAGAAAAAAAGCACCCAAGCCGAAATAATGGTTCATGAAGAACCACGCCAAATGCGCCCCCATGGCGCCCAACCAGTTCTTGTATGGAGCCGGAATACCATCGTCGCCCTGCGCCAGGATAAGGCGCAAATCGTGCGATGCAGAAAACAGATAGGAAAAACAGGATAAAAAGAGCAGCACACCAAACACGCTGAGCAAGAGACCGCCGATTTTGACGACCCTTTCGTCTTGGAGAAATTGCCGAAATCCGGTCCATTTTCCGGGTTTGGCAGATTTTGTAGGCTTAGATTTTTCTACCGGAGCCTCTTGTTCTTCGCTATTTTTGAGAGTATTTCTCGCCACTATATCTAGGTTAGAATGGAATACAACTGTTTGGCGGCTTCGGTTTTCGATCTTAAAATACTGAATATCAATTCGCAATAAGACAAAACACGCCCATTCAATAATACACGACGCACGCCGACAGGCAGCCGAAGAAATATTTGATTATCAACATCGCGATGTGAGGGCGGATAGCTGCATTGAGGCATTCCCGTAGCGAGAAAGCAAAAAAACCCTCGAAAAAAAGAAGAAAAATAAAAAAACCTGTGACAATACCTTGTTGATAAGAAAACTAGTTGTATATTTGCCGCCCGTTTTAAGCGAAATAAAACAATGGCAAAGAAAGGAAACAGAGTTCAGGTCATCTTAGAGTGCACTGAGCATAAAGAGTCAGGTAAGCCAGGCACTAGCCGTTACGTGACCACCAAAAATCGTAAAAACACGCCCGATCGTATCGAGATTAAGAAATACAATCCGATATTGAAGCGTATGACCGTTCACAAAGAAATAAAATAATAATACCATAGCGCCATGGCGAAGAAAGTAGTAGCAACCCTCCAAACAGGTGGTGGTAAGAATCACACCAAGGTGATCAAGATGGTTAAATCTCCCAAATCAGGAGCTTATACCTTCAAAGAAGAGATCGTACACAACGACAAAATAGCTGAGTGGTTCAAAAACAGCTAATTGTTTGTGATATATGAATTTTGAAGGCTTTTCACTTGGACTGAAAAGCCTTTTTTATTGAATTCACCTGCATACCCATCCATCATGAACTTTTTCAAAAAACTATTTAGTTCAGAGAAAAAAGAAAGCCTCGATCAGGGCCTCGAAAAAACCCGCACAGGATTTTTCAGCAAACTGGCCAAAGTCATCGCAGGCAAAAGCCGCGTGGACGATGAGGTTTTGGACAATCTCGAAGAAATTCTCATCAGCAGCGACGTGGGCGTGGAAACCACCGTCAAAATCATTCGAAAGATCGAAGAACGCGTTGCCCGCGACAAGTTTCTGGGCACCGATGAATTGAACGGTATTCTCAAGCAAGAAATCAGTGCGTTGCTCAAAGGCCATGACGGCGAGCAAAGCGAAAATGTCCACATTCCCGCTGTTCAAGGCCCGTATGTCATCATGGTTGTTGGTGTCAACGGTGTGGGCAAAACCACTACCATCGGCAAACTCGCACACCAATTGCAATCGCAAGGCAAAAAGGTCATGCTCGGTGCGGCCGATACCTTTCGCGCTGCCGCAGTGGATCAACTCAAAGTTTGGGGCGAACGGGCCAATGTTCCCGTGATCGCACAAGGCATGGGCGCTGACCCAGCAAGTGTCGCTTTTGATACCGTACAAAGTGCCGTGGCTCAACAAGCCGATGTGGTGATCATCGATACAGCCGGCCGCTTGCACAACAAAGTGGGACTCATGAACGAGCTCACCAAAATCAAACGCGTGATGCAAAAAGTTACTCCCGACGCTCCTCATGAAGTGATGCTGGTGCTGGATGGCTCGACAGGTCAAAACGCCTTTGAACAAGCCAAACAATTTACCGCAGCCACCGATGTAACGTCGCTTGCCATTACCAAAATCGACGGCACGGCAAAGGGAGGTGTAGTGATCGGCATCAGCGATCAGTTCAGTATCCCAGTAAAATATATCGGGGTTGGCGAAAAAATCGGCGATCTCCAAATTTTCAACCGTTTTGAATTTGTCGACAGTCTTTTCAAGACCGAAAACAAGGATTAATTCCCAAGACCATCTTTATTCCACGAGCTGCTGTGAGCAGTTGACCGTCGCGCTCAATGCCGCATCCGCTCTTTGGTGAACGGGATTCACCAAGCCGAGCATTCGTGTAATCCGTCTTCCGATTTACCAGAACGAAGTGCAAGATCTCAAGTTCGCTTTTTGTCCAACTCCACAGTCGATTGAGAAACAACCTGGCTTTCCACTAGAAACAAAAAAACGGTATGCTCCGTTTCTTCATTGCTGTGCTTGCATGTTTCGTGCTGTGACCGTTTGCGTTGCGCTGCCCAATCAGAACAAACGTTCGCCGTTGAAAGGGACTTGCTTGTAATGAAACTTCAATCCGAGCAACTCCTCGATGGTCTGCCCGCCTTCGCGCATGAATTCATCATCGTCTTCCACACACCACGTCACTTGCACCCGAAACCCTTTATCAATCATTCGCTTAACGCGCTCGAGCAAAAGGTACAGGCACTTGTTGGACGATGAGTTGTAATAACACAAATTGATTTCAACCTGCAATTCACGCGGCGCCTCTTGAGCGCATTCATCCAAAAGAGCCAAAAGCGATTTGTAAAACTCCATGGCATTGACCATGGTCGACACGCCTTTGATGACAAATGCATGGCCGTCAAAGGAGACCGCAGGAGAATTGCGTGTTTCGGTAATGGACAGGGTTTGCATGATCATAGTTAAGCGACCAAAGAAGTTTTGACGTGGCTTTTGCAGAGATACTCATTGTGGTTGTCGGTTGGTTCCAACTCCACTTCATAGTTCTTTCCGCCTTTTTTTACGATTTGTAAAATACCCAGACCCGCTCCGCCTTTTTCACCAAATTCAGGGTTCATCATCTGTGCTTTGAATGCCTCGGTAATCTCGTCGTTGGTCATGGCCAAAACGGAATCCACTTGGGCCTTCAATCGCAGGGCATCCTGACCTTGCGCGCGGTTTTGAACCGACACCACCACGTCGCTGCCGACAATTCGCCAAGAAAAATGAATGGTGTCGCCGGTGCAATGGCGTTGTGCATTGTCCAACAACTCGATGGCAATGCTGCAAAGTTTTCTCAAATCGGTTCGTTTGCCCAAATTGGCCAGCGCAATAGCGGCAAGCAAATCGGTCAATTGAACCCGAACATCGCTGCTGAGACGTCCGTCGTAACCGAGAATGGAAGGATTCATGGTCATAGGGTGTAGTGCAATTTATGGATCGAGCCCCTGCTGAAGGAGTCCTTCGTGGAAGCGGATCGAACACTTGTACTAGATAATGCCGAAATTGTTTCATTCCCGTTTCCCGTCACCTGCCCTATCGGGGTTCAACACGAATCGAACGACTGCATCCCCAAAGCACGATGCAGGTCAATTTGCAAAGCGAATTCGGCAATAATGTCCATTTTTTGATGGTTCGAGCGCTTTTGTGGATTTCCTTTGCATTCCAATGAAAACCAAAACACTTCAAAAGAATAAAGTCAACGTCGTCACCCTTGGTTGCGCCAAAAACATTTTTGATAGCGAAGTCATGATGGCCCAGCTCAAGGCCAATCAATTCGATGTAGCGCATGAATCCCAGGACGAAGATGCGGAGATCGTCATCATCAACACCTGCGGTTTCATTGACAATGCCAAAGAGGAAAGCATCAATACCATTTTGGGTTGGGCCAAAGAAAAAGAAGCCGGCAACATCCACAAACTGTATGTCACAGGCTGCTTGAGCGAACGCTATAAGCCAGAATTGGAAAAAGATATTCCGGAAGTGGATGCCTTCTTCGGCACCCGCGAATTGCCCAAATTGCTGAAAACCCTCAAAGCCGATTACAAACATGAATTGGTGGGCGAACGCTTGCTCACCACTCCGCAGCACTTTGCTTATTTCAAGATTTCCGAAGGTTGCGATCGGCCGTGCTCCTTTTGTGCCATCCCATTGATGCGCGGCAAGCACACCAGCACCGATCCCGATCAATTGATCAAAAATGCGCAACAATTGGCGGCCAACGGCACCAAGGAACTCATTCTGATCGCACAAGATTTGACCTATTATGGGCTCGATCTCAACAAAAAGAGAACGCTGCCCGATTTGCTCCGCCGTTTGTCCGATGTGGAAGGCATCGATTGGATTCGCTTGCAATATGCGTTTCCCGCCGGTTTTCCCATGGAGATTTTGGATGTCATGAACGAACGAAGCAATATCTGCAACTATCTCGACATGCCCCTGCAACATGCCACAACCAAAATGCTCACTAGCATGCGCCGAGGCATAACGCGCGAAAAAACAGATCAACTCATCCAAGACATTCGCAGCAAGGTACCCGACATCGCTCTGCGCACCACCTTGATTGCGGGCTATCCCGGCGAAACCCAAGCCGATTTCGAAGAAATGCTGCAATGGGTAGAGGCCACGCGCTTCGATCGATTGGGTGTATTCACCTACAGCCATGAGGAAAACACACACGCCCATCAACTTCGCGACGATGTGCCAGCCCGCACCAAAAAAAAACGCGCCGACGCCATCATGGCAGCACAATCGGACATCAGCTTCGAGCTCAACCAACGCTTTGTGGGCCGCACCATGAAAGTCTTGATCGATCGGGTCGAAGGACCGTATTTCCACGGACGCACCGAATTCGATTCACCCGAAGTCGATAACGAAGTGCTCATCGCGAAGGCGGATCATTTTGTCCGTGTGGGCGATTTTGTGGAAGTGCGCATCGACAGTGCAGAGCATTATGACCTGTTTGCCACCCCATTGTAACCCCCTACATGATCCATAAAAAGAAAGGCAGCAACCGCATCAGCGACCCCGGTTTTGGCGAAAAAGTAGGCGGTCGAACCCAGCGGTTGATCAACAAAGACGGCTCGTTCAATGTGCAAAGCGACACTTCGCGTTTTGCCGGCCACAATATCTACCAGTATTTATTGGAAATCAATATTGGTACATTCATCCTGCTGGCCATGGGTGGATTTGTCATGCTCAGTGCCGCATTTGCCGTGGTGTATTACATGGTAGGTCCCGAATCATTGAGCGGACAGCGGGATGCGCGCGAATTGCATTCCTTCTTGGACTGTTTTTATTTCTCTACACAAACATTTACCACGGTTGGTTACGGCGCTATTGCCCCGCAAACCCCATTGGCAAGTGCAATTGCTGCATTGGAAGCATTTATTGGACTTTTGTTTTTTGCCGTAGCCACTGGTCTTTTGTACTCCCGTTTCAGCAAGCCCAAATCCAAATTGTTGTTCAGCAACAATGCCATCATCGCCCCTTTCAATGACGGCAAAGCGTTGATGTTCAGATTGGCCAATATGCGCCGAAACACCTTGATGGAAATGTCGGCACGGGTGATTCTGGTGATGCGCAACAAAGAAGACACCAACCGCAATTTCTACAACCTCGAACTGCAATTGGACAAGGTGGTTTTTCTGCCTTTGACCTGGACATTGGTGCACCCCATCGCCGAAGAAAGTCCATTTTACAACATCACACCCCAGGAGTTGATTGAGCGCGATGGCGAAATCATGATACTCATCTCTGGATTTGACGACACGTTCAATCAAACCGTGCACGCCAGATACAGTTACGTAGCGAAGGAGCTGGTTCGGAATGCCCGATTTGTGCGGGCCTTTCAAATCGATGAAGAAGGCAAGGTTGTGATAAAGCTCAACGACATCCACAACTACGAGCTCTTGCCGCAGGAGACGCTGGATTCGGCCAAATAACAGCCCAATGTTAGCGACAAAGGAAGGATGCACGACCAAGACAAGCGGATGCAGATTAGTTTGCGCCAAAATCACAAGTTATGCAATTGACATTAGGATCTAAGATTACGCACCCCGCTTATGGCGAAGGTGTTGTATTCGGGATAGAAGAGCACAAATACCGCATTTATTTCAAAGAACACGGCGAGAAAGAACTGGGCCGCGGCTACGATGGCTTTCAGTTGATCGAACCGGGACCGGCCATTGCTGCCCACGTGCCATTGGAGGATGTTGTCGATGCCGTAAAAAACGTATTCGACATGTTCTACGACGTGACCGACATCATAGAACTCGGCGACAAATGGGAAGGCGGCAAGCTTATCCTTCAACCCAAGGACGAGGCCTTAAAGGGCAAAGACCTGCCCATCGAGACGTTCTTTCATAAAATTGTGATGCTGCGCGACCGCTTGCGCGTTTTGGAGCAAAAAATCAATGCGCATTCCAAACTAACCGATTCAGAAAAAGTCGAAATGCAGCAATACATCACGCGCATTTATGGATCGCTCACCAGCTTCAATGTGCTGTTCAAATCCCGAAACGACTGGTTCGTAGGCGAAAGCAGCAAAAACGAGGATTGATCTGCTATCAACAATTGTTGAAAACCCTTGTTGATGAGCGGTGCAAAACGATCGCGCCAAAGATGCACGGGGCCCAAAACATTCGAAGTATATTCGATTTGGCTAACGAGCCAAAAAAGTCATTAAATCCACA
>CANHSF010000137.1 GCA_947463065.1 Flavobacteriales bacterium | reverse complement strand
ATCAAAGTAGGATCGCTTGTTTTGGGCAATTTAAAGTTGTCTTTGCCCGATTTGATGTACGGCCCAAAGCGCCCTTTCAAAATGCGCACTTCCGGGTTCTCATCAAATATGCGCAACTCACTCGCAGCTACCGCCGCTACTTTGTCTTCGATCAACTGAATCGCTCTGTCGAGCTGAATGGTATACGGATCGTCGCCTTCTTTGACTTTGAGGCTCGCAAACAAATTGCCCCATTTGATAAATGGACCAAAGCGCCCAATGGCTGCAGTGACTTTTTGGTCTTTGTACTCGCCCAATTGGCGCGGCAAATCAAACAGCTTTAACGCTTCTTCCAGGCCAATGGTGGCAATGCTTTGGCCAGCGCGGAGATTGGCGTACTTCTTTTCTTCGTCCTCGCTGCCGCCTATTTGCACGACCGGACCGAAACGGGCAATACGCACTATAACCGGTTTCCCTGTGGTGGGATCAATGCCCAATTCGCGCTCCCCGGTTTGGCGCTGAGCCGTATCCAGCGTGACTTGCACGTTGCGATGAAAAGGATCGTAGAACTTTTTCATCATCTCTTGCCATTGCACCCGGCCTTCAGCGATTTCGTCGAACTCTTGCTCTACGCTCGCTGTAAATTGGTAATCCAAAATTTGCGGGAACTGCTCCACCAAAAAGTCGTTGACCACCATTCCAATATCGGTCGGAAACAACTTGGACTTTTCGGCTCCTGTGTTTTCGGTTTTCGATTCAGCGCTGATTTGCCCTTGCTTCAATGTTAATATTTCAAAAGCACGCGGTGTGCCGTCCTTGTCCTTTTTTTCGACATACGTGCGCTGTTGAATGGTAGATATGGTAGGCGCGTAAGTGGAAGGTCGACCAATGCCCAATTCTTCCAAACGCTTGACCAGCGCGGCTTCAGAGTATCGCGTAGGCTTCTGGGTGAATCGCTGTGTGGCCGTCAAATCCACCAAATTCAATACCTGTCCAACGGTCAACGGTGGCAACATACCACTTCCACCTTCTTCGTCGGTATCGTCGTCTGAACTCTCGATGTAGACTTTCAAAAATCCATCAAACTTGATCACCTCGCCCTTGGCTTGCAACACATCGCTGCATGTGCTGATGGCGATATTGGCCGTGGTCTTTTCCAATTCCGCATCGGCCATTTGACTGGCCAATGTGCGCTTCCAAATGAGCTCGTACAATCTTTCCTCGTCGCGCTCTCCTCCTACTTGGTGCATGGCCATATCGGTAGGACGTATAGCTTCGTGTGCCTCTTGCGCTCCTTTGTTTTTGTTGGTGTATTGCCGCGTTTTGCTGTAGCACTCGCCAAAAGACCGGTGAATCTCTTGTTTGGCCGCCTCAAGCGCAAAGTCCGAGAGATTGACACTGTCGGTACGCATGTAGGTGATCTTACCGCTTTCGTACAGGCGCTGCGCCACTACCATGGTTCGTGACACGCTGAAACCCAATTTTCGACTGGCCTCCTGTTGAAGAGTAGATGTCGTAAAAGGTGCGGCCGGCGTGCGTTTGGTTGGTTTGGTTTCGATACCAGCAATAGAGAAAGTTGCGCCATTGCAGGTCTCTAAAAATGAGCGAGACTCCTCGCTGTCTTTCAATTTGCGATTGAGGTCGGCTTTGAGCATGGCCGAGCCCAAATCAAACTGTCCACGTACATTATAAAATGCCGAAGCCAAGAATTTTTCGATTTCGCGCTCACGCTCTACGATGATGCGCACCGCCACGCTCTGCACGCGACCGGCGCTCAATCCTGTTTTCACTTTCTTCCACAATACGGGAGAAAGCTCAAAGCCCACAATTCTATCGAGCACGCGACGCGCTTGCTGTGCGTTTACCAGATCGACGTCGATGTGACGGGGTTTCGCAATGGCATCCTGAATCGCCTTTTTGGTGATTTCGTGAAATACAATGCGTTTGGTTTTTTCGATACTCAGACCTAAGGCCTCCGCAAGGTGCCAAGAGATGGCTTCTCCCTCGCGGTCCTCATCGGTTGCGAGCCATACATCGTCTACTTTAGCAACGAGTTTTTTGAGTTCACTCACAACATCTTGTTTGTCGGGCGACACCTCATAGACGGGTTGAAATCCTTTCTCAATGTTGATGGCTACATCGCTTTTGGGCAAATCACGGACGTGGCCGTAACTGCTTTTCACGATAAAATCCTTACCCAAATAACCCTCAATGGTCTTGGCTTTGGCCGGTGACTCCACGATCACAAGATTCTTACTCATAGGCGATGCTTACAAAAAAAAGGCTGTTTACGCGACCTCTCCGCAAAAGTTGGGGGAGGTCACAGCGGCGGCAAATGTATGCGACTTAAATTGGAAGAAACCAAATTGCCGACAAATTGTCAGTTTTGCCCGATAAGTTGATTATCTTTGTCCCCCGCTTCAGAAAACTGAGTTGGAGGCATTTGGGGCCAATAAACCTGCTTCAATGGCTGACAATCGGACTGAAGTCCACACAACTAAATATTCACTTTTCAATACAGCTATATACTGTGGAAGAAAAAATCATTGATGAAACTCGCCAAGGTGAGTACCTGATGTTGGAAGGATCCAACATCGAAAATGGAATCGGTCGCAAACTCTTGCTTGAAAGCTACGGCTGCCAAATGAACTTTTCGGATTCCGAGATCGTTGCCAGCATATTGACCAAAGAAGGATTTATCACCACCCGCGATGCGGAGGAGGCCGATCTGATTTTGCTCAATACATGCGCCATTCGCGATAATGCTGAACAACGTGTGCGTGAGCGCCTCAAGTATTTTCGCTCCGTAAAAAAACGCAAGCCCGAGATGATGGTTGGTGTATTGGGCTGCATGGCCGAGCGTTTGCGCGAACAACTATTGGTCGAAGAACAATTGGTGGATCTGGTGGTTGGCCCTGACGCTTATCGCGATTTGCCCAATTTGATCAACCGTGTAGACGAAGGCCAAAAGGCGGTTAACGTGCTGCTCAGTCGCGAAGAAACCTATGCCGAGATTGCCCCTGTGCGATTGAACAGCAATGGCATTACTGCATTCATTAGCATCATGCGCGGATGCGACAACATGTGCTCCTTCTGTGTGGTGCCCTTTACACGAGGCCGTGAGCGCAGTCGCGATCCACAAAGCATTGTCCAGGAAGCCCGCGATCTCTTTGCACAAGGTTATCGCGAGGTGACCCTGTTGGGCCAAAATGTGGACAGTTACAAATGGAACATTACCAATAAAGGAGAAATTGTAGACCCAGCTAAACCCACCGTGAATTTTGCTCAATTGATGGAGCAGGTGGCTTTGGTTGATCCCGATTTGCGCGTGCGTTTCTCTACATCGCACCCCAAAGACATGACCGATGAGGTATTGGAGGTGATGGCCAAATACGAGAACATTTGCAAGTACATTCACTTGCCCGTACAAAGTGGCAACAGCGATGTATTGAAGCGCATGAATCGCGGCTATACCCGCGAATGGTATTTGGATCGCATCGCAGCGATTCGCAGGTACATGCCCGACGCAGCCATCAGCACCGATGTGATTACGGGATTCTGCGGAGAAACGGAAGAAGAACACGCCGACACGCTAAGCCTCATGGAACAGGTAGGTTATGACATGGCGTATATGTTCAAATACTCGGAGCGTCCAAAAACATTGGCCGAACGCAAATACGAGGACGATGTGCCTGAGGAAGTCAAAGGACGCCGTTTGATGGAAATCATCGACCTGCAAATGAAGAGCGCCGCTAAACGCACACGCCAACATGTGGGCAAGGTGCAGCGCGTCTTGATTGAAGGTACAAGCAAAAAATCGACTGAACATTTCCAAGGTCGCAACTCGCAGAATGTGGTAGTGGTTTTCCCCAAATCAGAGCAATATCAATTGGGGCAATATGTACATGTTCGCATGTTGGATTGCACGAGTGTGACGTTGATCGGCGAAGTTGAACCGACTTAAAACATATACAATGCAATTGAAATTGGCCATAATCGGATTGGCATGGCTATGGAGCTCTTCCCTTTGCGCACAATTGGTAACGGTTTACATACCGCATCAATATGCGCTGCAGGTAGATACCAACAAGTGGACGGTGCCCTATATCGTGCCACACCCGTTTGACTACCAGCAAAAAGCAAAATGCGAATTCTATTACAAAGCTGGCCAAGCTAAGTTGCACTTCATGGTGCATAACATTTCAAAAGAGGACACTCATCACCCCCTTCTCAGCTTGGAAAATGTGATGCGCATGAATCATTTGCCATGGGAGATGAATCCCGAATTTGACGTGATTAAAAAAGAATTGTTCTACGCAGAATTCTCATCTAAAAATAAAGAAATGAAAATGGTACGGGGCTATTATAGAATCGCCCCTGACCAATTTGTAACCTTTCATTATATGCCCACAAAAGCAGTTGGGACTGCGAAAGCATTTTGCAAAACAATTGAACAAATGCTCAAGACCATGCAGGTAGTTGGGCCGAAGGTGTTGGATGAAAAAGCCGGATTCCCATATAACCAACTCAGCGACCAACAAAAGAAAAGAGCATTTATCCGTTCAAAACAAAGAGAACGACTGCTTGTCCGAGGAGGCCTTACCTATTTTAAAGAAGCCAATTGGGAGTATTCATTTCGCCAATCGCTCAAAAATGAGACCTACGACACCTTGGTATTCGATAAACAGCAGCTTAACCCGTATTTGGATGCCTTTTCTTTTCAAAGAGTCGCTGATGAGCTGTCTAGCATGAAATCAAAAACCGTTTCAATGGAGTCAGCTTTGAACGACTTCTTCCATGAAAACCAAATCATACATGACGAATACAGGGTCATGGTGAATGAACGCGCGCGTTTGGAGATTGAACATCAACTGAGTCAACAATTGTCCACCTCTATTTTTATTTCACCAAATACTTGGAACTTACTCCCTCACGCAGAGGTGTATTATTTGCATGCCAACAGCACTCAAAATTCGTATCTCGTATATGCGCATATCGTGGAAAACAGCTGGCAGTTTAACCCAATCCAAATAAGCAGCATTCCCGCGAATTGTGTTGAAGGCTTGGCAAAATCGGATCATACTTCGACGCTTTTCAAAACCCCAGTTAATCCAAGTTTCACACTACTCATGCCCAAAAAACCTCGTGAAAAAACCCTGGGCATCGGCTATGCTACTCAATTTCAATCCTTCGATCACAAGATCATGCAAATGCCCTATCAAACGTTTGCACTACAAACACATTCTTTGATGAGTGCGCCATGTTATTTTGATGAACCCAATCTTTCGGAATTTTCTATCACCTACGAAATCATAGAATCCCAACCGAACTATACGCCACAATCATTTACTCGACCATTCAGCGTTTTCTCCACCGTGTCAGGAAAAAAGTGGCAATATTCAAGGTTTATTAACTGGAACGCGTCAAAGCAATACCCCAATTCAAAACCAATTGATCGTTCGGTTGATGTTGAACCAAATAAGCGTGCGTATATATCCCCAGTATTTACCAGTGATTTTAACGCCAATGGTTATGAGGAAGTTTGGTATGTATTGATCTCCAACGGCAAGCTTATTTCAAGCTCCATCATTGAGGCTTCATCGACGGGCGCACAAAAGATGAAAGCCGATCAAACCATTGAGCAACATATATTGAATGAACCACAGGTGAAGGAGATACTAGCGCTATCTCAGCTGCAAAATCATGACCCTATTCTTACCCTATCCCGTCCGCCGGAATCAATGAGCTTTATTCCTGAGGATTCATGGCAAGATGGAGTAGATATGGAGACTGGACCTGCAATGCCCGTAGTTGAGGACAGGCAGGACAATGAAGAAACCGTATACACTTTTGTTTCGGAGATGCCGCAATACCCAGGCAAGGAGGAACAAATGCAAGCAGATATTTTTAAAAACCTAACCTATCCCGAATCAGCGAAATTGGCAGGAATAGAAGGCAAAGTTTATGTCTCCATTGTGGTAGAAAAAGATGGTAGCATCCGTGATGTGAGAACCGTGCGGGGAGTTTCAGGCGCGCCAGAATTAAATAAAGCAGCCGAGAGCGCAATCAAAAAGCTTAAACCGTTCTATCCTGGCAAACAAAATGGCAAGCCCGTGCGGACTCAATTAACCATACCAATCACATTCAAATTGAAGTAATGGATATACAGAGCGTAAAACAACGATTTGATATTGTCGGGCACTCGCCCCTACTCAACCGTGCGATCGACATTGCCGTGCAAGTTGCACCTACCAATATTTCTGTTTTGATCAATGGAGAAAGTGGTGTAGGTAAAGAGAGCATTCCCAAAATCATTCATCAATTCAGCCAGCGCAAGCATGGTCCATACATCGCTGTGAACTGTGGTGCTATTCCGGAAGGGACGATCGACAGCGAATTGTTCGGCCACGAAAAAGGCTCCTTCACTGGGGCGACAGACGCACGCAAAGGGTACTTCGAAGAAGCCAATGGCGGTACGATTTTCTTGGATGAAGTTGCAGAATTGCCCCTTGGCACGCAAGTTCGCTTGCTCCGTGTTCTCGAAACTGGCGAGTACATCAAAGTGGGCTCGAGCAAAGTGCAAAAGACCAACGTGCGCGTGGTGGCTGCCACCAATGTTGATTTCTCTGAGGCCATTCGCCTAAACAAATTTCGGGAAGACCTTTACTACCGTTTGAATCAGGTGCCGATATTTATGCCACCCCTGCGCGAACGGCGCGAAGATGTGGTGCTGTTGTTTAGAAAATTCGCATCCGACTTTGCCGAAAAATACAAAATGCCATCGCTCCAACTTTCTTCGGATGCTGCGCAAGTTTTGACCAATTACAGTTGGCCGGGGAATGTTCGACAGTTGAAAAACATCACCGAGCAAATGAGTGTGCTCGAGCAGGAGCGCATGATCGAAGCGCCCACCCTTCACTACTATTTGCCCCATGAGGACTTTGGAAACAAAGGAATTGCCGTGACACAAGGCGCTGGTGCAACAAACAACTTTAGTGAGCGCGAAATCCTTTACAAGGTTTTGTTTGATATGAAAAACGACCTCAACGACCTGAAATCACTGGTGTTGAGCATGATGCAAAGCGGTCATTTGGAAACGACTGAAGAAAATGAAGAGTTGTTTCGCAAAGTATTTACCCCAACCGTGAGCACCTCGGTAGCGCCACCCAGTCATTACCCTGCGAGCAACAACGCGGTGATCCAACTGCAGGGCAATCATCCTGCACATGCAGGAAATGCACACACTTTGGTAGAAGAATCGCTATCCTTGACCCACAGTGAAAAAGAGCTGATTATGAAAGCCCTGAAAAAACACCGCAACAAACGCAAATTTGCCGCTGAAGAATTGGGTATTTCCGAACGCACCTTGTACCGCAAAATAAAAGAATACGGCATCACCAAAGCATGAAAATGAAATTGCTCATCGGCCTTTTGGGACTGACGATCGCCCTTTGCGGTTGCGGAATTTATTCGCTTACTGGCGGCCAATTCAGCGGTGCCAAAACATTTAGCGTCAGCTACCTCAAACCGCAGACCGCATTGGCTACCCCGATTTACGCTCAGCGGCTCACGGAGAATTTGAAAGACGTCATGCTGTCACAGAGTCCACTGAAGTTGGTGGAGCAGGACGGGGAACTCCAATTCGAAGGAAGCATTACGGGTTATCAAATTAGCGCCAACACCGTAAAAGGCGGTGAAGAAACGGCCGCCTTGAACCGCTTGACCATTACCGTGAAGATCAAGTACACCAACCTTCCCGAACCGACGTATAGCTTTGAGAAAACATTCTCTAAATTTGCAGACTTCGAGGCCGACCAGGATCTATTCACGATACAAGAAGATTTGTGGAAGCAAATCAATGATCAGTTGACCCAAGAGATCTACAATGCCAGTGTTGGCAATTGGTAATATGAATAAATTGGATTTCCACAAACACCTGCAAAATAGCGCTTCAGGGCCTGTTTTGACCACTGCAGAATTGGAGCGGTTGGTGGAGCGTTATCCTTATTTTCAGACTGCCCAGATTTTGCTCACCAAAGCCTACTTGACCGATGGCGATTACCGCCAAACCGATCAGGTTCAACAAGCAGCTTTGTACGCTGGAGATCGGAGCGCCTTGTACCACTTGCTTCGCGCTACCACACACCCTGGATCGGAGAACATTGCGCCATTGCACACTCCAACAGCGCCGAATGTTCCGGTCGATCCAGAGCCTGTTGCCCCACTTCCAACGCCGTCCATTGAAACAACCGATTCGCAGCTTGCGCAGCCAGAGCCGATAGAATCAACCGATCCATTGCTGCGTGAACTTGCCGATCGGATCGTGGAGGACCAGGCCCCAGAGCAAATTCTTTCGCCTCCCGCCATGGAGGATCAAGAATGGATTGCCGACACTGCACCTCTGCCCTCCCCGTCGCCTGTAGAGGTCGTTGCCCCTGTCGCACCCCCTGAGGCCACGATTGCCGATGAGTCGGAACACCCGGTGCCCCCAACAACGCCGCCAGCAGCAACTGCCGCAGCCATCGACCCCGAATTGCAGGAGACCATTTTGATTGAGGCCATCCACAGCGCCTTGGAGCAGGAAATTTTGGAAGATGTGCGCCAACAGCAGAACGAATTGCCTGCAAAAGCAGCCGCGCAAGAAACAGACGATACCGATTTGAGTCCGTTTGCCCGTTGGATGCAGCAGCGCTCGAAGGAAATTGCCTTTGAGGCAGATGCTCGACCGATGCCCGAGGGTGAACAGCCGGAGGACGCAAGCAATTGGCTGAGAAGGCCGTTGGAAAGCGCAGAAACCGGTATCGAGGATCGCCTTGATGACTTGTCGCCGGATGAGGAACAAGGATTGATTGCCCATAGCGCCCGCCGCATGGAGGTGCCACAGAAAAAAGACCATCAAAAGACGCTGATCGACCGATTTATCCAATTGGAACCCCGCATTACACCTGGAAAAGCGGCCGATTACAGCATATCCGATTTGGCCAAAGAAAGCCTTGAAGACGATATGGAATTTGTGACCGAAACCATGGCACAACTCTTTGTGCTTCAGGGCAAAATTGACCGAGCAAAGAAAGCTTTTAAAAAATTGATGGTGCTACATCCGGAAAAAAGTGTT
>CANHSF010000136.1 GCA_947463065.1 Flavobacteriales bacterium | reverse complement strand
CAATTGCAAAGACCAAGAAGAAGTGGATTACTACTGGGAAGCGCTTACCGCTAACGGCGGCACCGAAAGTGCATGCGGGTGGTGCAAAGACAAATACGGATTGTCATGGCAAGTCGTGCCCGTGGAATACTTTGACCTCATCCGCAGCCCCGATCCGCAAGTGCGCGAAAAGGCGCTGCGCAATACCTTTACAATGAAAAAAATCATCTTAGCTGATCTCAAATAATCGGATTCCTTTTGACTCCATTTTCGCTGTGAAAGGCACACGAAAATGGTAGGCCGCACAACCGCTGTATTTCAAATGTGTGAGAATTTAAAACCATTTGGCGAGTCCAATGCATGCTTGATTACTGCGTGATGCAAACGCTCGCTCGCCGCCGTCGGATGGGCGCGCTAATCTGATTTCCACCTCAGCTATATGCACGTAGAGAATAAAAAAATAGAGACCGAAGCCTCTATCTTTTTGGTCAAATGCATTGCATTCTCCCCTCTTTTACCACTAACCCATTTTTCTTGATTATCGTGAGAATTTATTGGAATACACCATCTTATCGCCTACGTAAGCATTGATCACGTATGCACCGGGCGCAAAATTGCCATCCGAAACCTCAATGATCTTGCCTACTGAGATATTGGTGCCGATATACCATACCAATTTACCGCTCATATCAAAGACGCGAATGAAACACTTCTCATTGCTATTGATATTGCACTTGAAGGCAATTTGCTGATTGCTGGTGATCTGCGTCAGCGGAGCCACCTCATACGCGCCATCATTCAATTGGCTTTGCGACTGCTGCGGCATTACCTCGATATTGACGAGGTCCGAATTCAAACAATGTTCATTCATTCCTTCCAACGCCAACACATAGCTGCCCACATCTTCAAAATCCATAGAGAATGTCTCGTCGTGGCTGGTAAATCCATTGTTCAACTGCCAAAGATGCGAATCTGCATTTTCGGTATATTGCTCAAAATCGAGATGGACCAGATCGCCATCGCCCATGCTGATTTCGACATCGGTCGACAAGATCTCAACCACCACTGCATTCGGGTCTTTGATGTCTACCGATATGCTGTCAACTCCGCAAGCATGGGTCACCAATGCGGTATACATCGACCCCATCAAGTGCTGCGCGCCGAAGGTCAATTCGGCTGTTTCGCCTTCTGCCATAATCTCTCCGCTTTCATTGCGAAATGCGTAATGATAGGCTCCACTCACATGGTCAACTGCACAAAGTATAGCGCCTTCTCCATCGGTGTTGCAATGGTCAGGCACTGTGTTCAACACATCAATATCCAAGCCTTCTGATTCTGCCACGGTCACTGTGCGCGATACAACAGGACACGCTTGCACATTGCTCGTGATGGCTATGCTGTATGTTCCCGCAGCCAAATCGCTCCATGTTTGATCGTTAGTAGCTGTCCCGATGACCGTTCCATTCGAGGCCGTCAAACTGGCCGACCAACCGCTTTGTGGAATGTCGATGGCAATAGCTCCGTCATCGGCTCGATTGCAAGAAACATTGGTCACTGTAGTCAAAACCTCAGGTGAGATGTGAATCATAAATCGGTTTCCCGCATAAGGCGTAGTGATGGCGATGGTAAATTGCTGGCCTGCTACCAATGGAATGATGTTGTTGGTAACCACGTCGCGAACATATATACAAGTAGCCCAAGGCAAATTATTCGTTTGTGCCACTCGGAAAGTGTATGTGCCCGCAACCGGCATTTTTGCATAGATCGGAATCTGAAGTTCATTCGCCGTTGCAGGGCGTGTATCCAAAGACAACAAGGTATTGTCCGAAGAAACGATTGCGCATTCCGCTGCACTGGCATTGGTACTCATCAATTTTTTCGCGTCCTTGGTCCAATCGTAATTCGAACCTGAATCGTCGCGCAAGTTGAGAATACACTCGTCGCTTGTTCCATTCGACCCAGAGATTCTAAAATTCACAAACGAATTTTCTGGCATCTCACGCTCAAAAGTAGCTCCTGTATTGGTTTTGAATCGCTCTTCGTAGCGCAAGAATGCTCCCGCCGCATTGGCTTTGACCATGAAGCTTTGTCCGCTGGCCACATAACGCGAATTTGTTCCAACACCAATGTTTGCATTGTAGTATTTGTAATTGTTGCTCTCTGCATCAAAAACATAATACGATGCGATTCCCGAGCCATTCATCACCATCTGGTGCAAATCAATTTCGCTGGGATATTGATTCACCAAAAGGTTCCAGCCGTCTTCTCCAGGGTTACCGGTATTGGTATACTGGATTGGCTGATTGAATGATCCTTGTTGAATATTGCCTTTCACTACCAGATTTTGAGCCGGGGTCTGCATGTAAACAAAATATCCTCTGTCGTGCGCCAATGTATTGTTGACGTGCAATACGCCGGTATATCCATTGCTGGCACTACCGCTAACTGCTTCGTTGTACCATTGAATGTTATTGAAACTGTATGGTGGAGGATTATCCGAACCCAAAAACCCGGTGGTAACAATATCGTCGTTCCAGTCGTGTATGGTGACTCCCTGCAATGGACAACCCACTGCCACCCAGCTTCCAAATGGGAAATTCTGACGCGGTGGTATGTACCGGCCCAAAGTGATCTTGCCCGTCAACAAAGCTCCCGACTTGATATCTCCAATGCTTGCTGTGGCCGTTGCATTCGAACGCAAGGTCAAGCGATCATTGGTCAACAAGGTACCCTCGGAAATGCTCACCACATACCCCTCTTTTACAAAGGTCTCCACATTCGCAGGAAGTGTTACTGTTGATCCATCATTGTCGATGATCAAATGACCCAATGAAAGCGATGCATTGGAAACAATGGCTTGTGCTTGTGCGCCTTTCATGCGCAAACTTCCATTGGCTGTGGTCATGGTGCCGCTCACCGTCAAGTTGCCACACACCACCAATTCTGCATTGCCTCCGGTCAGGGTTCCTCCCGTTTGAACGGTAAGATCTTTGCCCACAAAATAAGCATTGAAGGTGACATTGTGCCCTGACTGAATCACAAAATTGTCGTATCGCGAAGAACTCACGGCTTGTGCAGTTCCGCCTGTCGGTGCAGTGGCCCAAATGGTTCCTCCCGCTTGTCCAGTGCTCTGACTGTACCACGTATTTGGACAAGCTTCTTGCAGTATGCTGATATCGTCCATCGCCAATTTGGCTGAAGTAGCTGCTGTAAACTTGTGGTACATTCCGGTGAATGCCATGTCGCGATAATTGGCATCGGTAGCGGTACCAATGGCCGTCATGGATGCAAAACCACCTGTCGGTTGAACAAACAAACGCCACAAGCCAGTGGACTCACGAACGACGCGAACGCCAACGTTTTGGTGCGTGGTATTCCAGTCGATGGCGGAAGTGATCAATGCAGTTGCTACACCGTTATCGATGCGAAACAAAGCAATAAAGTCAGCAGCCGATGCGCCATTGGGAACTACGCCAACCGCATATCCATTTTTAGCAGTGGTTATTCCGTCGGCGGATGAAGCCAAATAATACAAAAACGAATTGCTTGTGGTAGGCTCCTCGTTGCCGTAGTTTATGTTCAACTGCCATGTGGTGCGCACACCCGTAAGCAAAGCATTGTCCATATCCATGGCAAAAAACGATTCGCCAGCGATCGCCGATGAGGTCGAACGCAAACTTCTGCTTCCAGTGATCGGTGATACGCTCGAAATGTTAAAGGTGTTTTCACCAATGCCTGTCCAGCCTGTTACAGAGTTGTCCTCTGTGTTTTCATCGGCCAACTGAACGCTCAGTTGATCGTCATCCACAATGGTCAAAGCATGAGTATTTGATGTTCCCACAGCGGCAGAATGTCCGCCCGATGCGTTTTGCAAGGTGAACACCAAATCACTATTGGATCCACATGCGGTGTTGTTGGTAATGTTCAAAGTCACATTTTGATTGGCTCCGCTGCCTGCTGGGAACGTAACGGTTTGGGTCGTATAGTTGCCCACGGCCGAAGCACTGCCAGAAGTCAAAGCCAGCTGCACTGTTGTGGCTGTGGTCGCAGACGGATTGGTAATGGACAATGCGATGGATGCCGTTGTACCGTTTTCATTTACCACGGCTGCGCTGCTCATGATATTGACGCGCGTGGGAGGACCCGTGGCCACCGAAAATGAACATGTATTGGAATTGCCCGCAGCATCGACCCCAGTGAGTGTAACCGTTTGTTGACCTGTTCCCGTGACCGCACTGCCAGGGACTGGACTTTGCGATTTGACGATGTTCGCAGATGATGTGCAATTGTCAGTGAATGTAGCCATTGTTCTGTAATCTGGCCATACCACAGGGGTTGAAGAGATCAAGGATTGATTGGCCGGACATGCGATAGTAGGCGCAGTTTGATCTGCACGAGCAACATTGAATGTGCAAGTGGACGCATTTGAACTGCCGTCGGTAGCGGTGATCGTAATGGTTTGTGAACCTGCTCCAGTGTAATTTGTCCCCGGTGCTGGCGATTGTGTGCGCGTGATCAAATTGCTCGCCGTGACATTATCCGTGATGGTTACAACGTTGCGGTAATCTGGTAGAACCGCATTGCATGTAGCGCCCAATGCCAATGTTTGATTGCTCAAACAAGTGATGACGGGTGCTGCATTGTCCACCTTATTCACATTAAAATTGCATGACGATGCATTGCCTGCAGCATCTGTGGCAGTAATGGTGACTTGAAACTGACCAGCGCCGGTAACTGCTGTACCTGCAGCTGGATTCTGGGTACGAACAATCGAACCACTTGCAGTGCAGTTATCGGTGATGGTTGCTGAAGCAGCATAATTGGGAAGAGTGGCACTTCCTGCACTCCCCAATACCAAGGTTTGAAGACCAGGACATGTGATCACGGGAGCTGTAGTTTCTTGAAGTGTAACGTTAAATGTGCATGAGGACACATTTCCTGCACCATCTGTCGCAGTAATGGTAATGGGTGTGACGCCAACTGTGCTCAAAACAGTGCCCGCTGCTGGAGACTGCACTTTGACAATGGATCCCGTTGCGGTGACATTGTCGGTCGCCGGTGCATTGGCCCGATAGTCGGCCAATGTGTGGGTGCATGTTCCTCCTAAAGTGATGTTTTGATTGGAAGGACAAGTCAAAGATGGTGGCGTAGTATCTGCACGCACCACATTGAATGTGCACGAACTCGTATTGCCTGCAGCGTCCGTTGCTGTGATGGTCACGACTGTCGTTCCTGCGCCTGTAAGCACAGTGCCTGCCGCTGGAGACTGCGTTCGAGTTATGGTTCCTGTGCAGTTATCGGTAATGGTTGCTGAATTTCTAAAATCAGCCAACGTATATGAGCCGGTAGCACCCAGCGAAATGTTTTGCGTCGAAGGACAAACGATGGTTGGTGCAACATTATCGGTCACTACCACATTGAATGACGCTGTAGCGGATTGACCACTTGCCATGGTCGCTGTATGGGTCACTGTCGTTGTACCGATCGGAAAACTAGCTCCACTGGCAGGACCTGCAGTTCGTGTGATGACAGCACAATCGAATTCAAGTATGTAAGGTAACGAAGTAGCACTGCCGTTGTCATCCCATTGGTTGGAATTATTCCAGTTGATCGTTGCAAAATCTTGATTCCCTGAATTATCTGGTTGACCGCTGTGCCAATTGGTATAGGCATTGGTTTCGCCGGTTACCCAGCGCCAAGTGCCTTCTACCACTTGATCAGTAAATCCGATCCAGTGCTGACCGAGGCCTTGAAAGAGTTGATTTTCTTGTAGATTGCTGATGGTCAACAAATGCCCACCCAATGCCTTTGCGGCTGCATCGGCCTGCGCCCAAGTCATGGACGCATTGCTACGAAAATAGCGTTGGCCATTGAGCGTGCCAATGAACGTATATCCAGGAATAGAATTGCCCGAAAAACAAGTTGAGCAATTGGTTACCGCTGTCGGGGTGGAATAATTGACGTTTGCCGCGCATGTGCCTGCTGCAACATTCGCGGTGATATTGGATGTGGGGGACAAGGACAGTGTTCGGTCTGCAATGTTCAGCGGCACCGAGACATTGAATGCGCTCGAACAAACATTCCACGATGCGGCAATATTGACTGTTTCTGTTCCCTCCGTCAATGCGTCTTGAATTGGAAAAAGGGTAAATTGTTTGGACACTTCACCTGCTACAAAAGCCAATGATGATGGTGCACCAGTGTAATCCGTATTGTTGGTTGCTGTTCCTGAATAAGCAAGACTTACCGTCAAAGGAACGCTCAAATCACCTACACGTGTCGCTTGATAAGTCACCGAATTGCAACCTTCGATGAGCGATTGACCGCTCAAAACTGGACCAAAGGTCACTGCTTGTCCCAATGCGGTGAATCCGTCCAACCAAACAAACGAATCGTATTGGTTGTCGCCGGCGTCAGCCAAAATGCACTTTACGTGATAGGTGGCGCAAGGTGTAACCAAGCCTTTAACAGTGAGTCGGCGCGTTATACCATCGGCTTGCACCAACGTATTGCCTGTATTGTCGATGAAAAAGGCCGAGTTGGCCAAACTAGCGCAGTTAGCCGCTTCACCAAATGCGCCTGGGCTACCTTGATTGACGGTACCGATGGATACAGGTGTGTTGTCGGGAAGCTTGGCGAAATTTGCAGCATTGTTGGCATACGGACCCGAAATACCCGGACCGCTCACCAAGAAGGCAAACACATCGTTGAAGGAACTGCAGGTGTACTCGAGGTATTCTTCGGATCCAAATTGAAATTGCAACTGCAAGGTATCAGAGCGAGGACTCACATCGAATTCCACGATCACCACGTCTTTGTTGGCTTGTGGATCCAAAGCAATCAAGTCTGGATCATTAAAGGAGGTATTGTAGCTCGTCGAAACGCCTCCATTGTTGTTGGCACCCGCCGCGTTATTTCCCCTTCCAGTTGAGAGCAACACGCCATTCGGAATGGTCAGCGGATTGGCCGCTGAGTTGGTATTCACAAATGACGATACCTGTTGATTGTTGCCTTGTGTGATGACAAAATTGGTGATGGTCACGCCCGATCCTTGAATCAAACTGGTCATTGTACTATTCGACGCGTTTTCGTTGACGACCAATTGCGCCTGCATTCCAAATGCACTCAATAGGACGACGGCCGTCCAAAACGATCGAAGAAAAGGGGGGTACAAAAACGAAGGCTTTCGTTCAGGTGAATGCAATAAAGTGTCTGAATTGCAATGGGTGTGAAACAACATGCGTTGCCACGATAGGGAGTACGATCTAGGGTTCATCGCTTTTTTTAGTTAGGGTTCAGTTTAATGGCGACACCTATTAAAATTGATGGCGCTCTTCCGCTTCTACTGCCTCATCTCTAAAAAAGTTACAATCCTATCCTTCCCCGCACGCCGCAACACGCATTGGGCCCCATAAAATTCCAAAACAAAAATGAAATCTCCCTGCCAATCGAAAACACTCAATGGTTCAATATGCCTTGGACAAACGACAGCAATCGACCTCCCTGATCGATAGCCGCCCAATGGATGGAAGGATCTCTTCTCCACCAAGTCAACTGGCGTTTGGCATATTGCCGAGTGTGTTGTTTGATTTTTTCGATGGCTTCATGCGAAGAAATTTGCCCATCAAATGCGGCAAACCACTCGCTATACCCAACGGTTTGTAAAGCCGTCAATTGGCTCAATGGCCGCAATCGCCGCGCCTCCTCTTCGAGCCCTTGCTCCACCATTTGATCCACACGCAGATTGATCCTTTGATACAAAAACTCGCGCTGCGCCGTCAATCCTATTTTTATGACATCGAATGGCAATTCGGCTTTTTTTCCCGAGCGCAAATGGCTAAATGGTTGATTGGTGATGCGAATGACTTCGATGGCGCGCATCAATCGATGGGGATTGAATCGATCTACCTCTTGATAATAATCGGGATCCAAACGCTCCAATTCTTGCTGCAGCGCAAGCAATCCTTCGCGTTCATACCATGCCCTCAACTCTGCACGCAGCGTCAAATCTCCCGGCAAGTCATCCATACCTTCGATCAAGGCCTGGATATAAAGTCCACTGCCGCCTACCAATACCACATGATCGTGTTGTTCAAAAAGGGAATCGATAATGGCTCGCGCCTCGGTCGCATACCGACCGGCGGAATAGGGTTCGTGTATCGAAACCACATCGATCATATGATGCGGTGCACGCTGCAATTCTTCCGATGTTGGCTTGGCCACACCAATCGAAAGCTCCTTATAAATTTGGCGCGAGTCGGCTGAGACAATTTCACAGCCCAAATGCTCTGCCACTTCAATGGCCAAAGCTGTTTTGCCCGATGCTGTGGGACCAACAAGTGTGATGAGCTGTTTATTGGTCTTCATTCTTTCGGTTTATTCCCCATCCATCAAACCACGACCTATCTTTTTGATTTTGCCTTCTTCTTGCAATTTCGGGATGATCACATCCAGCAAACCGTTGATGAATTGTGTTGACTTGTCGGTGCTGTAATACTTCGCCAACTCAATGTACTCATTGATGGTGACTTTGACCGGAATGCTCTCGCACGCCATCGCCTCAGCAATGGCCATTTTCAAGATGATCAAATCCGTCAATGCGATTCGATCCATATCCCAATTGGGCGAGTTCGCTTGTATGATTTTTTCGCTTTCTTCTCCGAGGGTCAATGTTTTGCGGAACAACTTTTTGGTGTACTCTTCCTCATCGTCGTCTTCCTTCCAAAGGGGCATCAACTTCACGTCATCGTCATTCTCGGTGATTTGTTTCAACGAACGGATTACCATGCTGGCAGCCAAATCCAAATCATCGTTCCAGAAGATACCAATGTCTTCCAACCACTCATGAATGGCCTCGATATTGATCAATTGGCGTTTGAACATGCGTATCAAGTATTCGCGATCATGGTTGAAACCGCGTTCCTTGGACGCCATGTATTCTTTGTAATCCTCGCTTTCGGCAAGCAACTTGAAGCACGACTTCAATAGATCGGCATTCTCACGCCATTTGATGTGATTGTCTTTCTCCACTTTCGCCAATGTCTTGCTGTTGCTCAAAATGCGCAGCAAATGATTGGTAACAAACTTGGTATTGGGATGCAAATCTTCCTTGGTCGGAAGCTTTTTATTCATT
>CANHSF010000135.1 GCA_947463065.1 Flavobacteriales bacterium | reverse complement strand
GTGAATGGCCCAAGCGGTCAAACCGGTCAATACCACAGTAACGATCGCACTCAAGATCAACTGCCGAAGAAAGCTCTTCAGGTCGGTGTTTTTGTATTTCAAATATTGACCGAATGCGATGATCAAAAACAAAATAAAAGTGAAGGGGATCTGAAATTTGTGATACACATCAAATCGATCGTCGCCCGATGGTGCTGAAAAATTGTGTTTGCTCATGGCCTCAAACACACTCCATCCGGTGCTTTTGTGCAGCGATGCAAAAACGGATTCAAACGGTGCCATAAAAATATTGCCCACATTGATGCTGGTCACCACGGTGATTTGAACGCCCATAATCACCAATATCAAAGCGCCGATAAACATCCAAAACTCGCGGCTCCACAAGGCTTCTTCTTCTTCGCCTGGTTTGCGGAAACCCTTGCGATACGCCAAAAACGACATCACCGCCGTGAGCAGAATAAAGATCAAACAAAGTCCAGGAATCATCGTGTCTTGTCCAGGCAATAGCTTTTCAAGTTCTTCGGCGGTCTTGTAGGTTTTGTAGGTCATGATATCGCCGATGCCCACCACGAAAAGAATTCCACAAATGCCTACATAAAGTGTGCGCAATGATTTGCTGGGCAACAACAGGTAAGTGGTCAATGCCACGAAGAACAGAAGGTACACCAGGAGCTGGGCAAGAATTCCGCTATCGACAAAACTATGTACGGAGCTGTCGCCCAAAACGCCGCTGCGCGTGAGGAAGGTAGAGTAAAGGACCAAAATGAATGCGCCTACACTCAAGGTCAATGCGGCAAATGTTGAGCTGTCTTTGCGCTGGTTGATCACCAACAAATGCGCTGCTGCTACCAATATCAACCAAGGCACCAACGACGCGTTTTCTACGGGATCCCAAGCCCAGAATCCACCGAAACCAAGGGCTTCATACGCCCATGCGCCTCCCATCAAAATACCGGTACCCAAAATCATAATGCCAAAAAAGGACCACGGAATAGCCGGGCGCATCCAACCGCGCAAATCCTTGCGCCAAAGTCCTGCAATGGCGTACAAAAACGGAACAACTGTAGATGCAAAGCCCAAGAACAAGGTCGGCGGATGAATGGTCATCCAATAATTTTGCAATAGGGGATTGAGGCCGCGTCCATCCATAAATGGCTTGAGGGTGAGGTAATCGGGATTCAAGGTCCAAGGCAATCCGACATTGCTGGATGCTTCGCGCAACAGCACAAAAGGATTGCTTCCGAACTGGAAATCGCCGAAATAAACACCGATCAACATCGATGACAAAAACACTTCGACCACTGCCAAAACAGCCATCACCCATGGTTCCCAATCTTTGGCCCAACGGATCAAGCACAGTCCAATGATCACATGCCAGAAGGTCCAAAGCAAAAAGCTTCCCTCTTGTCCTTCCCACATGCAACTGAAAATGTAACGCAAGGGCATGGCATTGTTCAAGTGTTCCCAAGCGTATTTGTATTCGTACAAGTGGTTGAACAGGATGTACAGCAGTGTACCGATGATACCAATTACAGCTATGGCATGAACAGTAAATGACCATCGGCCCAAACGCAGATACGCCGCCGATTCAGTATGTCGGGTCGCCAAGAAATAGGAATACCCACTAAAAAGTGCGCTGACAAAGCTGAGTATGACCAAAAAATGCCCGAGTTGGCCGGGAAACAAATGTTCGTTGAGGTAGTGTATGGAATCCATAGGGAATGGGCGGATGAGCCCGTATTATTTGGCGTCTGCGCTCAGACTGTGTTTTTGTTCGTTGTATTTGCTCGGACATTTCATGAGCATAAAGTTGGCATGAAAGATTTGATCCTCGCCCATGCTTCCTTCCAAGGTCACGGTCTCAGACTGCTCCAATCCCATCGGGCGTCCTTGTTTATCTGTCAAATGAACTTCGCAGGTCTGTCCTTTGCTGTCGATGACATGAAAAATGGTCAAATCGGGATTGACATTCGCATCGTAGGTAATGCCTTTGGTCTTGTCCAACACACCCACCACTTTTACTTTTTCATTTTTTGCGGCAGCCGATTCCGAGAAGCTCACGCTATCCACGGAGGAAGTAAACGTACTGATGAGCACCGCCGCCAGTGCAAAAACAACAGCAATGAGTACAATGTGTGTTTTTTTCATGCTTTATTTTTCGCTATTGAGTTTTTTTTCCAATTTGCTAACGCGTTGGTCCACCCGCGCAATGGCAATGAGCAATCCCAACATGACCACAGCGGCCACGGCTACCACCACTTTGATTTTGCCACTGGAATAAAAATATTCTTCCATGCTATCGGAGGCTTGAGCACTGTGCGAAGCCAATACCAATACTATAACCAACGATCTATACCAAAAGGTTCTCATGTTCTTGTTCAATTTTTAAAATGCGTAAACGAATGTGATACATCCAATAGCCCAAGAGGATGAATCCGACTGTTGCGGGATAAAATATCGTGCGCAGGGAGCTGTCCAAATCGTATTGCGAGAATGCCGGATTGCCGCTTTTGCCTGGGTGCAGGCCTTCGGTGAAGCGGGGCAGAACCATGAGCAATACAAACATCAAAATGCAAGCGAAGATGTTGTAAATGGCGGACAACTTCCACTTGTTTTCTTCTTGCTGGATGGAATTGCGCAAAATGAAGTAGGCGGCATAGACGATAAATACGGCCAAGGCACCATTGAGTTGGGGGTCGCGGGTCCACCACGTGCCCCATGTAAAACGAGCCCACACGCTGCCAGTGACCAAACCCAAAATACAAAAGACCATGCCCACAGCAGCGCTCACGGCGGCTTTGTTGTCGTGCGGACGCACTTGGTCCGGATCGATCATAACGGCCGCTTTATCGCCATCGCGTTGGCCTTTGAGCAATACCTTGACGCTTTGCACCAATGACATGATCATCAAAAAGAACATGGTAAACCACATGGGTACGTGCCACATCAAATTGCGGATGCTCTCCATGATGATGGGCTGGTAAGGATAACTGAAAAATGAGGCCTCGCGCTGTTGAAAACGGGGCATTTCCATGGGCTGAAGTTGACTGTTCAAACTGAATCCGTCCACTTTGAGCGGGCTTTCCAAAAACACAGTGCCGTCCACATCGTTGTTGAGCACAAAGGCAAATGCTTTGCTGTGAATCTCTTGCGGCAAGGTGACCCGTGCGCGCAAATGGCTGTGGTCGATTACTTCTTCAATGGTGCATGGAAAAGACAGCGTGCTGTCGTTGATGAGGTAGAGCGCGTTGGTCGATGCCCCGTCAAAATGGGTGTTGTAGCCGGTCAATGTAAACGTGTGTTCACCGGGTTGAATCTCCGATAAATCGCTCTGCAAAAGGGCCGGACTGAGCGGTGTTAGAAAAGCGAAAACAGCGACGTACATCAACAGTATGGCGCACAAAATTTTAAAACCAAAATGCATTTTCATCTCTTCTTCTATCTGCTTGGTTGGGCTTCAAATTATTCTCTCCAAAGGTAAGGAAATAAGAGGTAGGCCAATACAATTGCCAACACATTAAGTACTGCCAAAAGCATGAGCTGATAACCGTTGCTGGCCCACGTCACACCTTCTATGGCTAGTCGGGTGAATTTCACAATGGTAATGAGCAAAGGAATCACCAAAGGGAACCCCAAGATAGCCATCAGACCAACGCCGTTGCCTGTTTTTTGCGCCAAAGAGGCCACAAAGGTCAAGGTGATGCCCAAGCCGGTAGAGCCCAAAAGAAGTCCAGTAATCAATTGGCCCCAGTCCATTTTGGCCAATACGGCGTCGCCGAAAAACAAAAGAAATAGAAATAGACTGCACACATTCAAAATTGCAATTTGAAGCGCATGATAGATGCATCGGCTCACAATCACTGCTGACGGTCGGGCCAAGGTGTACAGGTGCAAAAGTTGGGGTTGCTGAGCGCTGTCTAAGGCTTTGTGCATGGCGTTGAACGATGTGAACAACCCGGTAACCCACAACAAGGCTCCCCAAGTTTGGCCGTCTGCTATTTTTTCGAACGAGAGGTAGCATATAAATAAGGTGCTCAAGAGGTAAATCACCAACGCTGCAAAATGGTCTCGCCGACGGAATTCACTTTTCCATTCTTTCCCAAGCAATAGGCGTATTTCGGTAAATAAACTCACAGCCATTTGGCGATTCGGGTTTTGCGCAATAAATGATCAATGCTCCAACGTCCTCCGCCTGTGTATACCAAAAGAATGAATCCAGCAAAGTAGATAAAAGCCGACTCGCGCTCATCCATGGGATCGCCACCGTGCACCACCAACGCGGCGATGAGCATACATATGGCATTGGTCAGTGCCGAGAACCGAGTGAATAAGCCCAACACGATCAAAATACAACAATACAACTCGGCCCAAATGGTCAAGGCCGCACTCCAATAATCCGGTATGCCGAGTGGATTGGCAAAATCGTGCTGGATGGTGTCCCACTTGTAGAATTTTTTGAGGCCGTGTTCCATGGCCATGTAACCGCCAAAGGTCAAGCGGGCTGCGAATAGCGTGGCATCACCCGCTATGGGCTTGAAGCGTTGCTGTAGGTTCATTCGAAAACAACGTCTAAAGTTATCTTTTCTCCATTGCGGTCAACCACGGCTTTGGTTTTGTCTCCCTTGTTGAATTTTCCAAGGGCCTCCATATATACATAGATGTCTTCGATTTCGATATCGCCCAAACGCAACAAAATATCGCCTTTCAACATCCCCGCTTTCTGACCCGGGCGACCTTCTTTGGTACCATCCAATTTGAGCCCCTTGCCGCTGTACATGTAGTCGGGCATAACGCCTAAAGTCACTTTGAAATCCGCTGCTTGTGGTGTGGCATCTTTGGTTTTCTGAAAGTGCAGCTTGCCCTTGCCATCGACCGCTGTGATAATCGCGCCGATATAATCTACCGTGCGCTGTATTCCAGTGAAATTGATTTTATCCACGTCGTCCGAGGGCTTGTGGTAGTCTTCGTGTTGTCCGGTGAAAAAATGCAAAACGGGCAGATCCAAATAATAAAAACTGGTATGGTCGCTCGGACCAACGCCGCTCTCACTGAACACGGGCTCAATGCCGGTTAATGCGATTTTGGGCAATTCGCTCACCCATTCGGTGCTCGTGCCCGATCCATTCACGGCGAGCTTGTTGTCTTTTAGGCGCCCTACCATATCCATATTCAGCATATAGTTGATGGTCTTGACATCAATCGTTGGATTTTTAGTGAAGTGATTGCTTCCAAAAAGTCCTTTTTCTTCGCCGCTGAATGCAATGAAAAGGTAGTTGTTGTTGCGTGTGTTTGCTGGCTTTTTGCTCAACCATTCGGCCAAAGCGAGCATGCAAGCCACTCCACTGGCATTGTCATCGGCTCCGTTGTGAATGGCGCGTTCTCCGGTCCAAAGGGAGTTTTCGTCGCCATAACCCAAGTGGTCGTAGTGCGCGCCAATCACCACCGTAGTGGCCGCTCCATTGTCCAAAAAGGCCATTACATTCCGGGTTTTGACCTCTTTGGCATAGCCCATACCCAATTTGGTGCTGTCGCCTACCTGGTGAATTTGCGCTGGATTTTTGGGTACATAGCTGTATTCTTGATAAAATCCTGCGGCACCGCCAGGACTCAATTTCATCTCTTGAAACTGCTTCACAATATAGGCTCCCGCCAATCGCTCTCCTTCAGTTCCTGTGCCTCGGCCTTCGAGTGCATCGCTGGCCAGGTACTCGATACAACTTCGGATATCAAAAGCAGAAGTTGACGCACGGGAAGTACTAGTTAATGGGGTATTACCTGTTACCGGACTTTTGGAAATGCATGCGGCAAAAATCAGCGGTATTGCAATTAAGGCGGCACAGGCGCGCGAAAGGGTGTGGTTTAACATTCGGGGATAATTATTAGCTGCAAAAGTAACAACTCCGCAAGTGTTTTTTGTAGGTTGTCATTGATGTTGATATTGATCATTCGTACCTGTAACCTCATCAGTTGTTCCGATTTTGAAATCATGGTAGCCATGCGCTAGGCCGTGAAGTCGAAACCGAAGGCCTGCATCACTGCATTACCAGCGGCCTAAGCACTTCTCTGCTGCCGTCGCGGAAAGTACAAACTACAAAGTATTGGCCTGCGGCGTGAAACACATGTTCAACATTCTGATCGGGTAGGAGTGCCCCGCGCCACAACTCTTGTCCTCCCGCAGTATAAATGCGGTAAGTGCCCGGTTGGTAAGCGCGCAATACGATGCGTCGATCTTGTAAACTATACCATACGCGACTGGTCCGTGTTTCTTCCAGTCCTACGTAGGCTGGAATGGTGGTGTTCGTTGTCCGCATCAATTGCGGCGACATGTCTGCAGTTTGCATCATTCCCTCAAATGCCTCAATTTCTGGAGTGCTGGTTTCAAACAAGCTGTTGGTCCAATGCGGAGGAATGGCTTGGTAATACACTTCTATATTGGTGGTCAACACCTCGTTGTAGCCATTGGTGGGAATGGCATAGTGGATCACGTCTGTTCCACTGCCTTCTTCAGGTGTATGATTGAAATCCTCATCAGCAATCCCCAACACCACCTCTGTGGTATCATATAGCGCGCCTTCGTAGCCGAATCCCTGGGGCACAAGTCTGTTGTCTTTTAAGTGCGTGGCAGCGCGATTCAATAGGTTTGTTTTTTGTCCATTCACATCGCCCATCACCATTTCGTAGATCTGCACTTGATCCGACGAGGATATCTCTTGATGATGCGGCTCAAAAGGCGCTGATTCACCGGCTATATTGCCTTGCGCATCAAAGCCTCCGCTTTGAAAAACAATATTGCCGTTGGGGTCTTCACAAGTCAAATGCACCGAAACGCGTCGAGCCGGATAACCACTGGGCAATTTATGTCCGGTAATGTTGCGCAGCAATACGTCGATATAAACGGTGTCTGCAGTGCGTGAAGTTTCCAGCACTTGCACCTGCACGGACCGTTGCGTTAGGTTTTCGATGGTTTGATCCAAGGTGGCCTCAAAATCTTCGTGGTCGGCAGAAATACCCAGCGCTTCTTTGTGGTCCCGCATCAACTTCAACATGGTGGTATTGCCACCGGCGAGAATATGCAATCCGAACGGCGTGCGCGGAGGGGTATCGTAACCGGCTGCGATCACCACATTTTGTTTGGGCAATTGCGGCAGGTGACAACTTTGACACGAAGTGCCGTTTTGCGCATAGTCGCTATTGAGCCATTCGTGCCAAGTGGCCTGTTCCACGAACATATTGCCATTGAGATTGCCTGCATCATCGATGGTTTCGGTGACCAACGAGTGGCAACCTGCACACAATTTGGAATCGCTGATGTGCGCTCCAAACTCTGGAGTGTATCCCGAATACAAAGCCATAGGGGTAACCAATGGACCAACATAGGGGCCGTAAGCATGCGGAGTAGAGTCGAAGAACAAATGCCCGGTATGCTGGGCTGTTTCGGGTTGCGGCAATTGTTGGTGACAGGCCAAGCAGCTCACGCCGTCCAGTGCCACCGGATCGGCCAGCATTTCGGCAATGCTGTAGTGCGAGGCTCCTTCGGCCAGCGCATCGTAGTGGCCCATGGGGGCGTGGCATCGTGTGCACGTGGATTCAATTTCCTGCTGGTGTTGTGGAAACAAAGCCACTTCTTCACTCACCTTGGCCCTCCAATAGGGATCTTTGGCGCTGTTGGCCATCATGCTGGCCCGCCAATCGTCCACGACATTGATGTCGCCTCCTTCCAAGTCGACACTGGCCAAACCAGCGGGATCAAATCCGTGGCAGTGATCGCAAGCGCCTGCACTGGCAAAGGTGCCGTTGTTGCCTTCATACAAGGAGTCCAATGAAGATGATCCAGAGCGCAGACAGCTTTTGTCCGGCGCACGGTGGGTCAGGCTTTGCAAGCCAAATGCGCCAGAAATCAACGCTGTTGGGATCAAAAAAGAAAGCGGTCGCAACTTCATACGGTGTAAAAATACAACGAAGCGGGCTTGAACCCATGCGAAAAGATGAGTGGTCTTGGCATGCTTTGGCATTGAAACAAAAGGCATATTCTTCCAACTTGTGTGCGGGGTTTTGTAAAGCTTGTTCCTACTTTTGCCGAAAATTTTTTGGGATGAAAAAGACGTTTGGTTGGATGGCATGGATCGCATTAGCGGTGGTATCGTGCCAAGAAAATCACTCCGGTGATGCAAACAAAGGCGAAACCTTTGACCTGTCTGCTTGGGCAGGCATGTATTCCGACACGATTCCTGCTCCCAATGCCGTTGGCAATGTGGTGCAATTGACCATCCATGGCGATTCGAGTTTTTCCATGTTTCAGCGGGTACTCAAACTGGACGATCCTGTCATTCGTCCCGTCTCCACCACCGGTCGTATTGAGCTAATGGAGAATGGAAAAAAATGGAAATTGGTTCCCAAAAATACAGGTGCTGCCGCTTGGATGGTCGAATGCGGTGCGGGTGAACTTATCGTCCTTGATAGTTTGGGCAATCGACCCACCGATACTGGCAAGTTTCGTTTGGAGCGCATTTCATCGGCAACCGCACAAATTGGCCGAAACCGTTTGTTCAGCATCGACAAAGGCCAACAGCGGTTCCCACTCGGTGTTTACAATCGTCCGGCTGGCGACGATATCAATGTGGCGACTTATTACCTCGCCGCTTGCAGCGAGGCCGAATTGGGACTTTGCTATTACTACAGCCGTTTGTTCGAAGGCAAGCTCGAAGGGCAAGATCCGATTGCCATGGCTGTCAAAAAAGAAGGCAATTCGCTCCGCGCCATCAGCGAACGAACTGTAATCGGACAAGATGGTGGGCCATTGAATGCCACCGCCAATCAGAATATTCTCACCAGTCTCATTTTCAGTAAAGCACCCGATGCGTTCGTAGTGACTTACACGTATTTGGATGCAAAAGACCAAAATTGGATGGCCAAGGACGTGTACGCTTTCAAAGACGGCAAAATGATCCAGACCGCCAAGGGAAATGTGGAAGCGCTAAATCGTTGAGTTCTACGACAAAAGCATTATTTTTAGATGAATGTGGAAAATTCGTAGATAAAATAAAGATAAGTTAAGATGAATTGAGAGTTTTGTCCTATATTTGCATCCGTTATTGTTTAACTAAAACTATTTCGGAATGTACAATCCTTCTTTGTTTCGCTTTGAGCGTTTGAATTTCAATAGCATCTTTGTCAAAATCTTAGTCCTCTCTTTTTTGAGTGCCGCTTC
>CANHSF010000134.1 GCA_947463065.1 Flavobacteriales bacterium | reverse complement strand
GACGGTTCTTACAACTTGGGTACAGCAGCTGGTGTTGCTGCATCAGAAGCGAAAGACTTCAATGTAACCTCTACTGTTGGTATCGATGAGAACATCCTTGCTACAGGTTTCAATGCATATCCAAACCCAGTTGTTGAAACATTGAACCTCAACTTCGGTCTTGCTCAAGATGCAGTAGTAACTGTAGAAGTAGTAGACATGTTGGGCAACCTCGTATTGGCAGAACAAATCGGCAGCAAACAAGCTGGCATGAACACTGCTCAATTGAACATGAGCGAACTTGCCGCTGGTATGTACATGGTTAATTTGAAAGCGAACAACGCAGTTTCTACATTGCGTGTGACGGTTTCAAAATAATTCATCCCGATAAGATTCAACTGAAGACAGTTGTGGTACGAAACTTGTTTTTCCTATCACAACTGTCTTTTTTTTTAATTCAATTACACCGATGAAAAAAACACTTTTCGCTCTTGCAGCATTGATTGCGTTCCATCTTTCTTCTTATGCTCAGAGTACCACAAATGCATTGCCCAATGTTCAACTGAAAGACATCAACGGCAAAACAGTCGATACAGGCAAACTATCCAATGATGGCAAACCCATTTTGATCTGTTTTTGGGCAACTTGGTGTGCCCCGTGCAAAAAAGAATTGAACACTTATTCTGACCTGTATGAAAAATGGGCCGAAGAAACCGGAGTGAAAATTTACGCTGTATCCATCGACGATCAGCGCACCAGCACAAGTGTAAAACCATATATCAATTCGGTAGGTTGGGAATACGAGATTCTGATGGACGTCAACAAAGCTTTTTTTCAAGCACTTGGCGGCAACACTCCACCCCATACCTTTTTGCTCAATGGCAAAGGTGAAATTGTTTGGCAGCATGTAGGCTATACTTCAGGTGATGAAACCGAGGTATACGAGCAGTTGCTCAAAGCCGTGGCTCCTTAAGGATTGGCTTAACAATCCTATTTCAGACAAGAATTGTCAAGACATTCGCCCGATCATTCATGATCGGGCTTTTTTTGTGAACTACATTTGGGGTCTATATCTTTAATGCATGCGTTATTTTCTTATCCTCTCCGTTGGATTGTTTTTATGCCAACGGTCTTTTGCACAACAAAACACCCCAAAAGGACAACTCCACGGCAATTTCGCCATGATGTGGCAACAGTACAACGAAGACAGCATCATCGGGGCGCGTGTTCCCGATGCGAAATCGGCCTTGAACTCATACGGCAACATTACCTACACCTACGGCGATTTCTCGGCGGGTGTTCGCTTTGAATCTTACCAAAATGCACTATTGGGCTTTCCCAGTGGATTCAATGGCACCGGCATAGGAAGCAGATATGTACGCTACAACAACGACAACCTCGATGTAACGGTAGGTAACTTTTATGAACAATTTGGCAATGGGATGATCCTCCGTTCGTATTGGGAGCCCATGCTGGGGATCGACAATGCACTGGATGGAATGCGCGTATTGTGGAAGCCATACCGCGGTGTCTATGTGAAAGGAATTTATGGCAACCAACGCGCTGCATTCGACAGCCGCCTAATCAATGGCCCTGGTTTGGTGCGCGGTTTTGATACGGAAGTGAGCTTGAAAGAAGTGTTTCCACGCCTCGATAGCTCCGGCCGATTTAACATTACCCTTGGAGGAAGTTTTGTAAGTAAATACGAAGCGGGACAAACCATCGAAAAAGGCAATGAAGTTTTCGAACTACCGCAAAATGTAGGATCTTGGGCAGGTCGCATGCAGATTGAATATGGCGACTTTCAAATTAACGGCGAGTATGTCAAAAAAATAAACGACCCCAACGCCGACAATGGCTTCATTTATAGAGAAGGCCAAGCCATGCTGATCAATGCCGGATATAGCAAAAAAGGGCTCGGAATCAACCTCAACGGAAAACTGGTTGACAATATGGCCTTTCGCAGCAGCAGAGACGCCTTGTTGTTTGAATTGCCCATCAACTTTTTGCCTGCCATCACCAAACAACACACATACAACTTGGCAGCAACCCTTTATCCGTATGCCACCGTCATCAACGGCGAAAATGGATACAGTGCGGAAGTCTACTACACGTTCAAAAAGAAGAGCGCGCTTGGTGGCAAATACGGAACAAACATCAGTTTGAATTTTGCCGCTGTAAACAGTTTGGACACCACGCAACTGGTGGGGCGCGAAGGAATGATCTTCGGGTATGAGCGCAACTCCCTAGGCTTTGGAACGTCCAAGTATGTGCGCGACTTCAATGTGGAATTGAAGAAAAAGATTTCAAACGATTGGTACATGGCACTGACTTACTATTACTTCGAATTCAATACACTCGCCACGCCTGTTACGCAGGATTTCAAAGGCATTGTTTATGCGGACATTTTCGTGGGCGAAGTGCAGTATAAGATCAACGCCAAAAACACAATGCGCATTGAATTGCAAAACCTACAAACCGAGCAAGACAAAGGCGATTGGGCGACCGTTGTGGCAGAATACACCCTATCACCCCACTGGACATTCAGCTTGATTGATCAATACAATTATGGCAATACCAATCCTGACGCTCGGGTGCATTACCTTTACGGAGCTGTGGCTTACTCCAAAGGATCGAACCGCCTGTCTATCGGTTATGGCAAACGACGCGAAGGCATCTTTTGCATCGGAGGTGTATGTCGTGCAGTACCCGCCAGCAATGGTATAGAAATCACATTATCGAGCAGTTTTTAAGCAGTAAGCATATGAAAAATCAAACACTTCAATGGATCAGCTGCGTGGCAGCCATCGTTATCCTGTCGGCCTGCGACAACATCGATATACCCGAGCCCACAGAATATCCACCTTACGCCTATCGCGATGATTTATACGGCGATGCGCCCGAGCCGCCGGCCATAGAAAGCATGACCCAGCGCGTATTGCTGGAAGACTTTACCGGACACGACTGCGGCAATTGCCCTGCGGCGCATTTGGTCGCTTCCGAAATACTCGATGCACATCCTGAGCATGTGGCATTGGTAGCCATTCATGCAGGCTCACTTGCCGAACCATTTGGCGAATTCGTGGATGATTGGCGCACAGAGGAAGGAGAATATTATTTGCTTACCCAAATTGGCAATGACCAACTTCCCACAGGCCGAGTCAATCGCATTGAAGGCGCCTCCAACTCGGACAATTTCTCCACTTGGAGCAATTCCGTTGATGCCCAATTGGCCGAGACGCCTATAGCCGATCTGGCATTTGATGCCAACCTCCAACTCGAAAACAACCATCTCAACATCCATCTTCGGACCGAATACGCTCAAAACATTGCTGGACCTGTGAAGCTCATTATCATGATTGCGCAAGGGCCTATCATTGCGCCACAACTCAACTACGATGCAGACCCGGAATTCATCGCGGACTATCCGCACAAACACATGCTTCGCGGCACCGGCACGGGCGCCACAGGCCTAACTGCGGCCGTCAATCCTGTCGCAGGTCAGCAGGATGAAATCCATTACACATTGGATTGGAATCCGGAATGGAACGCCAGCGATGTAGAAATCATCGCATTCCTTACCTATGGCGACGAAGGAGAAGTGATCAATGTAAAAAAACTGGATTTGATTCCATGAGAAAACTTATTTTAGTCTTGCTCTTTTTGTATCCATTGCTCACGTTCGCGCAACGTGAATTTAGCGGAGGATTGGTGTTAGGACCGGTTGCCAGTCAAATCAGCGGCGACGGACTCGGCGGTTGGGATAAATTCGGATTGTGCGCCGGTGGATGGGTGCGCATGCCGATCAGCGAAAGCACAGGAATTCAAATGAGCTTGGTCTATATCAATAAAGGCAGTCGCACGGTGGACACCTTGGCAAGGACCACGTTTGGTTATCACTTGGACTATATCGAGGTGCCTATTCTTTTGGACTACATCAGTCCCTTTTTGCACAAAAAACTCCATGGTCAAGTGGGTCCTACAGTAGGAATCAACATTCGTCAGAGAATCATTGCCAACGGCCAATCGTTCGATCCCAACCCCGCCTTTGAAATGCTCGATATCGGCATCATGGGAGGCATTGCATACGATGTAACAGCCAAGTACCAAATTGCATTGCGCACCTCAACCTCTTTTATCCCGACTCGTCCATCGCCCAGCGTGCCTGTGCCCAATAGTTTTTACCTCAAAGGCAACTACAACCAAACCTTGCAATTTCTGCTGTTGATGCGCTTTTAAATGTCGGATTTCAAAAGCATCCGTTAAGTACGACCACCGACACAAGCCTTGGTTGAGCATCCGTTGAAAAAAGAACGTGACGAACTGACCCAAATCAAGCACATCCGCTTTTCAATTGCGTGTGCCCAAATGAATGGAAAAGGAAATGAGAGCGAGCATCACAAATGTGCCCGCTGGATGCAACGTCGTACTTCGCAGATAATAATTGTACTGGCGGTTTTCGGGCAAGTAGACCTTGTGTGGATCTTTATAAATCCATTTTCTTCTCGCGCTCACAAAAAAAACATGTTCCAGCGTTTGGCTCTGCCCATGCTTTCCAATTTGAAACACCAGGCGATGCGCACCTTTGGCGGGACTGTTCAACGCACCATAGAGCGTACTTTCCCCATAGAACTCCAAACCACTCAGCGATTGATCCAAAGCCGATTGCAGATGAAACTTAGAAAAAACAACCAACTTTCCGGGTGCAATCGGCAAATACCGCTCACATGTCTCCTGCACCAAGGGCAGTTTGGCCCATTCGCTTGAATTGCAGGGTTCGGTCACGGAAAAATAGACAGGAAAATCAACCGTGTCGGAAGAGTAGAAAAAGAATCGATCCTCGCCCATCAAAGCACATTGATGGAGGTCGATGAACAGTACGCTATCCGTGGGATTTTCAACGGCAATGCGCAAACGGCCTTGGTCACTCCAACACCAAAAGGAAACTTGCGCAGCGCGATCTTGACGATCACTTTCATTGTACTCCGAAGTCGACTCGCTCCATTGCGTTTCGATCACACGGTATTGCGAGACCACACACGATTGCAGCAGCATGGCTATCGAAAGCAGCCAAAGAGGGACAGCAAAACGCTTGTAGATGTGTTTGACCATAGATTTTGCAGGCAAATCCTGCAGATAAGGGCCAATTTACGACTATTTTCGCGGGCTCAAAGTTCGCATGGAAGAATGAAACAAATTCGCAAAAAAGAAGCACTGGATTATCACGAACAAGGTCGTCCGGGGAAATTGGAAATCATCCCCACCAAACCGCACAGTTCACAGCGCGATTTGGCATTGGCCTATTCGCCTGGCGTTGCCGAACCGGTATTGGCCATCAGCGAAAATCCAGACGATGTCTATCGTTACACGGGCAAAGGCAATTTGGTGGCCATTATCTCCAATGGCACCGCGATTTTGGGTCTTGGAAATCTTGGCCCTGAAGCCAGCAAACCTGTGATGGAAGGCAAGGGCATGCTGTTCAAAATATTCGCAGACATTGACGGCATCGATATCGAGGTAAAAGCCACTGAGGTGGATGAATTTGTAAATACCGTTATCAATATCTCTCCCACCTTTGGTGGAATCAATCTCGAAGACATCAAAGCCCCTGAGGCATTTGAAATCGAGGAAAAGCTCAAAGCAGCATTGGACATTCCGATCATGCATGATGACCAGCATGGCACGGCGATCATCAGTTCAGCGGCTTTGCTCAATGCACTTGAATTGGCTGAGAAAAAAATCGAGGACGTGCGCATAGTGGTGAGCGGCGCAGGAGCAGCAGCATTGTCGTGCGTGGCCTTGATGATCAAACTGGGGGTACATCCTGCCAATGTCATGATGTTCGACTCCAAAGGCTTGATCCATACCGAACGCGAAGACATCGATCATCGCAAACGCAAATTTGCACATGCCGGCAACCAGAGCATTGAATTGGAGGAAGCCATGAAAGGTGCCGATGTGTTTTTGGGGTTATCGCAAGCTAATATTGTAACCGAAAAAATGCTTCAGAGCATGTCGGCGAATCCTATTGTATTTGCGATGGCCAATCCCGATCCAGAGATTGCTTATGATGTGGCCATACGTTCGCGGCAAGACATCATTATGGCAACCGGGCGCAGCGATCACCCCAACCAGGTGAATAATGTGCTCGGCTTTCCGTTTATTTTCCGCGGAGCCTTGGATGTTCGTGCGCGCTGCATCAACGACGAAATGAAATTAGCAGCGGTCAAAGCCTTGGCAGATTTGGCAAAATTGCCTGTACCGGAAGAAGTGATCGAAGCGTATGACCTGAAGACACTGCATTTTGGTCGCGACTATATCATCCCCAAGCCTTTGGATCCCCGCTTGATCAGTGTGGTGAGCAGCGCAGTGGCCAGAGCAGCCATTGAAAGTGGAGTTGCGCGGATACCCATCACAAATTGGGACACCTATGCTGCCGAATTGCAAAAGCGCATGGGCCGCGACAATGTTTTGACCAGGAGCATCGCCGAGCGCGCGCGCAAACAGCCCAAACAAGTGGTATTTGCAGAAGGCGACAATTTCAAGGTGCTCAAAGCCGCTCAACAAGCCAAAGATGAGGGCGTAGCTATCCCAGTGCTTTTGGGCGACGAAGACAAGATCAGAAAAATGATGGCCGATTCAGACATTGAATTGGAGGACGTATTGATCATCGACCCCCGCCATGACAAATGGTTGAAAACCCGAGAGGAGTTCGGCGCACAACTTTACCAAAAGCGCATGCGCAAAGGATTCACCGAGTTGGAGGCTGTTCGTGCCATGCGCGAGCGCAACTTTTTTGGGGCGATGATGGTGGAAACTGGCAAGGCCGATGCCATGATCAGCGGCATGACCCGCAATTACAGCAAGGTCATTCGTCCTGGGCTTCAAATCATCGGGCCAGCGCCAGGAGTGAAGCGCGTTTGTGGTATGTACATCGTCGAAACCAAGCAAGGACCGTTGTTCATTGCCGACACAACGGTGAACGCCAATCCATCGGCGGAAGATTTGGTAGAAATCACCTTGCGAGTTGCAGAGGCCTTGTCGCGGATGAAAATTGTACCACGCATTGCCTTGCTGAGTTATTCCAACTTCGGATCAGCGCATGGCGAAGATCCCGAAAAGGTAGCCAAGGCGGTATCCATCCTGCACCGGGAGTATCCCGATTTGATTGTAGATGGCGAAATCCAAGCAAATTTCGCGCTCAACGGCGACATGCTCAGGGAGAATTTTCCCTTCAGCAGACTGCGAAATGAGAAAGTGAATACACTGATATTCCCGAACTTAAGTGCAGGCAACATCGCTTACAAATTGCTGCAGGAAATCGGTGAATTGGAAGTCACTGGCCCGGTTCTATTGGGGATGCGCAAGTCGTACCACATTCTTCAGATGGGATGCACGGTTCGCGAAATACTGAATATGATACGCATAGCAGTTGTGGATGCACAGATGAAATAACCTGGTATTGCGTAACTTTTGTGTTTGGTTGATCCAACCAACTCCATATTTTCTTGGCCACGTTCCTCTTGTTCTCTAAATAAGAGTAAGATCACCGGTCATCTGAATGGCCCTATTTTGTTCGTTGGACGATAACTCGTCTATGGCCAAAACCCTATATTGCATGGGCATCCCCTAAGGAATTTCCTTCGACGAAAAACCATTTCGTTGGTGCCGAATTGTTGTTTTTTTTCGACAAACGACAAAAAAATAACAATTTAATGATGTTTGACGACAAAAACAGCTTTACCTTAGCCCAGTTCTTCTAAAGAACAGATGAAAATCAATTAAACACTTACTAAAACACAAACCATGAGAAGGTCAGTTTCAACACTAACGCGCAGCACTGTCATGCGCGGCACTATCGTGTGCACACGCAACATTCAATGGGTAGCAGTGGCTATCGCCTCATTTTTCACACATGCAGCCATCGCACAAAATCATCAAGATTTGTCAGCAGCTATTGCCTTAGGCAATGATTCCTTGACGCAGGCTGTTTATGGTCTTAACCCCTCTGCCTATGGCTCAAGCTCAGGTATTGAGCTTACGGAGGACGGCCCAGCTCAAGTGCTTAAATTCAAGGCTAGTGATTTCAACGCCTTGAATTTCAATGATGCGCTTCTAAACGAAGTGCGCACGGTCGTAATTCGATTCAATGAGGAAAGCCTGCTCGATGCTATATACGATGGTGCATTGCTCGCTGGAATGGAAAACCTGAATACAGTGGTTATCCTTTGTGCAGTCGATGTGTCCTCCAGCAGAGCATCCTCTGTGGTACTTAACAACTTGCCCACCGGCGTGAACTCTTATTACGTCATTTCCATACCAGAATAACTAACTCCACTTAACCAATCCAAAAGAACATGAAAAATTCAATACTTAAACTAACCTATTACTCGTTTGCGATTAGCGCATTGTTGGTGTTAGTTTTTTCTGCACAAGCACAGGTACGTGTGCCGTTTGAACAGCGTACTTCAGCCTTTACACCGACACAAAATATTTATAGTATTCATGGTGATTTTACCATGATTGGAAATACCAATATGACGTTGGTTTCATATTCGAACACTGAACCGAATAGTAACAACGACATGAAAAAGGTCGACACAGATGGCATAAGTTCAACCAATAACTCGTCAGCTGCTACATTGGTTTTCTCGAATGAAAATGGGGCAAACCCTGCATGTAGCGAGGTACTTTTTGCGGGTTTATATTGGACTGCCCGAACGAACGCCACACCCACCGAGCTTCAGAAGCGAACCATTAAGTTTCGCGGTCCTGGTGAATCAAACTACACCACTTATATCGCATCAACAGGTGATATACGTTACCCGGGCGACAACTCTATGTATGCCGGTTTTGTAGAAGTTACCGAAAAGGTTCAAGCCCTGGGAGCAGGCCAATATTGGGCAGCAGACATGGCTTTGACTACAGGAGATGGAGGAAGCACCGGTTATTATGGAGGATGGGGAATGGTTGTAGTGTATGGCAACTCTAAAATGCAAAAGCGTGACATCACTATCTTCGATGGATATGCCTTCATGGATGGCAATGAGGATTTGAGTTTCGAATTGCCTGTAAGCGGATTCAACTCAACACTAAGTGGTCCTGTAAATATGAAATTGGGGATGATGGCCGGTGAGGGAGATGTAAGTATTTCCGGAGACCAATTCGAAATCCAAAAACTGGCTTCCACCAGCTGGCAACTTCTCAACCACGGCGGAAATTCAACAACAAACTTCTTTAACAGCTCGATTTTCACCGGTGGCAACGCCCGTAATCCCAATTTACTCAATAACACGGGGTT
>CANHSF010000133.1 GCA_947463065.1 Flavobacteriales bacterium | reverse complement strand
CGAAACGATGAAGGTTCTTGTATTGACCGATGGAATCACCCCATTTGTGGTGGGAGGAATGCAAAAACACAGTTTTAATCTGTGCCGGGAATGGGTCATAATGGGCCACGAGGTAACGTTGCTGCACTGTGTGCCTTTTGGTGCGGAATTGCCCAATCGCGCCAAGGTGCTCGACGCCATGCAGCTTGATGATCATGCGACTTTGCGCACCATTTGCATATCTTTTCCGAAGGCCGGCATATTCCCGGGGCATTACATCAAAGAATCCTATTTGTACAGTCGTCTTTGTTACAATGCCATCAAGGCGGATATCGAACAATACGACTTCATTTACGCCAAGGGTTTCTGTGCATGGCATTTTTTACACATGAAGTCGCGCGGCCAATCCATGCCACCGATTGGCGTCAAGTTTCATGGATACGAAATGTTTCAAACGCCGATCAATTGGAGGATTCGCATGGAGCAATGGTTGCTCAAGAGCCCTGTGATTTGGAACAACAAACATGCGGATTTCGTTTTTTCGTATGGCGGTAAAATTACAGCATTGATACAATCGATCGGAGTGCAGCCGCAACGGATCATAGAAATTCCCACAGGCATCGATCCCCGTTGGATATTGGATCGCATCAGGCCTTCCAGTGGTGTCCGTCGTCGATTTTTGTTTTTAGGGCGTTATGAGCGTCGCAAAGGGATTGAAGAATTGCACGAGGTGTTACCAAGCTTGTTGGAACAACACGATTTGGAGTTCCACCTGATCGGTCCTATCCCACCTAGCAAGAAGATCAAACACGAACGCGTGATCTACCATGGTCAATTGAGCAACGCGCAAGAGATTCAGGCCGTGATGGATACCTGCCACGTGTTGGTGACACCTTCCCATTCCGAGGGGATGCCCAATGTGATTATGGAAGGTATGGCTCGCGGTTTGGCCGTGGTAGCGACAGATGTTGGAGCCGTTGGAACAGCGGTAGATGAGCGCAACGGCCTGCTGATACCAACCATCAGCGCAATGGCATTGAAGCAGCAATTGGAGGTTGCGTTGGCTTGGACCGACGCGGATCTGGACAGCAAGCGCAATGCCTCTTTGGAAAAGATCCGGGGTTTCCAATGGAATGAGATTGCTCGACGAACGGAAATGGAAATCAGCAGAAGAATTGCTGAGTAATGTTGTAATTTAGCGGGCGTTCAACGCCATTGATCTTGACCAAAACAAGCCATACCGTTTTTTTCCCTGGCCTCAATAGCCTTCGCTTTATTGCGGCCTTTGCAGTTTTGTTGACCCATGTCGAGTTGACCAAAAAATTGTTGGGGCATGGCGAAGCATTGTGGTTGGACCTTCATGCCACAAATTATCTTATTCCATTGCAGGGCTGTATAGCGGGCACCACCCGTTGGATGGCGCCATTGCTTTCCATATTGGGTGAGTTGGGCGTGGTTTTCTTTTTTGTACTCAGTGGATTTTTGATCACGTTTTTGTTGCTCAAGGAAAAAGAGGTATCGGGCGGAATTGCGGTCGGTAAGTTTTATTTGCGCCGTTTATTGCGCATTTGGCCGTTGTATTTGTTGATTGTGGTTTTGGGTTTTTTGATTCTCCCGTACTTGGATCCGTTTGAGGTCTACCAGCAGCAACGTTATATGTGGTATGGCTTTGGAACACAATTGATTTTGTATATCTGCATGCTCCCCAATTTATCTTTCGCCCATTTCAATATCGCAATACCCAATATTGGACAGGCATGGAGCATAGGAGTGGAGGAACAATTTTATTTGATTTGGCCCTGGCTGATCATTCGGTCCAAAAACATCATCACTACGATTTTGTATTTTTTGATGGCACTTATAGCACTCAAGGCAATGGTGAGTCTTTGTCCCAATGAATGGTGGGATGGATTGCCTACCTTGAAAAGGTTTTTAGGTATGACTAAAATGGAGAGCATGGCATTGGGTGCATCTGGTGCTTATTTGGTTCATCGCAACAAACTGAATTGGCTGCAGTGGATCTATCGCCCTTGGGTTCAGCGCATGGCATGGCTTATGATTTTACCGTTGATCTATGTGATGCCAAAGCCATTGATGCCGTTTTTTCATTTGGTAGAGAGTGTTCTTTTTTTGGTGGTCATCATCAATGTTTCGAATAATGCGCAATCTTTGGTTCAATTGCGATGGTCGTGGATGGATTTTTTGGGACGCATTTCCTACGGCATCTACATGTACCACATGATGATCATCACATTGGTCATTTATTTGGTCAAAGGACGCATCATTGGATTTGAGCGACTCGATTTGGTTCAGAATGTGCTGGTATACTTGCTTTCGTCGGTATTGACTATCTTCGTTGCATTCTTGTCCTATCGGTATTTTGAAATGCCGTGGATGAAATTGAAAGAGCGATTTACCACCATAGTCAGCGGGGAGGAGGCCAGACGGCAAAACCGAAGAGAGCATGTTTAAGAAATTTTCGATCATAGCGATATTTGTCAGTCTGTATTCGTTTTCCTACGTGTTTACGAAGCAGCCGTTTGAGTTCTATCTGAGCTATGCCATCTTCATGCTTTATTTTCCGCTCTTTTTTGCAAAGTTCGGTATCCCGAAGCGGCCAGTTTTCATCTTTTTGCCCTTGTTGGTAGCGGGGTTGATTTATGTAGAGATGGGATTGAATACCACGCAGCAACTTATGAAAATTTTTGTGGGTTTCTTTGCGTCAGTGCTGTTTTATCACTTCGTGCTTCAGGCTTATAACTTCGACCTTAAGCGACTGTTCGGTTATTACATGAAATCGGCAGTAATCATCGCAGCTATTGGTCTTGTGCAACTCATCAGCTATACCGTGGGCTTTGGTCCAGGATACGATTACACCTGGTTTTTCAATAAGTGGGGCGTGGTTCCTGGTGGTCTGGGGCTGCGAATCAACTCTGTTTTCTCCGAGCCGGCGTATTATGCAGCAGCCATGGCTCCAGCATTTTTTGTGGCGATCTACAATTTCACCAACCGCGACACGCTATGGATCAGCCGGAAGCAAAGTGGCTTGGTCGTTGTCGTTTACCTTTTGACCTATTCCAGTCTTGGCATCTTGGGCGTAATGTTGACCTTGGTATTTCTATTGCTAAATATGGGTTTTGTGCGTTACGGTTTGGCCATTATTCCTGCACTCATATTTGGCACACAATGGGCTTATGAAAATGTGCCCGAGTTCCGCGATCGAATCGACGGAACCAACGAGCTTGTGGAGTCACAAAACATATACTCTTACGAAGTCCATGGATCGAGTTTCGTGTTGTACAACAACAGCCACGTGGCCTGGGAGAACTTTATTCGTAACCCCATATTTGGTACAGGCTTGGGGTCTCATGCTACGGCATTTGAAAAATATACGCTTACCAATATTGAAGGCGCCGTGCAGATTGACTTCAATAGCCAAGATGCCAATTCTTTGTTCTTGCGTTTGATGAGCGAAACCGGGATTTACGGTTTGTCCCTAATGCTGTTCCTGTTGTTTCGATGTTGGGTGTTCAGTCCGCGTGCCTTTGAGCGCGAAAACTGGGTAATGTCCAATGGTCTAGTGATCATTATTGTGATCTATTTGGTCCGACAAGGGCATTATTTTTACAACGGCTTTCCTTTCTTTTTGTGGATGTATTATTACAATTTTGAGATCAACGCTAGCAATAGGAAACGCGTTGCAGCAGAGTTGGAAGAGCAAAAGAAAACAACGGCTAATCCATTCGCATTAACTGCGGCTTAGTTGAGAATTGGCATTGGCCATGCGCTCTAGATATTGTGTTATCGCAGGTGTCCAGCGCTTCAAGTCCCAGCGTCCCAAGGCATAACAGATCCGTCCCCAAGACCAATTCAGTTCAATGTTGCGTCGATAAATAAGCAATGGCGTTGGCTTTGCACCTTGTAGTCCTGGAAAGGTGGTGAAGTGAAAATCGTATTGTTCAGCGATGCATTGACAGCCAGTGGCACTCACGCTATAGTTGGTGTTGTTCGGCGAGCAAAACGCACGAATTGGTGTCTGCAGATGTTGTTGAAGCCAAGCCTTTGAATTTTGGATTTCGTTGCGTTGTTGCGCATCATCCATGTCGGCACGCAAATCATGGCTCATGGTATGACTGCCGATTGCATGGCCCATTTGAACCAATGTTTTCAGATCATCGATCGACATCGCTTCGAAATCAATGGAGGCACGCTCAAAGGAGGAGTCCACAATTGGTCGAATGTGTTTCAAGTAATAGGCACGCTGATCTGAGCTGGTGATGAAATCGGGCACAACAAAAAAATAGGCGTGCACATCAAGCTCATGCAGCACACGGGCCGCCTTCAAATTGTTTTTTATTCCGTCGTCGAAACTGAACAGGAGATAAGGTCCTTGCTGCAAATCACCACTAGTGTAGCGTTCGAAGGCCTCCGGTCCGATGATGGTAAAGTGTTTGCGCAAGCGCTTTACCAATGCAGGCAATTGATCCAAATACGGCTCAGGTGTGGAATGCATGCACAGTACAAGGCACTCTTCCTTTCCATAGCGCCACGGTTGGAACAGGTATTCGGCGTGGCCCAGTGCCGACTTGATGGTATGTAGGGCAAATGTTCGCATTACCAAGTGTCTATATCTGCTCTGAAAATGTCCCAACTGCCCCAATCCTTTTGCTGATCGGCTATGGGACCTTTTGCAATGAAGTGGATCTTTTTATCGATTGGCTGGAAGCGATTGCGTTCCATCAAGGTCAAAAAATCTTGTGAAAGAGGATTGATGGCAATGCTTAAAAAGGTGAAATGGGCCGATGAGCGAATGGCCTTTTCCAAAGCCGAATAGGCATCCAAGAGCAATTGAATATCGCTGGCCGAACGCACCACCTTGCCAAGAATGAGTTCTTTAAGAATTTTTTTTCTTCGTTGCGCTTTGAGCTCAAAAAGCACTGTGCCTCTTGCATCTTCATACACGAATCGATAATACGGCCCGCTTTGATAACCAAAACGGTATTGATCATAGGCGATGGACTGTTGCACACCCACCAAATCGGCAGCCAGATTGACGGCGATGGCATTGCGTTGGCCCATTGCGCTGCGTGAGAGTTGCTGTTCGGGCTCACTCATGAACGATCGAATGGGGTGCAAGGGCTTGATGTACCAATGCAGGTCAAAGGGGTTGAGCCATTTGTTTTTCATGAATGCACCGTAGGACATTTCCACCGGAAATCCGATTAGCAAATCATGGGGCAAATGAGCTTCTTCCAAATGAATGTAATTGAGCATTTTCCCAAAAAGGCCTTTGCCGCGATAATCGGGGTGTACCAGCGAGTTGCCGCTTTGGTAGGCATGTGTGAATTGGCCATGCAAAGTGATGGGCCAGTGAAAAAACGACTGGAAGCCAATGACTTTATCTCCGTCGGTGGCTGCTATCCGGATGCCATCGTTCTCTTGGAAAGGATGCTCGTAGAATTGACCAAAAAAGGTATCGAAATTTTGCGCTTCGGATCCATATTCCATCCGAAACAAATCGATCACCTGTTGGCGCATCCATATTTCATACTTTTGGATTTTCATTGCCCGAATATATAGCTATTGATCTACGAATATGAAGAGAATTCTGGTATTGTATCGTGAATTGGCGGGTTACTTTGTGGCTTGCCTCAATACATTGTGCGAACAATACGAGGTAGAGGCCGATGTCGTTGCATATCCCGTTCATGCCGATGCCCCTTTTCAGTTTAAGTTTTCATCGCGCATTCGCACCTTTGACCGCACATCCATGAGCGAGAAAGAATTGGTCGATTTAGCGGCCAATGGCGGCTATCACCTGATATTTTGCGGTGGGTGGTCGGATCCGAGCTACCTCAAGGCGGTCCAAGCGAGGGGCGATGTACCTGCGTTGTTGGGTTTCGACAACCAGTGGAAAGGCAGCCTCAAACATCACCTGGCTGGGCTTTATGCACGTTGGGCCATTGCACGTCATTTTGATTTTGCTTTCGTTCCCGGTCCTGAACAAGCGCAATTCGCAAAAAAAATGGGTTTTGATGCGATTGTGGATGGCGCCTACTCTTGCGATGTTCCCCGGTTTTCGGCTGTGCATGAGCAACGAAGCGAGGATTTTTGGATGAAGCCGCAAAAGAATCTCTTTTATGTGGGACGCTACGCGCCAGAGAAGTTCATCAACGAGCTGCAGGATGCGTTTATAGAGGTCAATCGAGCAACAGGTTCAAAATGGACCCTTACTTGCGCAGGAACAGGGCCTTTGTGGCAAGAACGCCGTGACGATCCATCCATTTTGCATTTGGGATTTATGCAGCCCGATCAGTTGCTGGACACCATGTGCTTGGCCCACGCGTTTGTTCTGCCCAGTACTTTCGAGCCTTGGGGGGTGGTGGTGCATGAGTGCGCAGCGGCGGGTTTGCCCATGGTCTTGAGCGACGCAGTTGGTGCACGTCATGCCTTTTTAGAACCCACAAAAAACGGCTTCTTGCATCGAGCATCGAGTACCGAGGATTTGCGACGCGCCCTGCATCAAATCATGACGGCGTCGGATCAAGAATTGAACGCCATGAGCCAACATAGTTATTATCTTGCACACAAGATCACACCGGAAACGTGGAGTAGATCATTGGTGAATCAATTTAAACCTTAGTATGTCCAACATTCTTATCACGGGAGGTGCCGGCTTTATTGCAGGAGCTTTGGCCAAAAGATTGGCGAGCGATCCTGCCAACCGGGTTGTTGTTGTGGACAATCTGATCACAGGCGACAAGCGCAATCTACCATCCAATGAAAACGGCAATGTGGTGTTTTTGCAAGCGGATGTCAATCATGAGCAGTGGATTCGTCCTCTTTTTGAAATGTATGCCTTTGATACCGTGTTTCATTATGCTGCTTTGGTGGGTGTGCAGCGCACCTTGAAGCACCCTGTAGCGGTTTTGCGCGATATCGATGGGATTCGAAATATTTTGAACTTGTCGGTTCAATTCGGGGTGAAGCGCGTGTTTTACAGCAGCAGCAGCGAGGTCTATGGAGAGCCGGTTCAGATCCCTCAGCACGAGCACACCACGCCGCTCAACTCAAGGTTGCCGTATGCGATTGTGAAAAATTTGGGAGAGGCTTTTCTGCGTTCCTATCAGCAAGAATTTGGATTGAATTATACGATTTTTAGATTTTTCAATACATACGGGCCGGGACAGTCGTCTGATTTTGTGATGTCGCGTTTCTTGAATATGGCGCGAGCCAATGAGGACATCACGATCTATGGTGATGGCAGTCAAACGCGCACGTTCTGTTTCATCGATGACAATCTCGATGCCACTTTGCGCATCTATAACGAAGGGCACTATGTCAACGATGTAGTCAATATTGGATCGGATATAGAGACCACGATTCTCGAATTGGCACAAGCGATGGTCGAACTCACCGGTTCTTCTTCGCAAATTGTGCATTTGCCGGCTTTGCCCGAGGGCGATATGACCCGCCGTAAACCCGACATTACAAAGATGTCTGGGGTGCTCAATCGCCCCCTCACGGGATTGCGCGAGGGCATGTATAAACTGATTAAACATGTTGAGGTATGTGCGGAATAAACGGCGTGATACATCCAGCGGATGAACAAGAGTCTCGCCGTTTGGTCGGTGACATGTGCGCTGCAATGGCCCATCGAGGACCTGATGCGCAAGGGATTTGGTCAGATCATCAGGTTGTACTCGGCCACCGCAGATTGTCCATCATCGATACTTCTGCTGCAGGCAACCAACCGTTCGCTAGCGCCGACGGTCGATTGGTGATAGCCTTCAATGGGGAGATTTACAACTATCTCGAACTGCGCAACGAACTCAAAGGCCATCATGACTTTCGCACAGATACAGATACAGAAGTTCTTCTTGCAGCCTACAAGCATTGGGGCATTGCCATGACCGAGCGTTTGTTCGGTATGTTTGCATTTGTGCTGTATGATCTTTCCACAGGTGAGGTCCATGTCGTTCGGGACCGGATGGGGGTCAAGCCGTTGTATTATATACAGACGGCCGAAGGTTTTTTGTTTGCCTCTGAAATCCGGAGTTTGTTGGCCACCGGTAAAGTGAAGCGCCGATTGGATCCCATTGCAGTACAAGAATACCTGATGTATCAGACGGTGCAATCGCCCCGAACGATCATTCGGGATGTCCAAATGCTCCAAGCAGGTCACCGTTTGATCTTGGCCAATGGGCAATGCACTGAAACGTGTTATTGGAATCCACTTCGCCCTCCCATTGCTCAGGTGCACGGTATGAGTCGCACTGAATTGCTATCCGGTGTGCGGGAAAGATTGAGCAGGGCAGTGGCCATTCGAATGCGAGCGGATGTTCCATTTGGCGCGTTTTTATCGGGGGGTATTGACAGCAGCGCCATTGTCGGTTTGATGGCCGAGGTGTCTTCTCAACCCGTCAAGACCTTTAGCATTACGTTTGATGAGAAAGAGTGGGACGAGAGCTCGTATAGCCAGCTCATCGCGCGTCGCTTTGCCACCGATCATCATGAAATACGATTGAGCGCCTCCCATTTTCGCGATGAGGTGCCAGCAGCAATAGGCGCTATGGATCATCCTAGCGGCGACGGCCCAAACACCTATGTGGTGTCCAAGGTGACTCGTGAAGCAGGCGTCAAGATGGCTTTGAGCGGCATCGGCGGCGATGAGTTGTTTGCCGGTTATGATGTGTTCAAGCGGTTGCATCGGTTGGAGCAACGGAGCTTAATCAACGCGATACCAAGAGCAGTCCGCTCAGCAGGCGGAAAACTATTTGCTCAATTGCGGCCCAGTGCGGCGGCCGATAAAATTGCAGCCACCTTGGCAACTCCAAACATGCGCTGGTTCGAGGTATATCCATTGGTTCGTGCCATCTATGGACAAGAACAAATCAATCGGTATCTCAAGGCGCCCATCCAAGGCGAGAATGCAGTGGCCATGCTCTGTCGACAAATCGAAGCAACGGAGTTACCGCTGTTATCCAAAATTTCTTTGGCAGAGTCCAACACGTACTTGCAAAATGTATTGCTTCGCGACAGTGACCAAATGAGCATGGCGCATGCATTGGAGGTGCGTGAACCGTTCTTAGATCACGATTTAATCGAATGGGTTTTGGCAATCAACGATCAAGAGAAATACCCACATTTTCCCAAACAACTTCTGGTGGAGGCCATGGGCGATCTGCTTCCCAGTGAGATTGTGCATCGGCCAAAAATGGGCTTTACTTTCCCTTGGGCACAATGGATGAAAAATGAGCTCAAGCCGTATTGCGAAGAAGGACTGCATCATCTTCAACAGCACCCTTTTTTCGATCCCAAAGAGATCGATGCGGCGTG
>CANHSF010000132.1 GCA_947463065.1 Flavobacteriales bacterium | reverse complement strand
GTAATTGCTCTCGTGGTCTTTCTCCAAAAATATCGAGTTGTTTTCGCGCATGGCGGACTCCAAACTTTCTTGGCTCTTGTGCAATCCCATCACAAAGGTTTCTACTCCATTGGGGGTTTCTTTGGCGTTGGCGTTGCAGTGAATGGAAATGAATAAATTGGCATCGGCGTCATTGGCAATGCGGCAGCGTTCTTTCAAGGTCGGAAAAGTATCGCCGCCTCGGGTGTACACCACTTTGACATTGGGGAAGTGCTCGTTGATGTATTTGCCCAATTGAAGGGTGACATCCAGCGATATGTTTTTCTCGGTGGTCTTGTACCGCCCCGTACCCAAATTGCCCGGGTCTGATCCGCCGTGGCCTGCATCCAGCACTACGATGAATTTGGCATTGTCCTCCATGCTGCGACTTGTGAATGCCGCCATACCGAAGAATAGCGACACAAGAAAAACAAGAAGAAGGCGTTTCCTCTTTTTTTCTGAACATTTTTTGTCGGTCTTGTCCATAGCTTTGTGGCCATTATTTCGCTTTAACAAAAGTATTTTTATCATCAGGTGATTAACCATTGGATTGCAGCATTTTTCACGGCGAGTTTGTTGATAATAAGCCCGCTTTCCTACGCCCAAACGGCTGCGGATTCGCTCTCCAATAACGGTGCCGACACCTTGCGTATTGTGGACGACAGCGGCCTGGATGATCAAGTCATCTACAACGCCAAAGACAGCACCATATTGGATTTGATGAACAATCGTGTCCTGCTGTATGGTCTTGCGGAGGTCATTTATGGCAACCTCACTGTGAAAGCCGACTTTATCGAGTACCGCTTCGAAGAACAAGTTGCTCGTGCCATCGGTAAACGGGATTCAAATGGAAAAGTCGTCGAAAAGGCGCACTTTCAAGAGGGTGACAATGGGTTTGATGAGGATTCGTTGGCCTACAATTTTAAAAGCAAAAAGGGCATCACCTACGGGGTGATTACCCAAGAAGGGGAGGCGTTTTTGCACAGCTCCATCAGCAAAAAGGCCGAAAACAACTGGGTGTCCATTGGCCAAGGAAAATTCACCACATGCGCGCACCCCAATCCTCACTTTTATTTCAATCTCAAACGGGCGATGGTCATTCCCAACGAAAAAATCGTATCGGGCCCCATCTATCCTTCGTTTCGCCGCCCCGATACCCGCAAATGGCCCGGACTCATGCAGTTGGGTGCTTTTGTGATCAAAAAAACGGTGCATGTGCCCAAAATCGGTTTGCCTTTCGGTTTTTTCCCCAACAAGAAGGAAAGTACCCACGGTATCCTTATCCCGGGCTACGGAAATGCCGATCAGCGGGGCTACTTTCTTCAGAACTTGGGCTATTTTATTCCTTTGGGTCAATATGCAGATACCAAATTTTTGTTTGATGTCTACACCCGCGGAAGCTGGAGTGTGTCCAACCAAACCAATTACAAAAGAATCTACAAGTACTCGGGTTCTTTCAGGCTTTCGCAAAATGTGCTGAAGGATGGCTTTCCTGAATTGCCTTCTTCATACACCGAACGCAAAACGTTCAATATCCAATGGCGGCATACCCAAGATCCCAAAGCGCGACCGAATTCTACGTTTTCTGCCAATGTGAACATGGGAAGCACCAATTTCTTCCGACAAAACTTAAATACAGCGCAAGACGATTTTATCAATAGCACCTTCGCATCATCCATCAATTACGGAAAGACCTGGGCCGGGACGCCATTCAATATGGGGGTGACCGCCGGGCATACTCAAAACACGCAAAGCAATACGGTTCAAGTCAATCTGCCCACCGTAACATTCAATATGTCGCGAATCACGCTGGGAAGGTTCGTATCCAGTACGCATCCAGCCAAGAAGATTTTGGACTTGATCGGAATCAATGCAGGTGCCGATTTTGCCAATACCATCAGCGAACGGGCCAATTTGTTTCGCTTCGATGCCATCGATACACTGCAACGCCTGTCGCGCAGCGGGGTGCGGTTGAACAGCGCAATGACCATGTCGCTGCCTTTCAAAAAATATGGAACGGCAACCGTTACGGCCAATGGCGACTTTACCGGCGCATTCAGGTATTTGCAACAACGTCAATTGTCATCGCTCAACGGATTTGAAGTGGATACGGTAAAGGGTTTTTTACCGGCTTTCAACTGGAACATGCAGGCCAATTATAATTTTCGGCTCTACGGCACCTTCAACTTCAAGAACACAGGTCTGCTCAAGGCTATGCGGCATGTGATCCAATCTACTGTCGGTGCGGGATATACGCCGTATGCCAATTTTACCAGAAGTTATTTCGACAATGAAGGGAATTTTGTGGGCTATACGGCCTTCGATGCCGCTCAGTATAGACCCAACTCGACGGCCGAAGCTTTCAATGTTAATTTCGCTGTCAACCAAAACCTCGAAGCAAAGTGGCGCGATGTGACACAGGCTAAATTGACCTATAAAAAAATTAAACTCATCGAGAGTTGGCGCACGTCCATGAGCCGAAACATGTTGGCCGATTCGCTGCAATGGAGCAATGTGGCGTTCAATGCCTTTACAACCATCGCACAAAAAATCACGGTCAACTACACCAGCAGTTATAGTCTTTACGACCGCGATTCTTTGGGTCGCGAAATCAATGCGTTCTTGATGTCCAATAACCGCGGTTTGTGGCGGATGGAAGGAACCAATTTCGCCGTCGGTATGCGCCTGAGAAGTGAGCGCAAAAACAAAGGGGAACGCGCTGATGCCGACCCAACTCCGGCCGAGCAGGAGGTGATCGATCAGAATAGAAGGGATTTGATCGACTTTTCGGTGCCGTGGTCGTTCAATTTCAACTACAATGTGCGCTTGGAAAAACGCTTTGATAGGGAACAGTTGATGGATACCCTCAAGATCTCTCAAGGGATAACATTTGGTGGCGATTTCACTTTTCTAAAAGTGCTTGCATTCAGCGTACAAAGCGGCTACGATTTGTCCAAAGTGCGCTGGACGCAATTTGATAGCGATGTATTTGGACTGCGCGATTTCACCACAACCACCATCGGTTTGCACTGCGATCTGCATTGCTGGGAGTTCTCGATGAATTACGTGCCTTTCGGTATTCGTCAAAGTTATGTGGCCCAGCTCAACATCAAATCGGCCATGCTCAAAGATGTGAAAATTCAGCGGCGCGGCAATTTTGGCAATTTGTATTATTGATCCTTTCCTGTGTGTTGAAGGCAAAGAAAAAGGCCGTCCTCTTCAGAACGGCCTTTGCGTATCGGGGCAATTTTAAAATTTCACAATCTGTGTGCTGCGTACGTTGTTTTTATCCAACAACTGCACGTGGTAGATTCCAGCCGGTGCATCGAATTGGACTTCGATGTTGCTGTTGGAGATCGCGCGTTGGCGCTGAATCAATTTTCCATAGGCATCGACAATGCGAATTTCATAGGCTTCGCGAATGGCGGTTTTGGGAATCGTAAAGGTTCCGTTGTTGGGATTCGGATACACATGCCATTTGTCCAAAATAATCGCTTCTCCTGTGCTTGCAACCATATACTCTACGCATTCCGAAATTTCGCTGCATCCATTTACAGTGACTTGCACAGCGTAGGTGCCGCTTACACTGGGTGTAAAGAATTGATCGGTAGCATTGGCGATGTACTCAAAGTTATTGCCGCAGTCGATCCATTTGTATTCGGCATTGTCATAACTGGCCATAAGGGTTTCGTCGTCCTGCAAAATCACAGCTTCAATTTCCTGAATGGTCAAGTGCACGGTTACGGTAGAATCGCATCCTTCTGCATTTGAAATGACGTCGATGTATTCACCCGTTGTATTCCAAACATAACTACCGCTCGGTGAGGTATAACTGCCACATGCCAAAACCTCGGTTGAACCGTGCGTAGGCATACAGTAGTGTTGATTGAACACCAACGATGCAAAACCGGTAGGTTGAGTCATGGTGATGGTCTCGCCTTCGACAGTCAATTGCAAGTCGCCATTGAAGGTCAATGACACGATGATTTCATCGCTTAGATTGCTTGCGATATCCATTCCCTTGGACATCGAGGTGCTGGCTAAGTGCAAGTGACTCACGTAGTGGCCATCGGTGTCGAGTGCCCATTGGAAAAAGTCTTGTGTGCCTTGACGCGTCACCGTGTGTGCGATTTCCTCGCCTGGAGCGAGATTCATCGATTCGCTGATGAACGATCCTGTAAGGTGGATATGATCCACTTGGTCGATGGCAATGGCTTGGATGGCGTCCTCTTCGAACCCACCAATACTTTTTGCCCACACATGATCGCCTGAAGCATTGATTTTGGCGACGTAACCATCGAAATATCCTGTCACAGAAGTCATTTCGTATTGGCCTTCAGAGTAGTCAAAGTCACGTGTTCCAGTAAATACACCCGCATGGATGATATTGCCTTGACTATCGGATTCGAGTGCTTTGATGTGCAGTTGACTGGCGTAAACATCAGGGATTTGACGCAACCATTCGAATGTTCCGTCGGGTTGAAATTGAATAAAACAAAGGGATTGCGCAGAGGCTATGGGCATGCCCGCAGGACTGGTTGCATAAATCGAATTGCCATTCAATCGAAAGGCCGAAACGATTTGGCCGGTCGGTGTGGTGCAAATATGAAATGCTTGATCCAATTCAGAGCTACCTACTTTTTGTGCCCATTGGTAAGAACCATCGGAGCCGAGCTTCAGGACGTAAACATCCCATGATCCGGCACTCGTTAGTTCTGCTGTGGTTTCTTGAGGGTCAAAATCCATGGCTCCCGCAAAGTATCCTGTTAAAACAATATTGCCCTCGTTGTCAAGGTCAAAATCACTCACAACGTTTGATACGCTGTTGCCAAGCGTTTTGTGCCACATGGTTTCGCCGTTGCTATCGAGCTGGATGATGAAAATATCTTCGTATCCAGCGGATGTTTGAAGGCCTACTCCAGGTAGATTGGCGCTTCCTTGGAACTGACCAGCGCAAACGATATGGTCTTGATCATCGATTTGAATTCCTGAAATGGATTCAAATCCAATACCACCTCCAATGATATGAATCCATACTACTGAACCAGCGGCATCGCGCTTTAGGATATAGGCATCGGTGTTGCCCGAAGCCGTCACTATGTGTTCTGTTGGTCCAGCATCCAGGTCAGCGGTGCCTGATAAATAGCCCGCATGAATGGTGCTTCCATCGCTCATAAAGCCTGTGTAATTGGCTTGAATCGTTCCTGTGCTGGTTGTGTAACTGGCCCATTGGAACTCTTGTGCTTGGGCTGTATTTAGCGCCAAAATGCACAACAAAAGGGAATAAAGTTTAGGCATAGGTGTGAAGTTTTGTTCACGTTTCTACGCCTATACTTTGGATAAGTTTCACTGCATCAGCAATCTACGTCAAACGTACGATGCCCGATCGAAAAATACCGAGTTTAGGGGGACTCCTTGTATCCGTTTTCGACCCAGCATTGCAGCAAATTCAATTGGTCGCTGGAAAGATCTTTGTTTTTGGGCATGCTCTGCCTTTCCAATACTTCTTTTTTGAAATCGCCATTGTTGAGGATCGATTCCAAACCGGAATAGCTATTGTAGCTCGGGTGGCAATTGCTGGTGGCACAGTTGGCGTCCAAAATGGATTTGATGTTTTGGTCGTAATTGGGATCTGAACCGTCGCATGAGGGTTTGTCCTTTTTACAGCCCCACACCACAAGCGTGGTAAAGACTGCGAAAAAGAAGAAGTATTTGTTGTTTTTCATGGATGAATAGGGTTTACCACTGAATTATTTCAAAGATACTCGCCCCAAAGAACAATGCAATGATCAAAACCGAACCAATTCCAATGATCCACATTTGGCCTTTTTCGGGAATGATGCGACCCGCGTTTTCCAAGGGGGTAAACATGAGCATAATGATACGCAAATAATAGAACATGGCCACCACCGATGTGAGAATCATGATAATGGTCAATCCAATGAGATCTGCGCGCATGCATTGACCTATTATGATGTATTTGCCCATGAATCCGCTAAGCGGCGGAAGTCCGGCCATACTGAGCAAAGACAAGGTCATGGCAATTGCCAGCGTGGGATTCTTTTTTACCAACCCCTTGAATCCGTCCTGGTCTTCCATGCCAAGGTGATAGCTTTCCACATAATTCACAATCACAAACGCAATCATACTGGCTATGCTGTAGGTAAGCACATAATAGATTAACCATTTGGGATCGCTGGAGGCACCAAGCATGACAAAGGCGAGCATAAATCCAGCATGCGAAATTCCAGAATAGGCCAACAATCGTTTGATATTGGTTTGGCGCATGCCTACCACATTCGCCCACAACAAGGTCAATACGATCATCGCTACAAAAACACTGCGATGGCTCTCCGTAAAGTCATTGAAAGCGATGGCAAACAACTTGAACATTCCGGCAAATGCAGCTCCTTTCACAACGGTAGACATGAAAGCGGTGTACACGGTGGGTGATCCTTGATACACATCGGGCGCCCACATGTGAAAGGGTGCCGCTGATATTTTGAATGCAAATCCCGCGAGCATCATCAAGCATCCGATGGAGATTAAGCTGCTGTTGGATTGGCCAGCAGCAGCAATGGTGGCGAGATCAAAGCTTCCCGTAGCACCATAAACCAGGGCAATACCAAACAAAAGAATCGCAGAAGCCAACGATCCCAAGAAGAAATACTTGAATCCGGCCTCGTTGCTGCGCACACTTCTCTTGTCGCTGGCAGCCAAGACGTACAATGGAATCGACAAAATTTCGATACCAAGAAATAAGGTCACCAAGCTGCTGTAACTGGCCATGATGACAGCGCCACACAGACTGAACAATGTGAGGGCATACAAATCGCTGCGTTTGGCGTCGGTGGCAAATTGGTCACGGGTAATCAAAAACCAAAGGAGAGCCAGAAATGAAAACACAAACGTAAAAGCCAACGAGGTGTTGTCGAAGAGCAACATGCCGCCATATTCAAGAAAGGGCTGCTCGTTGCGGTTCCAATCCAAAGCACAACAGGCCATGAGTCCCAATAGACCCAACACAATAGCGGGCAATGTCAATTTGCGCAATTGAAGTACATCCAGGGCTAAAACAAATATGCCCAACAAGGAAATTAGAATTAGCTCTTTCATTATTGGATGGAAGTTAATAGGTTCATGATGGTTGGTTCGGAGAGTTGCATCAATGGGGCAGGATAAATGCCCAAGCCAATGACTAAAATGACCACAGTGATCAGCACGATGCGTTCATGGCGGGTCAAGGCAGTGAAGCGAGCCGTAGTGGCATTTGCATCACCTAGCATCATGGTTTGGAAGGCGCGCAGCATATAAACGGCTCCCAAGATCACGGTCAATCCCGCAATTCCAGTCCATAACGCGTTGGCTTGGTACAGACCAAGCAAGAGTAAAAATTCGCCCACAAAGCCACTGGTGCCTGGAAGTGCAACGCTTCCCATGACAATGACAAAGAACAAAAATGCAAAAGTGGGCACTTGATGGCGAATGCCACCCATGTCGTGGATGCGATCGTGTCCGTAACGATCTTCCAGCATGTCGTACACAAAGAACAAACCGATGGTGAGGATGCCGTGAGACAGCATTTCCATCATACCGCCTTGAACGCCTTGTGCGTTTCCGCTCAGAATGCCAGCAGCCAAAAGGCCAACGTGCGCAACCGAGCTGTAAGCGATGAGCAATTTGTAGCGCTTTTGGGCAATCGCTAAGGCCGAGGCATACACAACACTGATTCCACAAACGACCATGGCAATGTCACCATAGGCCTCGACTCCATCGGGAACGGTGGGTAAAATCAATCGGATGATACCATATGTAGCCATTTTCAGCATGATTCCACCAAGCAACATCGTGCCCGATGTGGGAGCAGCATCGTAGGTGGATGGCTGCCAAGTGTGAAATGGAAAAATCGGAATTTTAACTGCAAAGGCCAACATGAATCCACCGAAAACCAATCCTTGTTCGCTCGTGGTCATGCTCTGTCCTGCACGGTACAAGTCGGCCAACGCAAAACTTTGCGCATCGGCATACAAATACAGCAAACTCAACAGCATGAATAAACTGCCGAAAAGGGTGTAAAGGAAAAATTTAAGCGTAATCTTGGAGCGCTGTTCATTGGTACTCCAATGCAAAATCATAAAATAAATCGGCAACAATGCGAATTCGTAGCAGATGTAAAACATCAATCCATCGGCTGTTACAAAAGCACCGTTAATCCCTGCGATCATCAAAAACATAAGCGCATAATAGTGATGCGCTGACTTGAATGTGCGGTTGAAAGAGGCATAGACGATCAAAGGCAAGCAGATCGCAGTAAGCAACGTCATCATCAACGATATACCATCGAGCTTAAAGTTATAGGTCATGCCCAATGGACCGATCCAATCCTGTTGGATGGACAACCAAGGATGTTGGGAATTCTGCAAGAAGACTACAACCGACACCATAGTGGCGCCCAAAAGAGCGAAACTGCCGAGCAGCGCGGTTTTCTTAGCTGCTTCGGATTTGCTCGCGTAAATCAATACAGCAAGTAGCAATGGAAGCAAGAGGAGGATAATGGATAACATATCGAAATTCTATTTTTTGTGGTCGTCGTGTTAGATCCGGGTAAGCAAAATAATCAGAGCAAATACGGTGATCAAAATATAAACATACAGTTTGCCTGAATGGGCTTTTCGAAGCAATTCTCCCGTCGAATTCACTCCCCAACTCACTCCCTCGATCAGTCCGTCGATGACCTTGCTTTCCATCACTGCATTGAAAAAGTGGCTCAATGCATCCACCGGTTTGCGGATTAGCGCATCGTACAATTCATCGATGTAATATTTACCGACAAGCATGCGGTGTGTGCTACTTGTGATCTCCTTATCCTCCAAAGCCATTTGGCCTTGCTGTTTGTAAATGCGCCAAGCAAAATAGATCGAACCCAATGCAATAACGGTGGCGAGAATCATCAAGGCGATTTCGGTGCCCGAATGCATCATGGATGCGGGCATCAAAAGGGTGTCTGCGAGATAGTGATCCAACCAATGCCAATGCATGCCCAAATCGTGTCCGATGGCATGGGGCAATCCGATCAATCCTCCAACAACACTCAGAACGGCCAATACCACCAAAGGAATGGTCATGCTCTTGGGGGACTCGTGCAAGTGATGCTCTTGGTCGTGGGTGCCGCGGAATGTGCCGTGGAATGTCAAATAATACAAACGGAACATATAAAAAGCCGTGCACGCACTCACGAATAGCGACAATACAAAAAACAGTTTGTTCTCCTCAAAGGCTACTGCAATGATTTGATCCTTCGAAAAGAAACCTGCGAATGGAAATATACCACTGATGGCAATGGTGCCGATCAAAAAGGTCAGATGGGTAATGCGCATGTGCGATTTCAATCCTCCCATGCGTCGAATGTCTT
>CANHSF010000131.1 GCA_947463065.1 Flavobacteriales bacterium | reverse complement strand
AATATCACACCCCCACCCAATTCATGTTGAAATATGGAAAACTCCATCAACCCAATGGCCACCAAGAGTTTCCCACATTCCAACATGACAACACCAACAACAACTTAAAATGTCTAATTTTGAACACTAAGGTTTAAGGGGTGCTTTCACATTCATACAGCGCGGGGTGTTTTCTGTTTATTCTGTTTTCGGGCTATGCTAGGCCTCTATCACGAGTATTCAGGGACCCCCGCGCTTAATTTTTTAATAATCACTTCTCAAAGGGTCTTGGGAGGTAAAAACAAAAAATGTATGAAAAATTGTGTCTTTCTCTCATTGTTTTTAATCGGGTTGAGCTCCAGTGCTCAAATTTCCGAAAATTTCTCCTCAGAGGTCACTTTGGGTAATGAGTATTCCTCTAATTCTGTAAGTGGCAATCATAATAGCTTTGAAATTGGACTGCAAAGTCCAAAACCAAGCGGCTATTTGTATTCTTCTCCTCAATTCACACGAAGAACAATTTCTACTGCATCCTCTTCTGAAACTCCAACGAAATTCTTAATCACGACGTCACCATTTACATTGTTTTCTAAATGGCGATTTGAGAAATTGACGAATAGGAAAATAACCTACGGGGTAAGGGCTGAATATTTTTTGCTGCCAATACCTAGCTTTGCCCTTCTCCCGAATTCAAGGTTTTACCCCTTCAGTAAGGATGCGAGCGGTCTCTATTCTGAACTTGCTGTTGGACCCATTTTGTATTCTCCCAATATAATTAATGGTTTAAATGAAGAAGGATATACTGATGTTAGCCCAATTCAAACTCAAGTAAGGGTTGGCTTGGGTATACAATGGTTTACAGGTAAAAAAAATAACATTCCAATTGATATTAATCTAAGTCTCAATGTTGACACATTCGCTCATGACTTTACTGAAGACATTGACGACGCTGAGTATACTGCCCCACTTCCGTTTTTTGGGGCACCTGGCGTGTTAAAACTTCGTTTCCAAACAGGTTTTGGTAGGTAGTATCAACAATAAAACACCCCCTTATAGTATTTTCTGTCAGGGGGTGTCTTTTACAACATCCTAATCTATTCAATTCAAATATGAATCTCATTTACAATCGCTTTCATTCCATTCAACCAAGGTTATTTACCTTTTTATTGTTGGTCACTTGCTTTACCTCATGTTCTCCTGACGATGAAGATGATAATAATGGTGGTGGTGGGCAGGGGAATAACACGACCACCTACTTTATGAATGTAACAATCAATGGACAAGCTTACCAAACTAACAGTGTGGGTTTTTTTGGGTTCGTAAATCAGGAAGGGTGCTTACCGGTAAACTACAAGTTGACCAACATCGGACAAATAGATATTGCTGACTATTTTTTAGATGCATATTTATTTCGTTATGAAAACAACGAGGACATTGCTGAAATCAATCCAGGAGTGGGCGACGTTATTCAGAGCCTTTATTACTTTGATAGCCCCGAGGGAGGTAATAGCTGCAACTTTCGGTTGGTCATAGATTTAGAAGACAAACAACTTGCGGTTGAAGATACCAATCTTTTACCTTCTGGCACCCACTCGGTCACATCAATTAATCAGGTAAGTCAAAATTCAACGGAGGTAACCTATGCCGTTGAAGGCAATTTCTCCTGCTCATTCATTAATGATGCTGGACAACAAATAAACATAACCGGAACCTACCGTATGCCCATTGATTGCCTTCTTTAATTCTGCAGGTTTCTTCTTTTTTTACAAAAACCAATAATTGTAATCCAATGAAAGTTTTTTTATTTTTTCTGTCCTTTTTACTATGTGTTCAGTCGCAAAGTCAACTCGTTTGTGACTGGAAGAAAAATATAGGTGGAGCCGGACATGATATCACTCATAAGGTTTCCTCAACACCCGATGGAGGTTATATCATTGGAGCTCAAACACTTTCACCACTTTGTGCTGAGCAAGACTTGCAAATTCCCGCGCCTATAATAATCAAAATTGATTCAGAGGGAAATACAGAATGGTCTAAGTGTTTTGATGATTTCAACGATATCAGCGGTTCTATCGCTGTCAACTCAATTCAACCTACTGAAGATGGCGGGTATTTAATGTTGCTTACTAGTCAAAGTATTTCAAAATTAGTTAGGCTTGATTCACTTGCGAACATAGTTTGGGAAAACACTCAAGACTTTGGTGCGGGATGTCTAAATTGTTATCCTGCGGGGGCGATTATTTTACCCGGCAATGAGTGTATATTATTTGGGACTAAAGAATCCTCAACAAATCAGATTGTTCAATCCGTAACAAAGTTTGACTCTACAGGAAACGAGTTATGGCAACAAACTTACGAATTTGAAAATAGTGAAACTATCCGCTTGGCAAACATTGAAAAAACACCTGATGGTGGGTACATTATATGTGGGGGAACAAATGAACATTGGGACTCAGAGCAGGGAGAACTGAGTGATGCCTTCGTCATGAGAATAGACAACATTGGAAATTTAGTTTGGAGCAGAACATATGGGGGAACAAGAAAGGATTACTTACTCGACGTCTTAGCGACGACAAATGGTGGTTTTGTTTTAAGTGGCATTACATTGTCCAATGATGGTGATGTAAGCGGTTATCATACAATACCTGACCTTCCCGAAGGTATCGTATCTACATGGGAAGATATGTGGATTGTGAAAATTGATGATGAAGGAAACATTGAATGGCAGAGTTGTATAGGAGGCTATGGGACCGACATCCCAGTATCAATTGATGAAACAGTATCGGGTGGATATATCATTACAGGTTATGTACAAAATGCATTAGGTGGCGATTGGAGCAATATCATGGGCTTTCATGGTAATGTGGACATCGTGTTGGTTAATATATCTAATTTAGGGCTTATTGAAGGTGCTCAATTCTTTGGTGGAAGCGATTCTGACGTTGCTATAGATTTTGTTCAATCAAACGATTCAGATTTTCTACTTGCAGGTATCACCTCCTCCATAGATGGAGACATTGAATTTCCGCTTGGCGAATACGATATTTTTTTAATGAAATTTTCCTATGCAACTTCAATTAAGGAAAATATCTCAGTTTCTATTTCGGTCTTCCCAAATCCAACCAGCGACCATGTCACCATCAATTATGGAGATTTCGTTGGTCTAAATGGATACACACTATCCATATTCAATCCAATGGGACAACTCGTTCATAGTTCCAATATCACCCAACAACAAGAATACTTGGACTTGAATTCTTGGGGTGGAATGGGGGTGTATCAAGTTGTGGTTTATAACCCTCAGGGGGTTCCAATTGAAACACGACAAATTGTACTTCAATAGAAAAAACAAATACTTCAACGATGAAATAGGGGATGTCAAACGGCATCCCTTTTTCATTCCTTGAATAACAAAAGGGACTGCACGAATCACTGCACTCTTCAGGAAAACGAATAAGAAAATACGGAAGTCAAAAAACCTGAACCCCTTGATGGTGTATGGTTATAAGAATTCAGAAAGGGTGAGAAAATGACAAAGGTTTAGGAAACTCCTATTAGATAGAGAATGAGGCTGAGAACGGTGGATGTTTTACACAATGTTTTACACTGCGGTAATCACAAAAGAAAAACCCCTTGAAAATCAAGGGGTTTTAAAGGAACTGTAGCGGTCGGGACGGGACTCGAACCCGCGACCCCCTGCGTGACAGGCAGGTATTCTAACCAACTGAACTACCCGACCATTTATCGTATCGTTCCTATTTCAATATTTTTTTGTCCAACCCTTTGGGAGGACTCGAACCCGTCTCGGCTCAGCCGAGATGACAGGCAGGTATTCTAACCAACTGAACTACCCGACCAAAATCGTTTCGTTCCTACCGTATTTTGCGCTGTTGTCTGCCTTGTGGCTACAATAACAGCCCGATCGTTAACGGGGTGCAAATATATACAATCTTATTCTGACTGCAAGATTTCGTCTCTTTTTTTTGAAAAAAAAATTAGATTCTTCCCATACGTTATGATTGCCAATGCATTATGGAAATATTCCGAATGTGCTATTTGTTCACATGAAGAAAATTGAACAGATTCTCCATCAGTTCTTCCCGCAATGGGGTCTTGGAGGACAATTCAGACAACAAATCATCCGCTGGATCGAGTTTCTTCCTCGGTCTAGCTTTTTTATTGGTTGTACTTTGTTCTGAGTCTTGACCCACCTCAGTCGGGTTTAGTGCCTTTTTTTCTAACATACCTTAGGTAATTGAAGGTAACAGTTTTTCTTCTAAAGCCAAGAGGGGTTAAAGCGAGACAAATGGGGTTTTGGCATCAGATCGGGCCAAAGGTAACTCAAGGTGTTGGTTTACAATTGAATAGTTATCAACAGGGCGATTGTGTTCTATTTACACGCCCTTAGGCGATGGGGTAGCTTTTACTTGTCGCTCGAGTCGAATCTGGCCTCTTATCGTCTTAGCACACTTTCTACCTGTCCCAACATCTCCTTGTTTTTCGTTTGAAAGCGGGACAACTGATTTTGTATTTGCATGTAACTGCTGACCGATGGGTTGTTCTTCATCTCTTCAATCAGATCTTTTAACTCAATCAACTCATTGGTGCTCTCGTCGCGCCATGTTTGCACTTGACGTGTGGCCATCACCTTCGCCTGCTCAATTTCATTCATTTTTCCAATTGCGGCCTCGGCTGTTTGCTTGAATTGTGCTCCTTCGTTCTTGAATTGAATGCTCATCTTTTGGGTTTCATCCATGGTCAAAATGCCCTCATCCATTCGCTTTTTTGTTTCGTTCCACTTCTTTTTCCATTGAGTGCTTCGAACAATGCTCCACAACAGGGCTAGCAAAAGTGCTCCTGCTGTTGCGATTGCGTATGGCATATAGTCGGCATAGCGCTTCAATTGCGCTTCAGTCTGTGTTGTCGATAGATTCAAGGCTTCCAGCTGTTGCTGTTGTTCTGCACTTTGTGACTCCAATTCTCCAATGGTCTTTCGGTCCAATGTCCTTTGAATGGCCCCCAATGCTTCAAAACTTTTGGACGAAGCTTCCCACATCGAATGTTCCACAAAGTATTTGGCCATCATAGTATGAATTTTAGCTGCCAGCGCATCGGTGTTCGCGGTTTGCATGATCAGTGCTTGCGCTGCCAATAACTCGGTATGTGCCAATTTTGGATTCCCTGTTGTTTGATAATGTTCAAACATCGCCATGCGCAAGGCCAAACCAACGCGATGCAGGGTATTGGTCAGTGAGTCGTTTTGCAAACTGTCCAAATAATGCATGTGCGCCTTGTTATTGCCGACTTTCAAACTATCGATGCGGTCGTATATCGCGTTGATCAATGCGCTGTTTTCTTCTGCCGATGCCAAAAAATCGGAGCGCATGGATGGTACTTGCTGGGCATGAATTACCGCTGTACTAATGATCAGGCAAATAAATGGGGTGCAAATGTGTTTTTTCATGGTTGTTCAATCTGTTGCAAAGCTTCTTCAATCAAGCAATTGTATTGCGAGGCTATATCGTCGGGCAAAACGGGTACGTAAATGTCGGGTGTAATGGGCATGCGCAACGGCATGAAGCTGCCATCGTAGTTGTACCGTATGGTGGCGATGTAAAATTTGAGGCCGCTGTGGGGCAGGAGGTACAGTGCAGGATTGCCAAAGGTTCCGCTAGCTGGTCCCATGCAGGGTTCTCCAATGATGATTCCGCGCTCCCGTGTGCGAAAGGCATTGGTGAAATCCACTCCAGCGCTTGCTGTCATGCCGTTGATAAGTAAAAAAACATCGCCTTTGAACACGTGTTTTTTTTGCACTGTAGGAGTGCTGAAATACGCTGTATCGCGCTGCCCAACTGGTAAATCCGCTATTTTCAAATATCCTGCAACATCTTCGTTGTTGGCCCAAAAGGTGCGCATCAACCACTTGATAACGGGTTTTGCTGCCAATCGGGAACGTTGATCAGATAAGCGACTGTGAATGCCTATGACATTGTGCGGGGTGTTGTAACCCATCGTGTCGATGAAACTGTAAAGAAATTCAACATTGTCGCTGCTGCCACCGCCATTTCCACTGATGTCCAACACCAGATGATGCACACCCGAATTTTCAATCTCTTTGAATGCATTGCGGATCTGACTTCGGAAACGCTGTTTTTGTGCTGGTGCAAAGGTGCCTACACGCAAATAGGCATAGTCTTTTTCTCCGACAATTTTGAATTGAAAGGGATCGTAAAACCCTTTTTTGACGCGCTCTTTGCGGATTTTATAGTATTGATCTGATGTATAGGCAACAACAGTTATTTCATTTACCTCTCCGGTGATGGGATCCTCCAATTCTATAGTATTCAACGAATCAAGGACCATGGTGTTGGCCACCATCAACGGCCACAAGGCATCTGCAATGCGTTGTTTGGAAACATGGGCATCTGCCTCGGTATAGCTGTATTGGTTCAATCCGATCAGATAGGCTTCATATGCGTCTTGTCCATTGATGCAGCGGACCTCCCAACCCGGTGTAACTAAACTGTCCCAAGCATTTTTAACGATCAACCGGCGTTCTGCATCGGTTATCACATTGATTGGAATCATGCGCCTATTCCGCTCGAATGCCAACGCACTCATTTGATTGTAATCCAATCCGGTATGCGAATCTTCCAACAGTTTGGTCAAGGTATTGGCAATACCGGCAAACTCGTAGCGGTTCATCGGATGATCGAGTTGCGCACAAACTGCATAATACGTTTGCTGCAATTTTTTGGGCGAACAAAAGAAGAACGGATCCGGATGCGCCTCCATGATCTGGTTGTACAAGCTGTCGATGTCATCGCTCATTTCCCAAATCTCCAACAATGGCGCATCTTCTTGTGCCATCAAATCCAAACGGCCAGCAAGATGAAACAATACAACAAAGGGAATGAACGGGTAGAGCCTCATGCCTTTTGTTTTTCTTTATTGTTCGCGTTTTTTAACCATGGTAAGGATGGTGGCTAGCGCAACGGTTTCTCCTGTTTCGTCATACACGTCTACCAAAAACTTAACAATACCCTTGGCGATGTCTTCTTCATTTCGTTTTTCTTGGTCTACCTTTTCTTTTACCGTAAATCTCACGCCAATGGTCATTCCGGGATAAACGGGTTTGGTGAATCGGGCTTCTTCGAGGCCATAATTCAATAATACAGGGCCTTTCTTGGGATCTACAAACAAGCCTGCAGCCTTGCTCAATACAAAATAACCATGTGCCACACGGCGCTCAAAGATGGTTCCTTCCAACGATGTGGCGTCCATGTGGGCGTAGAAATTATCCCCGCTGACATTGGCGAAGTTGACAATATCGGCGTCTGTTACGGTATGCTTATGGGTAAAGACCGTGTCGCCTATACGCAGATCTTCAAAGTATTGGCGGAACAAATGGGGATTGGCTTCGGGTTGGTCGGCTCCATACTGATACACGTTGGTCACTGCGGTTAGCATGCTTGGTGAGCCTTGTATCGCGGTGCGCTGCAAATAATGCATAACTCCTCGCTTACCGCCCATCTCTTCGCCTCCTCCTGCACGTCCAGGTCCGCCGTGAACCAATAATGGCATAGGTGATCCGTGGCCCGTGCTCTCTTTGGCAGATGTCTCGTTCAGTATCAATATTCGTCCGTGGTGCGAAGCCGCACCAAGGGTAAAGTTGCGGGCCTCTTCCGCGTCATTCGTGACGATGCTACAAACCAACGATCCTTTGCCCATCTTCGTCAGTAAAATGGCCTCGTCCAAATCGCTATAGGGCATGAGTGTGGTGATGGGGCCAAAGGCTTCAACTTCGTGCGTCGAGGTATGCACCAAGGGCTTTGAATTCAGCAATAGGGTGGGGAAGAGGAAAGCGCCTTTCTCATAATCGGCATCGATCAGCGAGTTTGATTCTGCGCCTCCAAAAACAACTTCGGACTCTTTTTTCAAAATCTCCAATTGGGCCAAGACGTCAGTGCGTTGGCTTTGTCCGGCCAGTGCTCCCATGCGCACTTTCTCGTTGCGTGGATTGCCTACGGCTGTCTGTGCGAACGCTTTTCCCAGTGCAATTTGTACATCTTCCAAATATTTTTCGGGCACTATGACGCGGCGAATGGCGGTGCATTTTTGCCCTGACTTGACGGTCACTTCCTTTCGAACTTCTTTGATGAACAAATCAAACTCCGCTGTACCGGGTGCCGATTTCATGCCCAATACACAGGCATTTAGGCTATCGGCTTCCATATTGAAAGGAACCGCTTCATCAATAATGCGTGCATGGCGCTTGAGACTGCGACCCGTGTGTGCGCTTCCTGTGAAGGTTACTACGTCTTGCGATTGCACATGATCAATAATGCCTTTGGCACTGCCGCATATCAATTGCAAGCTTCCTTCGGGTAAAATTCCTGAATCCACGATGTCGCGCACCATTTCTTCGGTCAAATAAGCGGTCAAGGTGGCGGGCTTCACGACTGCGGGCATGCCGGCCAAAAAGTTGACGGCAACTTTTTCTAACATTCCCCAAATGGGAAAGTTGAAAGCGTTGATGTGCACCGCAACGCCTTCTTTGGGAACCATAATGTGGTGCCCTACGAATGTGCCTTGTTTGGAGAGCTTAGCCGTTTCGCCATCCACGTAATACGATTCGTTGGGAAACTGCCGGCGCAATGAACTGTAGGCAAACAAATTGCCAATTCCTCCTTCGATATCGATCCACGAATCAATGCGTGTTGCTCCTGTGAGTGCGCTTATTTCGTAGTATTTTTCTTTGCGCTCTTGAAGATAAAATGCCAATGCTTTGAGCATACGGCCGCGCTCATGAAAGGTCATCTTGCGCAAGATTTTGCCGCCTGTAGTGCGGCCATACTGCAATATACTGGCAAAGTCGTGACCTGCATCTCCCACCGTGTAGATGGCATTTCCATCGATGGCATTGTACAGGGTTTGATCTGCTGCTCCGGGTGCCATCCATTGGCCTTGGGCGTAACTTTGGATTGAACGGATTTTCATGTTCGTGTAGAAACTCGTTTATGTCGCTGTGTATTTGAATGGGTCAAATCTAACAGCCTTTTGCTGCGAAGCGTTGCCCATTCACACTTTTGTTTAAAAACTTGATTTGGAAAAGTATTTTGCCCCAAGCACATAGGCGTAATACACCAACAGCAGCACCAAGCCGGACAAAAAGAAAATTTGTGCATGGGGTTTGGTTTTGTCATCGTAAAAAAACTCGCCAATCATCCAGGTGCTGTTGGCTGTGATCCAAAGACATACTGCTATATTGTGCACAAGCTCTGTGCGATTGCCCCGCGAATGCCAAGTGAGATAAAGGGCCATAATCGCGGTTGGAACGATCATGATAACTCCCAAGGTATGGAAGTCCGAAACCCAGCTTAGATCTTTTATGAGCCACAAAAGGATATGCGCGTTTTCGAATTTTCGAATGTGTTGAAACGACCACTTTTTCATTTCAAATGGTATTT
>CANHSF010000130.1 GCA_947463065.1 Flavobacteriales bacterium | reverse complement strand
AAGATCTATGTGCTCGATACTTCGGTATTGCTGCACGACCACAATTGCATCAACAGTTTTGAAGAGCATTTGGTCGCCATTCCCATTACGGTATTAGAAGAGTTGGACAAATTCAAAGTCGGGAACGATACCAAAAATTTCGAGGCCCGCGAATGCATTCGAATCATCGATCGTTTATCGAGCAACCATACTTTACAAGAGTGGATCCCGCTGGACAATGGACAGAGCGGCAAACTCAAGATTATTCTCAATACTCAAGAAGATCCGGCACGCAATGCGGAGTCCATTTTCGAGGCGCGCAAGAACGATCACAAAATCCTCAACGCTGCGATGCAGCTCCAAGCAGAGGAACCCAAAGCGCGAGTGGTGATGGTGACCAAGGACATCAATTTGCGTTTGAAGGCCAAAGCATTGGATCTGCCTGCAGAAGATTACAAAACAGGCAAGGTCAAAGATGCGATGATCATGTACAGTGGTCGCACCACCATCGAAAACATTGATGGCGATTACATCCGAAAACTGTATCAGGAAGGTCGATCCGAAGACATTCAGGTGTTGGGTAAAGAAAAACACAACAACCATTTTTATATCTTAAAAAATTGCACCAGCAGCGCCTTGGCCTATTACGACAGCAAGCAGCAGGAAATCCATCGCGTGGATAAAGGGTATGCTTACGGCGTGAAGCCCAAAAATGCTGAACAGGCTTTTGCACTTCACGCGATATTGAATCCCGATGTGAAGTTGGTCACGATCAGTGGTGTGGCAGGGACCGGCAAAACGCTCTTGGCGCTTGCGGGTTCGCTCGAGCAAAAGAACAATTACGATCAGTTGATTCTTGCCCGACCCATCGTGCCGTTGAGCAACAAAGAAATTGGTTATTTGCCCGGCGATGCGGAAGAGAAAATCAATCCATATATGCAACCGCTGTGGGACAATCTGAACTTCATCAAAAATCAGTTTGGTGAGCACGAGAAAAAGCGCAAAGCCATTGACGAGATGCAGGCTCAAGGCAAGATTACGATTTGTCCTTTGGCTTTCATCCGGGGTCGCTCGCTTAGCAATTGCATTTTCATCATCGATGAGGCGCAAAATCTCACTCCGCATGAGGTCAAAACTATCATCACACGGGCAGGTGACAATACCAAGGTCATTCTTACTGGAGACGTGCGGCAGATCGACACGCCCTATTTGGACGAGCACAGCAATGGCATGTCATACGTCATTGAGCGTCTAAAAGGCGAAGGATTGTATTGCCACGTGACCCTGGAAAAAGGTGAACGCAGCGAATTGGCCAATTTGGCGAATGAGTTGCTTTAGGTTTTTGTCCAGATTACAAAACAAAAATGGCCCACATGAGGGCCATTTTTTATGTATGGAGTGACGGTTCGTTTAAGCCGTCCGCAAGACTTTTTCAATACGGCGACCGCGGCTTGTGCGCACATCGATGAAGTAGGTTCCGATGCTATCGGGCAAGCGCAGCATGTATTGACTCTGACGGGGCTGATAAGCAACCAACAGCTTACCAGCAGCATCGTATATTTTAATTTCCAAAATCGGATCGTTGCCAGTTTGGATGCGGACTTGGCCGGTTTGGCTGGGGTTGGGGCCGATGATAAAGAAATCACTTGATTCGCCGATACCAACCAAGTTTGAATTGGTTTCGTCGTAGGCCACTTGCACGGGATCGGCGCCTTCTTCCACATACATTTCCTCGAATGCATTGATGGTTTCGTGGTCGACCGCAAACATTTCTTCCATCCATTTGGGAGGCAAAGCTTGGAACATCAATCGCGCCGTCACATGCACTTCGCCGTTGATTCCGCTCACTGGAATATGGAAGTGCACTTCATCCGTTCCGCTTCCTTCTATTCCGTTGACAAAATTGAAATTGGGGTCATTGGCCGCTGCGCCCACAATCATGGTGGTGTCGTAAGCAGCATGTTGGGTGCTGAATCCCAGTGGCACCAAGCGGTTGTCTTTGAGCATTTGATCTGCGCGTTCGAGCACGGTGGTGGGGTTGCCGTTGACGTCGCCCATTACCATTTCGTAAATCTGAACTTGCCCTTCCTCGGTGATTAAATCGTAGTGCGGTTCATAAACAGGATCTTGTCCGCTCACTTCGTAATTGGGCTGCAATGCACCACTGTGGAAGATTTCGTTGCCTTCGCTGTCGGTCATCACAAACTCGATGTAAGCGCGCCGCGAGGGATATCCACTGGGGAATTTGTGCCCAACCTTGTTGTTGATTTTAACCGTGTACCGGGCTGTGTCTCCATCGATGGTGCCAGGAATCAATTCCAAATCAGCGGTGTTTTGCTGAAGATTTTGAATGGTTCGATCAATGACCGTATTGAAGTGCTCTTCGGTAGCGGTTATGCCGAGTTCATCGATTCGGTTTTTCATGAGTTCGAGCATGAACGAGTTGCCGCCCACCAAAAAGTGTTGGCCAAACGGTTGGCGGGGATAATCTTCCAAGAACATGTATCCTGAGGCCACAACCACAGGTTCATTCAGACGCGGCATGTGGCAACCCTGACATTCGCCTTCGTGCGTGTCCTGTGCGTTAAATGTGGAGTTGAGCCATTCGTGGTAGGTGGCTTGTTCGATAAAGGTATTGCCCGTCAAATTGCCTTCAAGATCGGCCGTGTTGGTGATCAATGAGTGGCATCCGGCACACGTCTCAGACTTTGAGAATTTCTCGTGGGGAACGGGGTCTACACCCACAAAACTTTGCATGGCACTGCTGAACATGGGGAAATCGTCGGGGGCAATATCAAAAACAGGTCCCCAAACGGTGTCGGCATTGTAGTGCAGGTCGCCACTGAAGAAATTGCCGACGGGTTCGATTTGCTGACTGTGGCAAGCCATGCAACTTACGCCATCGTTGGCCAAGCTATCGATGTCGAGTGTGCTCATTTGAAAGTACTCCACACCATCGTGCTCCGCCTCAAAACGGCCCATTGGAGCGTGGCAGGATGTGCATTTGTTGACCAACTCGTTCGCATGATCGGGATTGACGGTTGTTTCATGAGCCACTTTTGCTCTCCAAAATGGATCTTTGCTGGAGTTGGCCATCATGGTCGCTCTCCAGTTTTCCGATGGGCTCACGTTGTTGCCTTCGCTGTCCAAGTTGGCAATGTTGTTGGGGTCTACACCATGGCAACCCGCGCACTTGCCCGACCCAATGAACATGTCGCTGGTTTGAATGGGCAGATCACCCTGCAACAGCACACGGTAGGCATTGAGCTCTTCGCCGGTGTGATAGCCGATAGGGCGTTCCTTCTTGTAGGCAGCAGTGAAAGTCACGGCAAGCGCCACACAAGACGTGAGCAAACATACCTTGGGGTATTTTTTGATAAAATTTCGCATACGCAGATCGATTGTATTTCCTTGCATCGGAGCGCCGGTTGGGAGCGCTATAGGTTCAGGGTCCGATACGATACATATACAAAAATACAACAGCACCGTTAAACACCCTCCTTGAAAGGCAAATTACCAAATCTCGATTTCTTCGATCAATCGGATTCCTAACTCTTTGTTGATGGAATCCATCAGTTTATGGCGTGCTGCGGACATTTCTTGCTTCAATACACCGCTGTCGATTTTGACAATCAATGTGTTGTTCTTAAAACGGATTTCTCGGGTGTTTTTTTCGATGTAGGTGCCCACGTGCCGATTGTAACAGGCAATCACCTCCAACTCCGAGTACTTTTTTTTCATCCCCGTGTTGCGCAGCATCTCATCGATGAGCATTTTGATGGATTGGTCACTGTATTTGCGTTGGGACATGGCACAAAGGTAGGGCATACGGACCTTGGTTCGTGCTCAATTGCCGCGCGGTCGATCCCACCAGTTTTCACTTTTTTTGAGTTTGCTGAGGATCAGTCCCGCTGCGAAATTCCAGCCGGAGGTGGCTTTGTTTTTCATCCCAATGATGTTCTGTCCAAGAAGGTTTTCGGACCAATCGTACAATTCTGTTCCGCTGACCAACTGTGCGGATATCTCAGGGGTCAATACCCAGGCACCGATTTGGAGGCTATGAAATCCCGTGCTGAATTTGAGGTCCACTCGGGTCGACAAGGGCCGATAGGGTGTTTCTTCGTCGTACATGATCCACTCTCCATTGCGCTGTATACGCGGCATCCAGAGTTGCAACCCCGATTGTACGCCGATGTACCAGCGCGGACCCAGTGGGCCAGCCGATTCTACCCCAAAAAGCAGGGCCCTTGGATTAAAGCGAATTTCGGGCCCAATGGTCAATTGATGCAGGGAGAGCAGGGTGTTGGAATTGCCTGCGGACCATCGGGTGTAGCGCATTTGCGGAGCGACGAATACTTGGGGCTTTTGAAAAAGCAAAAAGCTGAATCCCCCTCCAGCATGGTAGCCATATTGCAGGGGCAAGACATCCTCGTCTTGCCACGTTTGCGCAATGTTGTAGTAGCGGATGGTGCGGTCCCAGTCCGGAACATGCAGCATGGAAGCACCGGCGCTGAAGAAATATTGTCCCAGCAGATCAGTCACCGCTCCCATCAGCACTAGCCACAGAGCAATCGACTTCATCATTGGCGAGGTGTGTTTTGAATGACTTCCAGTGCCGCGCGCAATCCGGTTTCCATGGCGCCGTGAACGGTGGAAGTATGTCCTCCGGTGTGACTGGCTTCACCGGCAAAAAAGAGTCGATTGCCCACAGGTTGCGCCAGGACCTCGATGGCATCGCCCATGTCTGGGGTAGGATACGAATATGCGCCTTCGATAAACGGTTCGTTGCCCCAATCGTAAACCAATCCTTGGACGTAGGTATCACTGGCTTCCCCAAACAATACATCCAATTCTTCCAACGCTTGATTCAGAATGCCTTGTTCCCCCATTGCGGCCAAAGCTTCGGCATTTGAACCGTGCACAAATCCCGTCAGAATAAATTCATCGGAGCGCCCCAGTGAAGTTGCCCAAAAAATGGGGATCAAGCCGCGACCATATACCGCAGACATATTCGATGGCCAAATGCGCTCACTGAATTGCAGAATGATTTTCATGCCGCGGTCCATTCCGATCTTCTCAATGGCTGCTGATTTGGCCGCCGAAAGGGAAGGAATAAATTGAATACTGTTGTTTTTGAGCTGAGTGATGGGCACGGTGCAAACGATTGCGTCGGCGGAGTAGACGGTGCCGTCAGCGGTAGTCACGCGAACTCCGTTGCTATGGTGCTCGATGGTTTGAACGATTTGTTCCAATGTGACAATGGGCAATGCATCGGCACAAGCAAAGCGGATCACTTCATCCATGGTGGTATTGCGCAGCGGTAGATTTTGATCGCCTGAGGTCCAGCGTTCTTCCTCGGTGCGCAGGCCAAACATGCCAATGCGTGAATTGTCGGTGCCGTGTTCATTGCCAACGAGTGCATTGAAGATATGCACCACGTTGTCCGAGACATTCGATATCTCACCATAGGCTTGAGCAGTGGTATCGCCGCCGGTGTAATCCACGATGCCATCGACAGCTTCAAGCATAGTATTGAACAGCGTGTTTTCGGTTGCTTCGGCCTGGCTTTTGAGGCTTCCATTGAAGTAATAATAATCGGTGCTTTCGTCATCTACGAATTGAGCTCCCGAAGCTACTGCAGCATCATAGAGCATGCTTTTTTCGCCATGCACTTCCTCTGCACCGAGCTCGATGGGGAAGTCGCTAAACGTGGAGTTGTTTTTAATTCGCCCCCCGATGCGGTTAGAGGCTTCAAGAACGATGACGTCGGCTCCTTGATTCAGTAGAATTTGTGCGGCATACAGACCGGCTGCACCTGCACCGATGACGATGACCTTTCCTTCAAAGCGCAGATCTTCCGCTAGCCCGTCCTTGCAACTTGCGAGCATCGAAGGGAAGGCGGTAAGGGCCAATCCACCAAAAGCTGAAGTGTATAGAAAAGATCGACGATTCATAGGGGTGTATTCAATTGTTCCATTTTATGTGCAAATGTAAAACCGAGTGTTCGAGCGCGCAGTTTGGCCTCGTTGGCCAGATCACCAGCAAACAGCCTATCTACGGCAGTGCAGAACAATTGCACCCAGATGTCAAAATGTTTTTTTTGAAGAGGCATGTGGACATGTTTGTCAAAGACATTGGTGGTATATCCGGGATCGTTGAGCAATACAAAACGCCAAAAATGTTTGATACGCGGCAGATGATGATCCAGGTCGATGTGATCAAAGAACGGGCGCATTTCCGGGTGTTGTATGAGCTGCCCATAAAAGGTGTCAATCAACACATCGATGTCTTCTGGTGTGGCAATATCGTTCATCTTGGCATCAGGCATGGGTAGGGTATTTCCAACGGCTGTATTTCAAAAAAAGCAGGGACAATAATCCCAAAACGGAGAAGTAAATATAGTCAGAAGTCCAAGCGAGGTGAATGGGCCAATGTCCGATGTGAATCATGCTGTAGGCCGCAGCGATGTAGATGACAACGGTGATCAATTCGATGAGAAAACCGATCATGGTTCGGCCGCTGCCTTCTACAGTGGCGAGCAGAATGCTGGTAAAGGCAAACACCAACATGGCCGGAAAAACCACATGCATGGTATCGACGGTTTGTTGAATGATCAGCGATTCACGGGTGAAGTGCTGAGCAATCCATTCGGGGTAGAGCAAAAGACCATGGCAGAGCAAGACCACTCCGCACAGATTGAGCAGGCATATGCGCAAGATGACACGGTACAATTCGGATTGACGATTTTGGGCGATGAGCGATGCCACATACGTTTTGGTGGTTGTGCTGAAACCGCTAACACTCACATATGCGAGCATGTACATGTTGCGCACAATGAAAGAAGCTTGCAATGGACCTTCACCCATGGAGGTCACAAATTGGTAAAAGACGGCCCAAATGCCCAGCGATACCAGCAATTGCAAGGCGATAGGACCACCTAGTCGGAAAAGCAGAGTGGTGTAGGAGGAGATCCAAGAAAAAAGATGGTGGCGCAATTGATGTTCGGGCATCACCCCAAATGCACTTTGAGGTCGCGGTTTGCGAAAGGTAAAGTAGGCCACCACGGTCATGGCCAAGGCATCGGCTATGGTATTGGCCAAAGCAGCACCTTCGATGCCCATAGCGGGAATGCCTGCGTTGCCGAAGATGAAAAAGTAGTCGAGAATGATGGTTGAAATTGCAGTGACCGCAGTGCTAATGAACAAGACTTGTGTTCGAGCAGTGCCGCTCCAGTAGGCATTGAGAAATAGTGTGAGCGTGTAGAAAAAGAAACCAAAGGAACGGTATTGTGCAAAACTGGACATGTAATGCGCCAATTCAGGGATTTCGATAAAGTGATGGGCGAACCAAGGCACCAAAAAGAAGAGGCAAGCGAATTGAAGGGTACTCAGCACTACACCGATGAGTAAACTGTTGCTCAAGACTTCACCCACTTTGGAGTAGGCGCCGGTGGCATTGTATCGGGCGATGAGAATTTGAGTTCCGTTGCTCATGCCGATGCCAAGCATGGCGATGGTGACAAAAATGAGCCCAGTGTAGGCAGAGGCGCTCATGGCATTGCCATCGATATCGGCCAAAAATAGATTGTCGATGAAGACCACAAAAAATTGAACGAAGTAGCCCAGACTAACGGGTACAGCTACCCGAAGGATGGATTTTGCATCGGTCTTTAGGTCGTGGGGTGAGGCATTGATGGTTTCCATTAAGGTTGTATTTCGCCGGATTCAAACATTTGAATAAGGTAGTCGCTCCAAGTAATTGTTTTTCGTGCCCATTGAATTTTCAGTTGAAGTTGTTCTTCGGGCGACAGTTGCCAAGGATAGGAACTGTTGCGGAGTCGGTGGGTGAGGTTTTCCATGATCACCGCGCCAGCTCCCGCTACATTCATGCTTTCGGTAAATCCCGCCATCGGAATTTGCACCAAGACATCGGCCTGGGCCAAAGCCTCTTGGCTTGCACCTGTGAGTTCGGTGCCCAACACAAGGGCTGTTTTGTGGGAGATGTCAAGCTCATGTATGCTGGTGCTTTCGTGGTGGAGAGCGGTCACCGCGATTCGGTATCCCTTTTTTTTGAGCAATTGAATGCAGTCTGAGGTATTGTTGGATGATGCATTGTAGCGGTGCAGAGTCAACCAATCCTGAGCCCCTTTGGCAATGCGTCGGTGGTGCTGGAAACCGTGTTCATTTTCGATGATGTGCAAGTCCTGGATACCGAAGGATTCAGCAGAACGCAAAAGCGCACTTGAATTTTGAGCTTGGTAAATATTTTCCATGACGATGGTCACATGCCTTGTGCGGAGCGCAGCGACATGGTCGAACAGCTCCACTTTGCGTGGCGAGAGGTGTTCACATAGCATGGCATACAATTTTTGGCTCATGGTAACGCAGATTGAATAACCGAATAAACGTTCGGGGACAAATGAAAAGGGCCGGTAAAACCGGCCCTTTCAATGCTTTTTAAGTGAATTATTTCACTTTTGTTTGAAGCTCAGCACCAGCTTTGAAACGCACTACGTTTTTAGCTTTGATAGTGATTTCTTTACCCGTTTGTGGGTTACGTCCTTTGCGTGCAGCACGCTTAGTAACGCTGAAAGAACCGAAGCCTACAAGAGCAACACGGTCACCTTTCTTAAGTGCTTTTGTTGTAGTTTCGATGAAACCGTCAAGAGCTTTCTTAGCATCAGCTTTAGACAATTTTGCATTCGAAGCGATTGCTTCGATCAATTCTGCTTTGTTCATTTTGTTTTGATTTTATTGGGGTTAAACATGTTAGATGAGCTGTACTGCTTATCTGTTGCCAAATGTAGGAGGACCACACGCTGAATGCAAGAGTTAGCGCGGAAAAAATGCTTGTTTTGTTGAAAAGTCCCCGTGTCTGTTAACAAACTGGGGTTTGATAGGTCGAAAAGTGCCTGTTTTAGGGCTTTTACGAGGGGTGCAGGGGTCTAGAGCCGCTTGAATACGGAGATGCAACCCTTGGGGTTGAGTGAAAGTCTATAGGGTGTTAGGTCGGGGATATTTCTTTTTTTTGGAATAAGTTAAAAAAATCCTGACCTTTGACCTATTAATTGCGATATCGGAATATGAAAAAACTTTTACTTTTTGTTGCTTTGTTCACCTCCATGCAAGGTTTTGCTGTCGTTCATGAGGTTGAAGTGGGTGGTGGTGGAGCCAATGGTACACCTTATTATGATCCCCAAAATTTGTCCATTGCCCTTGGCGATGTGGTGAATTGGGTGTGGGTTAGCGGTTCGCACAACGTGACTTCCACCAGCGGCCCGGAGTCTTTTGCCAGCGGCAATCTCAATTCGCCCAATGAATGGTCATTCACATTTGATCTAGCCGGTGTGTACGATTACGAATGCACATTGTTCAATCACGCGGCAACGCAATTTGGTACCATTACCGTGGCTCCAAGTTCTGTCAGCGAAAAAGCCAATGTGACACCAAATTTTGACATTTATCCGAACCCTGCAAACGATTTT
>CANHSF010000129.1 GCA_947463065.1 Flavobacteriales bacterium | reverse complement strand
CGATCGCAACCGCTACAGTTTATGGATGAACACAGCGAGCATGAAGTACAAGACGATGAAGTGGAGATCGCATACGATTGGTCACATGTGGAGCGCGAATTGACCAACCTGCCCGAAGGTTATCGCATGGTTATTCAGCTTCATGCATTGGAACAAATGAAACACGAAGAAATAGCTGCAATGCTGAATATCTCGGCGAGCACAGTGCGCTCGCAGTACAGCAGAGGGCTATCATTATTAAGAACTCAGCTAAATGAAAGGCAAATTGGAACATATCATTGAAAAGGCGCACACGCTGCCCTCAACAGGCCATGAGCCTTTGCCTGGCCACGAGGAGCGCTTCGAAATGCGCTTGATGCGCAAGCATGAAACAGCCTCCAAAGGCAAGGTGCTATCCAGCTGGTGGATCGGTGCTGCTGCGGCCGTGGCCATCGGTGTCATTGTGGGGATTGCCACACGAGAGGTTCGTCAAGCCGATGAATTGATGGCCCTCAACAAGGTTGAGGCCAGCGAAGAGGTCATGGCCATGGATTCGCTCTACAAGGCCAAGGTGGGCTCTCGAATGCCTGATATACCGCAGCAAGATGCCTACACTTCGCGCATCCTGAAGGAGGTTCAACGCCTGGAAACGGAATACAAAAAAATGGAACAAAATCTCGCCACAGGTGCGGATCCGGAGCGAATCACCCATGAAATGGTCAAAAATTACCAATTCAGAATTCGACTAATCGAGCAATTGCGCCAATACCTAATGATTCAACAACAAAATAAAAAAAGCAATGAAAAAGTTTCTTAGTACCATGTTCCTTGTGTGTGCAACCGGTCTTATCTGGGCAAACAAGGACGACGAATCACTGATCGTCGAAGTCACCAAAAAATATCCGGCCAACGACCAGTCGGTATTAGAGCTGGATGTGAGTTTTGCCAACCTATCGGTGACTACGGCACAGGTCAATGAAATCACCGTGGTCATGTCTGCTTCGGGACTGATTGAAGGCGACAAGTGCAAGCAAGAAGTCGTGGACCATTTCAATCAAGCCACCAAGTCAATCAGCAACGGAGTGTCGGTGAGGATCAACGGTGTATTTGAACGATGCAAAACGCGGCAGAGCTGCAATGTCAAGGTCTATGTCAGTGTTGTTGTTCCACTCAAGGCTTCATTGTCGGGCTCCACCAGCTTTACCAACGTGACGTTGGGTAGTTTGCAAGGAAGCGCCAAATTGGATGTGGATTATGGCAACATCACCGTGGACGGACTTTGGGCTTATGACAACGATCTCAAAGTGGAGTTCGGCAACATCGATGCAAAGGGCACCAACGGCGGAAAATTCGAAGTGGATTACGGCAATGTGGAGCTGGATAAATTACAAGGCAGCGCAATCATCGATGTGGAGTTTGGAAACGTCGAATTGGGCGAAGTGATCAAACAGTGCACGCACCTCAACATCAAAGTCGATTATGGCAATGTGGATGTGACCTTGGAGAACGCGGCCGATTATTCCTTCGATGTCAAAAGTGCTTATGGCAATATTGATTTGGACGAGCGATTCAAAATTTCATTGTCCGAAAAAGATTACACCGAGGTGCTCAAGAAAGGCACCATTGGCGGGGGTGCGGGAAAATTGTTTGTCGATGTTGAGTTTGGAAATATTGACTTAGAGGTTCGCTAATGCCATGGGCATGGGGATAAGAACAGACGCGAGGGGGATTGAAGCGATGTTACATCAAGAAATCCGTTCGCGGGCTTAGCACATCCGGCCAACAACAAAATACGGAGGCGCATCTGGAATAGGGATGCGCCTTTGTTTTTATCGGCATGGTGATGGATGGCTTAATGACAGAAGCACGTCGAATGCCAATGCTCAATTCACAGCGTCGCCGCGCAGAATCCTGAAGCGCTTTCGAGCATCGACAACATATAGACTGGCCGGTTGTTCTGTGATGAGCCGCTCATACAGTTGTTTGGCTTTTTCTTTGTCTCCAAAGACATTTTCATACAACTCAGCAAGCTTGAACAGCGCGTCATCGGCGAGAATATCTGTAAAGTACAGATCAATGATCTTCTCATAGCAGGTTTTAGCGCTATCGTATTGCGCTTGTTTGTAGAACATGTTTGCACGCAACATCCAAATTTCATCCATCAAGCTGTGCATGGGGTAGCTGTTGACAATCGAATCGAGAGTGATGGAGGCATCTTCAAACCGGTTTTGGTAGGCCAGCAAGTCAGCTCGTGCATACATTTCCATCGGAGCGGTGATGGTATCCATGTTGAAATTATCGGTGATCAATAGCGACAAGTCAATGGCATCGTTGGAGATGAGTTTGGAGGTTGATGCTTTCAGGACATCCAACTGGCCTTGCGCCCATTCAAAGTCCCCGCTGTAGTAGGAGATGCGGGCATTGCGGAATTTGGCCTCATGTCCGAGCATATCTTCTTTGTAATCCAATTCAACTTGAGAAAAGAGCAGAGAGGCATCCCACATTTCGCCTTTGAACAGCTTCACATCGCCGAGCTCCAGTTTGCACAATGCCGCTTGGCGCCCGTACAGGCCGGGAATATCGATTGCTTCTTGGAGCAGCGCGATGGCTTCATCCGTTTTGTGCAAATAAAAGGCTTTGAGGTGCGCCAGTTCTTTCATCATCATGGCGGTGCCTGGCGATTTGCCCAAGGTGGCCAAAGTGGTCTCGTAATCGCTCTCAAGAGTGGTGTATGCCGCTGTGTTGATGCCCGGTTTTTTAACCAATTCTTCCTTGAGGGTTTGCAATCTTTCCACACGGGCCAAGGTGTAATTGTCGTTCATGGGCCCTTTTTCGATCACATATTGATAGGCTTTGACCGCGGTAGTGTAATCTTCGTTTTTACGCGCCAAATCACCGAGGCTGATCACCCGTGCACCGCTTTCGTTGAGCCTTTTATCGAGTGCAGTGGCTTGGATCAAAGCAGCGGCAAAGTCTTTTTTCTGCAAGAAAAGCCAAAGCAGCATCTCGGTAAATATCGGATCGGAGTCAGGGCTCTTCTGAATTTTGCGCAATAGCTGGGTTCGCAGCATATCCACATCTGCTGGATTGTCTTGCAAATTCAAAGTGCGGTTGAAGGTGTTTTGCACCAATTGAATGTTGCCTGGGTTTTCCTCAAGCAAATTGAGCAAGGACTCGGTCATGCCGGCCAGGTCACCCAAGCTGCCCCTGACATTGGCCAACTCGTAGGCATATTGGTAGCCGTCTTTGCTTTGGGCTTTGCCTTTCTCCAGAGTTTTGAGGCTGTATTGATACTCGCCAAGGGCGTCGAATTCCCTCGCCAAACTGGTGATGTACATTTGAGTGGGCTCTACCTTTTTGACGGCCTCGTCAAATTGCTCTTGCGCCAGATCTGGTTTGTTGAATTGTTTGTAGACCGACCCGAGGGCGACATATGTTTTGGCGTCTTTCGAGTTGTCTTTAATTTTTTTCTTGGCCAGTTTCTCGGCTTGTTCAAAGTCGTTGAGTGCAATCAGCGACTTCAGGTAGTTTTGGTAAACCTTGTTGCTTTGATTGGATTTGTAGATTTTTTCGTAATACAGTTTGGCTTGTTCGAACATCCCTTGGTTGAAGTAATATTCCGCCAATTCCAAATCAGACTCTTGAGCTTGTGCAATAGTGGGCACAGTCATCATGAGATGAACCAAACAAAGCGCGCGCAACAACCATTTCATCATATGCAACTTCGATACGTAAATTTGTTTTTGGCGTTGGGGTGGATTCAGAATTGCCCAAAAATCACCATATGCGTAAAGATACAGTAAAACGTTTCGAACGGTGGGTTCGTTAAGATATTTTACTATTTCGGTACGGGAAGACCGGGTTTGGTCAATGCAGGAATGCTGTCCACCCAAAAACGCACCTTGGGATAGGTCGCACGATAAATGCTATCTGCCCTTGGCGCCCTTACCAGCAGCGCGTCGAGTTGACCAATTAAATCAGTTGCTTTTTTTGATTCGGTATTGAACGCCTTGTCCAAGTATTCCTCGGTCATTTTATTGCCGGCCATATCGTGGGTAGCACCGTCTTTTAGTGCTTGGCTCAGGGAGCTGAGTTGCAGCAAGCTCACTTCGATTTCTTTTTTCACGCGCTCGTGGGAGGATGCTATGTCGGGAATCATTTTTTTTACCTTGCGGTACTCGCCCATCACATAGGCCATGTCCTCGCGCTGGTAGCCCACATAATTCTTTTGCACATAGTCCAAATGCCGGTTCACCGAATCGACTTTGGCCCCGAGATCGACGACATCCAATTGGGCGTATCGTTCGGCGCTTGCACTGAGTTTGACGTGCAGGCTGTCCAATTGTTGAATGTTTTTGGAGTAATCGGTATGCTTGCACGAAACAAGCCAAACCGCAAGCAATACGGTCAAAAGTGGTTTGTAAAAGCGAAGTGTAGAAGCCATAGAATGATCGTTCGGTTTATGGTTTTGTAATCATATCGAATCCGGTATATGGAACCAACACCGGCGGAATAGCAATGCCTTGCGGTGTTTGGTTGTTTTCCAGCAACGAGGCTACAATGCGCGGCAAGGCCAATGCGGATCCATTGAGGGTATGTACGAGTTGTGTTTTGCCATCTGCGCCTTTGAAGCGGCATTTTAGGCGATTGGCTTGATAGGTTTCGAAGTTAGAGGTTGAGCTCACCTCCAACCAACGTTCTTGTGCACCGCTCCAAGCCTCGAAATCGTAGGTCAGTGCCGATGTGAATCCCATATCGCCTCCGCACAAGCGAATGATGCGGAAATGCAATCCCAAGGATTGTAAAAGGTGCTTGACGTGCTCCACCATTTCCTCCAAAAGCGTATAACTATTGGCCGGATGTGCCAGTTGTACGATTTCGACTTTATCGAATTGATGGAGGCGATTCAAACCGCGCACATGTGCTCCCCAACTGCCCGCCTCTCGACGGAAACACGGCGTGTAACCGGTCATTTTGATTGGAAGTTCATCCTCTTTCACAATGACATCGCGGTATAGGTTGGTCAATGGCACTTCGGCAGTTGGAATGAGGTACAGGTCATCGGCCGTGGAATGGTACATTTGACCTTCTTTGTCTGGCAATTGTCCGGTACCGTATCCGCTGGCCTCATTGACCAATAATGGCGGTTGAAATTCCTTGTAACCGGCCGTGTGGGCCTGATCCAAAAAATAGTTGATCAATGCGCGTTGGATTTTGGCGCCTTTGCCTTTGTAGACGGGAAAACCTGCCCCAGTTATTTTATTGCCCAATTCGAAGTCGATCAAGTCATATTCCTCAATCAAGTCCCAGTGGGCTTTTTTTGTTTCGGGCAATTGAGGGCGATCTCCCCATATATAAACTTCTACATTTTCATCAGCAGATTTGCCGAATACAACATTTTCGTGAGGAACGTTGGGCACTGTGTAAAGCGCTTGTCGAAGTTCATTCTCTACTTCAGTCAATTCCATTTCCGCTTGCTTTGCGGCTTCCTTCAATTGAGCTACTTCAGGTTTGCGCAAATCGGCTTGTTCGCGTTGTCCCGACTTGTACATATCGCCAATTTCTTTGGAAATTTTATTGGCTTCAGCGAGGTTGTTGTCAACTTGGTTTTGCAGTTTTTTGCGTTGATCGTCCAATGCGATGATGCGGTCGATGATTGCACTGAAATCCTTATTTCGTTTGGCCAATCCAGCCAAAACGGCATCTTTATTTTCCTTGATGAAATTGACTTGTAACATAGTGTTTTTGTGTTGAGGGTTGGAGAATGCTTGGGTAGACTCACAACGAGGGTAAAAATACAAAACCCGGATTCGCCAGAGGCAAAGCCGGGTTTTTAAATATCAGATCCGGAAATGCCTTAAGCAGGGATAACCGAAACGTACGATTTGTTGTCTTTTTTCTTGCGGAATTGAACAGTGCCACTAACCAATGCGAACAATGTGTGGTCTTTTCCGATTCCAACACCTTCACCGGCATTGTGACGAGTTCCACGTTGACGCACGATGATATTGCCCGCGATGCAAGCTTGTCCACCATACAATTTGACACCGAGGCGTTTGCTTTCCGACTCGCGTCCGTTCTTTACTTTACCTTCACCTTTTTTGTGTGCCATGGTAGTTTATTTTTTGTAAAGTTATTCTTTATTAATTGGAATGAAAGATTATTGTCCGTCTTTCAATTCTTCTTGCCATTTTTTCAATTCGGCGAAATTGCCTTCAGCAGCCATTTTAGCTTGAGCTGGCCAAGTAGCAGGGTTCTTTGATTTGATCACGCCACCTGCTTCTTCCAAAATCGCTTTCAATTGTTCTACTGATGCATTGGCCAAGTCGTTGTAAGAAACGATGCCTTTGCTGATGAACAATTCGGCAATTTTTGGACCGATGCCTTCAACGATCGTCAAATCGTCACCTTTTGCACTTTTAGCAGCCTTAGGAGCTTCTGCTTTTGGGGCTTCGGCTTTAGCAGCTTTTGGGGCAGCAGCTTTGGCGCCGCTGGTGATGATGCTGTCGATTTTGATTTCAGACAAGTAAGCACGGAAACCGTTCTTCTTCTGATACCCTTTTCTTCTTTTCTTTTTGAAGATAATTACTTTATCTCCTTTGAGGTGCTTGAGCACACTCGCGCTGATGGCTGCGCCATCAATAGCTGGGGCGCCAACGGTTACTTTGCCATTGTCGTCAATCAACAAAACGCGGTCAAATTGAATTTTCGCGCCTTCTGCATCTTGCAAACGGTTGACAAAGATTTGTTGGTCTTTTTGTACTTTGTACTGGTGCCCTGCTATCTCAACAATTGCGTACATGTTTTGATATGTATTGGGTTAATAATTCGTTTCGCCTCAAATTGAGGGGTGCAAATGTAGTTATTTTTATCAACAATCCAAGGGGGATTATAAAAAAAATCGTCCTAGGCGCGATGGGATGGGCGGTTTTCGGAGCTCCTACTCACCAAATAGACGCCCAATAGGATAATCACACCGCAGACGGCATGCAGCCATGTCAATGGCTCATGGAAGTAAATGCCCCACCCGACAGCGACAATGGGCATGAGATAGGTTACCGACGAACTGAATAGGGCTCCGGTGCGCTGAGTGAGCCTGAAAAACAAAAAATTGGCCACGGCTGTGCTGGCCAAGGCCAAAAGCACAATGTATCCCATGCCAATTCGGCCTTCGCTGTGGCTATTGTATACATTCATGACCCCGCTGAAGCCAATCAAATAGATGCCGTAGGGAATTCCGACCATCATTAAGCTTAATGAGCTGATATGAAATGATTTAATGCCAATAAGCCGCTGCGCAATGGTCTGCACGCTGATGCCGTAAAAAAAGGTTGCCAAAACAATCAATGAAGCATATCCGGCATTGCTGTCTGTGCTGAATCCGCGAAACGAAATCAGGGCCACTGCTCCGACGAAACCGATGAAAATCCCCATCTTTTGTTGGATGGCAACGGTCTTTTTCAGCACCGTCAGTGCAATCAACATGGTAAACAAGGGCGTCAGACTGTTCAATATGCCAGCCAAGCTGCTGTCGATTTTTTGTTGGGCTGTCGCAAAGAGGAAAGCCGGAATGCCACTGCCAACAAAGCCAACTACCGCGATCCAAGGCCACAATCGGATCGGGATCTGACGCATCGCACCAATCAATAAGGGGGACATTGCTGTGGCTGCAATGGTCATCCTCAATGCGGCCATTTGCAGCGGGCTATAGAGCGGTGTTTTGTCGCTCGCATAGAGTCCTTTGTTCATCAAAATGAACGAGCTGCCCCAAATCAAGGCCAAAACCACCATAATGAGGTAGTCTTGAAGCTCAATTTTTTTGCGTGCTTGCGACATAACAGGGGCCAAAAGTAAGTCAATCGACGTATCGCAACCGGGGAAATCACAGGCATGAACGCACATCATCGGGGTTTTGTAGTCGGAGTTGCCGCTTATTGGTGAAAGCACTGGTGCAATCGCGGCTTGGATACAACCCAGTTCTTTGCCGGGGCATTTCACCGATTAAAATTGCCCTTTTGACATTTTTTTGCGCTTCAAGTGGTGTAACAACTTTTACCTTTGGTGCGTCTTAGTTGTCTCAACCCATAATTCTCTAGTCGCATGAAAAGACTGATCTGGATTTTTGCTTCGTTGTTGGTGGTGTTTTCGTCGTGTGGCGATGGCACGGGTTCTTCAGTTGAGGCGCCCATAGTTGTCACTGAACTCGACAGCGAAGTGGTTAAGAGTGTCGCCAAAATTCACATTTCGGGCATGACCTGCAAAGCAGGATGCGGAGGAAAAATTGAAAAGGAATTGCAAGCGCTCAATGGTGTGAAGTCGACAGAAACCTTGTTTGAAGAAAATCGCGCCGAGAATATTGTATCGGTTGAATTTGATCCTGCGGCATTGGATGCGAAATCCTTTGAAGGCTGCGTTGAGAAAATTATGGATGGCAAGTATGTGGTATCAAAAATTGAGGTGATCAACTACAAAGGTTTGCAGTCGCACGGTTCAGGCGGTGCCGATGTATCCAAAAGCACCTCGAGTTTTTCGGAGCTGTTCAAATTGCTCAATGTTTTCCAATCTTTGGGGCATTTACTTGGCCGAAATCTCTAAATCGGCTGGGCGCCGAGCTTCGCTTTTTGGCTTGCCTTCGATCGATGCGATTCGGTTCAAAAATGCTTGACTTTTCGCGTGTGTTTATCCATCATGAAGCTACTTTTGCGGCATGTTTGAACAGTCCGTATTGCGTCCTCTCGCTAAATTGTCTTTGTATTGTGTGTTTTTGGTCATATTGGCCGGTTCCATCGTTCGTGTCACAGGAAGCGGCATGGGCTGTCCCGATTGGCCCAAATGTTTTGGCTACTATATCCCGCCAGTATCCGAAAGCACCTTGCGGTACACCACCGATCTCAGTTACCACAAAGGACAAATGGTCATTCTCAATGATACGCTGTGGCGTGCGCGGTTCGACTTCACCGCGGGCCCTCTTTTTGACCGCAGCCAATGGGAAAAGTATCCCAAACACGATTACGCGATTTTCAACCCAATGCATACCTGGGTCGAATACATTAACCGGTTAGCCACGGTGGTGTTGGGTTTGCCATGTGCGGTTTTGTTTGTGCTGAGCATTGGGTATGCCTTCAAACGCAAAGATCGCATTCCATTTTGGTGGTCATCCGCATCCATGCTGATGCTGCTCTTTGAGGCTTGGTTGGGAAAATTGGTGGTGGATGGCAATTTGATCGAAAATTCGATTACCTACCATATGCTCGGCAGTTTGGTGCTCCTATTGAGCCTTCTGGCCCTGGTGCAATATCTGCATCCCGAACGCAAGATGCAGGTGAGCCGGCGCAGCGTTTGGTTGGGAACTGCATTTGCGGTGCTTTGTTTTGTGCAGATCATCATGGGGACTCAAGTCCGCGAAGAAATCGATGTGCTCAATAAATCGGGGTTAACTCGCTCTTCTTGGATGGATCATGTGTCGCTGTGGTTTTACATCCATCGATCTTTTT
>CANHSF010000128.1 GCA_947463065.1 Flavobacteriales bacterium | reverse complement strand
TGGTAATGTGGGAAGAGTCGCGGTTTGGATCGTTTGCATAAATAGCCACGATGCCTACCAAAATGCCATTTTGCCAACACTCAAAGTTATCCGCGTGGGCGGCCAGTTTTTCGGCATAGTGCTGTAGGTTAAGGCGCATGCTCAATGGCGGCATGAACAATTGGTCGCAACGCAACAAATGATCATGTATTTGCGAGGGATCCGCGGAGTTATGTTGAAAATGGAGCATCATTCCTCTAAAATGGCAAGCCCAAATCCCAGTTTTCCGAATTGGTTGCCGTTGTATAAAAGATGCAGTTTTCCGTTCAGCACAAAGAAGTGCGGATAACAACGCATGTTTGCATCCCAATCATCATCTGTGCTTTCGAGCGATACAAATGAATCGTCGCGATGCCAGTGGTTTAAATCGATGGACCAAGCATACCCGAGACGATAGCCTCGAGCGGGATTGGTGCGGAAGTCAGTAGCCTCCCGAAAACAGAAGACCATATGGTACTTGCCGTTGTGGTAAGCTACACTGGGCAAGGCCTGGCATTCATTGGCGTGCAGTAAATCAGGAATGATTGCGACTCCTTCATTTTTGTTCCAGTTTATTCCGTCGGCAGAATGGGCTTGGGCGATTTTATAAACACGAGCAGGAGGTTCGTGTTCTGTTGCGGGCAGCCATCTTTGACCGAAGATGTACCACATGTGCCAGGTGCCATTGAATTTTCGCACAAAGCTATCGCCTACCAGCATGGGTTCGTGGATTGACGCAGCCAACACCGGTCCATGCCCGAATTTGACAAAAGTTTTACCACCATCGAAGCTCTCGGCAAGACCTGTGGCCGTATCTACAGAAACCGATGATCTTCGATTCCATCCGCAGGTGTAGGCCAAGATGCGGTCATCGGCTTGTGTTATGCTAATGGGGAAAATACCGTGCTCATCAAAACAGCCCAGTTCACCCAATGCAATGACCTCCGAAGAGTTATAGCCCATGCTATTTTCAAACGCGTGGTCGAAGTCAACCCAGCAAATGTGACTGATGAATTTACCATTTGCAGGGTCGGTTTTTCTGCTTGAGAAAAAAATGCGAACACGATCAGAGAGCAATAGGGTTTGGGGTGATTGCGCGAACGATTCACAGCCCAAGGGCAGGGTTACTTTGGCCGTGTCAAAAATGTGCCCACGTTTGATCCATCTCATGATTGCTCGGGTATTACAAGTTCACCCTCCAGTTCGGCCCATCCAAAACCCATTCTGCCGACATCATTGCCCAAATAAAACATGTGCAGCTTGTTGTTGTGGAGGAAAACATGAGGATAGCTGATCATTTGGTCATCAAAACCTTGTTCGGAGATAGTGATACCAACATGGTCGTCATTGCGATGCCATTGCATCAGATCTTGCGACCATGCGTAGCCGATCCGGTACCCCTTTTCTTTTCCTCGGTAATTATCTCCATGGCGGTAGCAGAAAAACATATGATAATATCCGTTGTGAAAGATGACATCGGGACTGGCCTGTGCTTCATTTTCATTGATCATCGACGGAATCAAATCGGTGTTGACTTTGGTCCAGTTTAAGCCATCATTGGACAGCGCCAATCGAATTTTATAGACGGGCTCGGGTTTGTCATTGACTCTAATCCATTTTCTGCCAGCAATGTAAAAGAGTTGAAATTGCTCGTTGAATTTTCGAATTTTGGGGCCGCTCAGGATGAATGGTTCATCTGGAGTATAGCTAAGAATGGGTCCGTTGCCGAGCCGAGTGAAGTTTTCGCCATGTTTGTCGCCTTTAGCGATGCCTATGGCCACATTGAAAGGAACCGACTCGCATCTTGTCCAACCTCCAAAGTAAGCGAGTGTCCCGTCTTGATGGCCGATAACGCTCGTTGGATAAACTCCAAACTCATCGAATGTACCCAACTCTCCGAGCGGAAGAATGGGCTCATCCGAGATGCGCAATATCTGATTGAAATCGTTTGCGTTTAAATCCACGAAAGCCGTGTAACTCACGTATTGCCCTTTTTGATCCGGTTTGGGGCGGCATGAAAAGTAGACCCTTAAAACATCTCCAAGGTCAAGGACACACGGAGCTTGCGCAAACTGGTCCATCCAGTCAGGGGTTTGATGCATTTGGGGGCCAAAAAGCAACCCTTTTTTTATCCATTTGAGCGCCATATCAGATTGATCGATTTCGCAGCTAAGTTAAGCATCTGCCTCTTCCGTATGCAAAGGAGGTTCTATAAGGGTAAAAGCGGTGAGTTGGCTTTGGGTTTGCTGTTTACCACAAAACATCAATACATCAATAATACTCAGCCAAGGAACAAAATCATGACTGAACTGGGGGTAACTCGGAAAAGATGTTTTTATGAAAAGCAGTTGGATGTTGTCTTTCTGAAAGGATTCGGCAGAATATAAATCGAGGCCACCGATGGCATTGATATAGGTGGATGCCCCAACGGCCTTGCAAATGGACAGCACTTTGTCTTGTCCTTTTTGATGGTGGTCGATATCAATCGTCGATGAAACAATAAACCGTGTTGAAATATCTAGATGCTGGCAAACTTGTGCGATACTGAAGTGAATAAAATCAAAGAGATTGTGGTGCTGGCAGCCAAAGACGGCGTCCATGAGCGGCATGGTTTCTTCGAAAAACGGTGCTTTGCGATAAAGTTCTTTGATTTTTTGGTAGAGTTTTATCTTGTCCTTGCTGTGGAATGTTGCGGCCAAATCCCGATTGATTACAGTTGCAAAATCAGAACCTTTGGCCAAGGGCAAACTGATGGTGTCGGGCTCGCCGTTTTTCAATATTCGATTGCGATTGATCCATCCTTTTTTAGTGTACTCAATATTGTCGTAGATCACAAATGTGTCAACGGCAGCGATCATTTGAAAGTAACCGATGTAAGGCATGAAGTAGGGCTGCATGATCGCTAGTTTCATGAACATCAGTTGTTTTGAGCGCGTTTGATGAGTCGGCAAACAAAGTCAATCTCCTCGTTGGTAAGGTCAAAGTAAAGCGGCAAACATAAAATTCGATTGCTCACACTTTCGCTTACTGGAGTGGCTCTGTAGTCGACGTAATTGAGCCCATTCAAGGAGGGGTAAAAATATCTTCTAGGGAAAATTTTGTCCGCATTGAGGGTCTCTTGAATTTTTAAAAGACGCGCAGTATCGGGCAAAACAATAGGATAATAGGCATAGTTGAAAGTGGTTTGTCCTTGAATTTTTATCTTTTGGTGATCAACACCCATCAATGCTTGATCGTATTTCAGCGATTGATTTTTGCGGCTGGCAAGAATTTCACGGACGTACTTGAGATTGATCACACCCATGGCGGCATGAAATTCAGAGTTTTTTCCATTGATACCGACGCCACCGAAATCCTCGGGTCCGTTGTGTCCAAAATTGCGGAGCAAGGCCATTTTTTTGATGATCTCTGGATCTTTTGAAAAAACCGCTCCACCTTCAATGGTATGAAAAAGTTTGGTGGCATGGAAGCTCGTGGTGCTGATATCTCCATAGGCGAAGACGGATTTTCCTTTGTAGAGCGTGCCAAAACAGTGCGCAGCATCATAGATCACTTTGAGATTGTGCTTCTTTGCAATCGCTTCTATTGATTCAATATCACAGGGATTGCCAAACACATGAGTGGCTAGGATAGCGCTGGTTTGTGGTGTTATTGCTTCTTCGATTTTGGAAGGATCGATATTGAGTGTTTGCGGATCGATGTCTACAAATACAGGTGTACAGCCTTCCCAAACAATACTGCTGGTGGTGGCAACATAGCTGAAGGGGGTAGTGATGATCTCGCCTTTGAGATCAAGCGCTTTTATCGCGATTTGAAGGGCAATGGTGCCATTGCTCAGGTACAAGAGATGTGGGACGTCCAAGTATTCCTTGAGCTTGAGCTCAAGTTCGTTCACCAAGGGACCATTGTTTGTTAGCCAATTGCGTTTGTATATGCCTGCAACATGGGCGTTGTATTCCTCGATTGGCGGCAAAAATGGCTTAGTAACAGGAATCATCGTCGGGTGTTAATTATTTATCGTGTATCCACTGAAATGAAGGAATGAGATAGCCTGGCTCTCGGCCATACCATTCTCCGATTTCTCGGGCTTTTTGAACAACTTTCAGAACCGCGATGTCACGCTCGGATTTGATGACGTTTTTGCGGTCCTTCACGATCAACATGGTCAAATAATAGGTGCCCACATTGAAAAAATAGTCGGGAAAGACACAGGTCAGAATGTTCTTACCATTTTTTAGGCCTACATTTTCTCTCGTTGGACTAAAACCAAAGAGAACCTCTCCTGCTTCATTGTACAAATGAAACGTGAAGTGGTAGCGGTCGGCTTGTCCGTTGGCAATGGTGTAATCGATTTCCAATTCGGCTCCACCGCCTTCCGTTATGGGTTCGCCAATCTCGGCTTGCGGCGCTTTGAAGGCCACTTTTGCAATGTGCACATCGTCGACATCAAGGGGCTGAAAAAATGCACTTAAGCCGGCTGATTTATCGTCCATCCCGAGATACATGGAAACCACATCGTCGGCATGTCCTGAGGCAGCAAGTTCACCGTGTTTAAGCAGAATGGCATTCTGACAAAGGCTTTTGACGGCGGCCATGTTGTGGCTCACGAAGATTACAGTGCGACCTTCACCGCTCACGTCTTTCATTTTGCCCAAGCATTTTTTCTGAAACTCGGCATCACCGACAGCGAGGACTTCGTCAACGATTAGAATTTCGGGCTCCAAGTGGGCAGCCACAGCAAATGCCAAGCGCACGTACATTCCCGACGAATAGCGCTTGACCGGCGTGTCGATGTATTTGCCGATTCCGCTGAACGCGATAATCTCGTCGAGTTTTCGGCTGATTTCAGCTCTGCGCATGCCCAAGATGGCTCCGTTGAGATATATGTTTTCGCGGCCGGTGAGTTCGGGGTGAAATCCTGTGCCCACTTCCAATAAGCTGGCAATTCGGCCTTTGATTTTGATGGAACCGGTGGATGGGCCAGTAATCCGACTTAGTATTTTGAGCAAGGTGCTTTTTCCAGCACCGTTGCGACCAATGACGCCAAGCGATTCGCCTTGTTGAACATCAAAAGAAATGTCGTGCAAGCTTCGAACAAATTCACTGTCTACGCCGTCGGTGCGATCGTTTTTTACCCCAACTTTCAAATAGGGATCTTCTTTGCCGCGGCTCATGGCCCACCACCGACGCAGATCGTGGCTGAGGGTACCTGTGCCCATGGCGCCCAATCGATAGACTTTTGAAACGTTTTCTATTTTGATTGCGGTAGCCATGAATCAGATGGTGTCGATGAATGATTTTTCTACTTTATTGAAAACAATTACAGCGAAGGAGAGAAGCACAGTGCTTACAGCTACTGCATAGCCCAGATAAGCGAAATTGAAGTATCCTTCATTGAACAATCCCATTCTTACCCCTTCGACGATAGGAGCCATAGGATTCCATTTAAGAATATCGAATGCTCTACCCTTTAGATTGGACAGAGGGTAGATGATCGGTGTGGCATACATCAATAATTGAACTCCGAAGGCTACCAAAAAGGCCAAATCCCTGTATTTGGTGGTCAATGAACTGATGATCATGCCCAAGCTCAGCCCCAACATAGCCATGAGCAAAATCATGACGGGCAACAGCAGAAGGTAAGGTGTGACCTCGACGGTGTAATCTTTAAAGATGATGTAATACAACAAAATAAAAATGAAAAGCAACGACTGAACGCCCAACTTGATCAGGTTGCTCACCACAATGCTCAATGGTACGATCAACCGGGGAAAATAAACCTTTCCAAAAATATTCGTATTGTCTTTGAATACCGTGCTTGTTTTGACCAAACATTCGCTGAAATACGTCCAGAGCACAACGCCGCTGAGGTAGAAAAGAGGCTGGGGTGTTTGGCCTGTTTCGATCTTGGCCAGCTTACCGAAGACAATAAAAAAAGTAAGGGTAGTCAGTAAGGGTTGTATGAAGAACCAGATGGGGCCCAGTATCGTTTGTTTGTAGAGGCTGACAAAGTCGCGACGTACAAGGAGAGTGAGCAAGTCTCTGTAGCGCCATACCTCACGCAAATGAAGATCAAACAAAGAATGTTTGGATTCAATCACCATATCCCATTCTTCATGGGCAAGGTTCTGCTGACTCATAATAGTGTTGGTTCAGATACTTGGTTAGTTGCTGCAATAATACGAAGAATCACGTGTGACGCCTAATGCACTGGTTTTCACCAAACCGTCCAGCCGCCTTCCACCTTCATGTTGTCGCCGGTGACATAGCTGCTGGCATCGCTGAGCAAATACACCAATGCTCCAGCAACTTCGTGGTTGTAGCTCAGGCGTTGCATGGGGCTGAACTGCGCAAAATTTTGCTCGAATTGCGGCTCGTGGTTGTTCCAAACACCGTGCGGAGTAATCATATTGACCCGCACATTGCGACTGGCCCAATAGCTGGCCAAGTAGCGCGATAGCGCATCCACTCCGCCTTTGCTGGCGCTGTATGCCGCGGGGCAACCCAATGAAGTGCCTTTGTACAAGTTTTGGTTTGGGGCAACAACGCTGTATGTGCTAGGGATGTTGATGATACTGCCGCTGCCGTTTTGGGCCATCCAACTGCCAATGACTTGGCAGAGAAGAAATGTGCCTTTGAGGTTGATTTCTACAACCGTGTCCCAATTTTCCTCGCTCACGGATTCAAAAGGCTCAAATTTCAAATGCGATTTATTTTGGTGTCCACACACCAATCCATCGACTTTACCGAAGGCAGCTAGGACGGCATGGTGCAGGTTTTGGACTTCATTTTTCACTGCAACATTGAGCGCAAATCCCATCATTTTTCTTCCGTGGCGCTGCTCCAATTCCGCGGCAAATTGCTCGGGATTGGCCAATGCAATATCAGCACAAACGATATGTGCACCCCATTGCGCAGCGGCTTCACAAAAGGCTCGGCCAATCAGGCCGCAAGCACCCGAGATAACGACAACTTTGCCGTCGAGTGAAAATTTATCTTTGAAGTTGATCTCTTTTGGATCAGTGGTTCGTTGTTGCATGTTTAGTTCAATTTGCGGAATACCGGTTTGATGACGCTGTTGCCAATGAGGTGTTTTTCATAACCGTCTTCGAGACCTTTGTGCATCATGGTGCAAGCGGCATCGAAGGCGTAAAGCATCAGGTCAATGTCTTCTTTGGTGTGTGAGAAACACGGTGCCAAAATACCTTGGTACAGCACACCGTGCTTAATCATTTCCTGCATGAACAAGGTGCGCAAACCGAAGTCGATTTCGCCGTTGGCATTTTTGACGGTCAAGAAAGAGCTCCAGTTGAATCCACCAATGCTCAATACATGACTGAGTTGTTGGCGCTCGATGATGGCTTTGGCACCCGCCATGAAATAATCACCGATGCTGTGGTTGTGCCCGATGACATCGTTTTTTTCGAATACATCAATGGTTGCAAGGCCTGCTGCAATGGCGTGTGTTTCGCCGCCGTGTGTGGTGGATACCAAAAAAACTTTGGGTTGACCAACGCGTTGAATGCCTCCGTATTCCATGATCTCTTTTTTGCCGGTGAGGGCACAAAAGGAGAAACCATTGGCTATGCCTTTGCCCCAAGTGGCCATGTCGGGCTGAGCGTTGAACTTGCGAATGGATCCCGGGAAGTCGGTTTTGAAGCCCGTGATCATTTCGTCCATGATCCAAAGGGTGCCATGTTTGTGGGCAAGATCAATGGCCTTTTGATAAAAGTCGGGTTCGAGATGATTCCATTTTTCGGGTTCGGAAATAATGCAAGCGATTTGATTGGGGTATTGGTCAAACAATTTTTCCAACGCTTCTAGGCTATCGCTTTGGTAAGTTACGGTAAGTTGCTTGAAAGCGTCGGGGATACCTGAGTCGCATGCTGTACTGCCGATAAACCAGTCGTCGTAGCTGTAGAAAGGATGATCAATGGGGCGGGCCACCAATGTGCGACCTGTATAAGCCCGAGCGAGTTTGACTGCGGCGGTGGTGCAAACACTGCCATTTTTGGCGTATTTGATCATATCGTGCTGCGGCACAAGCGAAAGAAATTTTTCGGCCATCTCGCGTTCAATCACGGACGGTCTGCTGAAGTTGACCCCTTTGTGGATTTCGCGAATCACCCGTTCGTTGACTTCGTCGTAGGCATGTCCCAGCGATACACTGGTGAGGCCCATCAAGGTGTCCAAAAATTTGTTGCCATCTACATCCCAGCAATAGGCGCCTTTGCCATGTGTGATGGCTGCAGGAGACATTGAGGGGAACTGATCATCGCCTTTCGAATAGGTATGTGCACCGCCTGGAATAAGACGGTGAATGGTATTGCGGTATTCATCGCTTTTTTCGAAATGCGAAATGACAGGAATGCTTTTGGTATCCATGCTATTTTACTTTTTTATCTTCACGTAATGATTTGTGGTAACCGGAATTGATTGTGCTTGCAGCGTTGATGCGCAAGAGATCGGGTTCGCGGCGAATAAGTTCGGTGACTTCGTCAATGCTGAAGTCAGGGATGTGCTGCAGGCGCTCCATGATGGTTTGAGCCATTTCAAAATCTTCGGTGGTATCTACCGAGAACTTAAAAAGGTAGTGGGGGTTGGTTTTTTTCCAGCCCAAACGAAACAAACCGGAATTTTTAATGAAGGGCATCACGTGTTCGCGTTCACTGAGCAATGTGGCTTGTTGGTGAGCGATGGTCAAAGCTTGAAAGGAGGTGACTTCCACATCAAAACCGTCTTCGAGGAAATGCGGTTCGTGATTGCTGTTGCTGCAATAGTCCACTCCCCATTTTTCAAACAGTTCGATCACCTCATCAACGACTTTCCACGAGTGCAACGGGTTGTCGCAGCAAATGCGCACAATGGTATCTTCTGCTTTGGCGTTGCATTGGAGGGCGGCTTGATAGAAGCGATCCAAGACATCCCAATCGCTGCCTTGGCAACAAGCGATACCGGCTTGAGCGCAAAAATCGGCAATGGCTTGATCCTCGGGATTGGTTGTGGTGGCGACAACGATGCGATCGAGTTTTTGGCTGGGGCGCAATCGATCCACGAGGTGGCCCAAAATGCTTTTGTTGCCCATCATACGCAGGACCTTGCCGGGCAATCGCGAAGAACCCATGCGGGCTTGTATGATGCCAATGGTCATTGCAATTCCTCCGCAAATAATCCCATGAAGTGTTTGTCGCAGTATTGGCCATCATCATACACTTGAGCGCGCAGGGTTCCTTCCATATGAAAGCCCAGCTTTTTGTAAAGGCCAATAGCGGCTGGATTGTTTTCGTACACTGCGAGCACCACTTTGCGGATGTTTAGGGTCTGAAAGGCGTAGGCCAGCGTGAGGCGGCAAGCCTCGTATCCGATGCCCTTTCCCCAATAGTTTTTGTCGCCAATGAGTAGACCCAATTCACAGGTGCGGCTCACCCAGTCGAAGTGATCGATTTTGATGTTGCCCACATGCCGATCGTTGGATGCGTCGCAAATGGCGAAAAACACCACGTCTTTGTTTTGGATTGCACGATCGACAAATTGCTCCAATTC
>CANHSF010000127.1 GCA_947463065.1 Flavobacteriales bacterium | reverse complement strand
TAAACAGCGAAAAACCTTCGGCCACGTGCATGCCAGCATCGGTGATGGAACTGCGGTAATTGTCGAGCGCAATGCCAAAATTGGAGTTATTGAAGGCCCTGAAATCTGTGGCGCCTCCCCAAATGAACAAACACGGGATTTGGGCATCCAATAGGTTTTGGATCAATGAAACGCCGTTGCCTCCTATTGCAGGCAGTTGGTGCAAGATGGCCAAATTGTATTCGCTCAAGTTGTTTTTGACATCTTTTGCCAGCATGACATCGACTTTGTAATTGTCCACCGACTCGATTGCATCGCGAATCGCATTGAGATCGGGGTGGGGGGAATGTGCCACCAACATGATTTTTTCACGACTGTCCAAGACATCTATGAACAGCTCTTTGCGGTTGTTGACCAACGTGACTTCATTGCTGATCGCGGCAATTTCGATCGTGTATTTTTGAATTCCAATCTCGGTAGCGTCCAAAGTAAGGTCGATGGTGCGCATGTATGCATCTCCTTGGATGCTGATGTTTTCCTGGAAATAGGTTTGGCCGTTTTTACTCACTTTTAATACCGCACTTTCGCCATTGGCTTTTTTGCCTTGCACCACGATTGACACGGGAAACTTATTGCCCAAATAGGCCAAGCGATTGGCATTGACTTCTGCCAATACGAGATCCCGTTGCACGGTAGTGTCGCCCAATGCAATGGTGTAGAGTGGAGTCTTGGCCAATTGTCCCGAGTACAGTGGATTGGAGCCTTGATTAAAAAGTCCGTCCGATGCCACGATCATGGCTCCGAGGTTGCGGCCGCCGTAAGTGTCGGAGACATAGTTCAACAACGCTGAATAATTGGTGGCCTTTCCTTGGTATTTGGCGCTATCGCCGCCGGGCTGTACTTCGGAATCGAAACGCACCGTTTGCACATCGTACTCCTCGCCCAACAATTGTTGCAGGCTACGTATTTGATCGACATAGGGCCCTTTCAAGTAGATGCTGTCGGCATGGAAAGCCACCGATTGCGAGTTGTCTTGACAGAACAAAACGATGGGTTTTTCCACTTCATTGTGGATGCTCTTGATCAACGGCTCGAGCAAAAAGAAGGAAATGCAGGTGACCGCTACAAAACGCACCACTGCCAAAAGCGTCGCCAACGGCTTGCCAAATGTGGCATTGAGTCGATCGCGAAAATACAATGCACCCGCATAGATGATACCGGCAAGGGGACAGAGTATGGCGAGAACAATGGGTGCTTCGGTTAGAATGGTCATTCGGTAGATCGCTGCAATATCAATTGGATGAAAAGCGTGTGTGTGTTAATTGCGGTGTTGTGCAAGGGCTCGAACCAACGGGGATCCAAGGCGCAAAAGTCGCACATGCACAACGCATCAGGTATGAAGCTGCTTACATCAGCATGCCCCCGCATACGTGCAGAGTTTGTCCTGTGATGTATGCACTCATGTCGCTGGCCAAAAAGAGTGTTGCATTGGCTACATCTTCAGGGCTGCCTCCGCGTTTGAGTGGAATGGATTCTCTCCATTGCTGCACAACCTCGGGATTCAGGACTTCGGTCATTTCGGTCTCAATAAACCCGGGAGCGATCGCATTGCATCGAATGTTGCGCGAACCCAATTCAGCCGCTACACTTTTGGTAAAACCAATGATTCCGGCCTTGGAGGCGGCATAGTTGGCTTGGCCTGCGTTTCCTTTTACGCCCACCACCGAACTCATATTGATGATGGAGCCTTTTCTGGCTTTGAGCATGGGTTTGATCACGGCCTTGGTCAGGTTGAATACCGACTTGAGGTTTACACGCATGATCTCGTCCCAATGTTCTTCGCTCATGCGCATGAGCAAATTGTCGCGGGTGATGCCGGCATTGTTTACCAATATGTCGACACCTCCGAAGTCTTTGGTCACCAATTCGATCAATTCATTGGCGGCATTAAAATCGGCAGCATCGCTTTTGTAACCTTTGGCCACACCGCCTTTTTGGGCGAGCTCTGCTTCTAATGCACGGGCTTTTTCGTCGCTGCTGGCATAGGTGAACACAACAGTAGCTCCTTGCTCAATGAATTTTTCTGCGATTCCTTTTCCGATACCGCGTGATGCACCTGTGATGATGGCAACTTTTCCTTCGAGTAATTTCATATGGATGGTGGGTTTGGGTTTATAACATCAAACTTGCCGCTAATTTATTGCCATTTGGACAATCTTTTCTATCTCGGGCAAGGATTCTAAGAGTTTGTCATAATGGGGCAGCACAAAGTAATGGTCTTGCATGACCGTGTTGTTGTAATCGCGTGCCATAATGGCCGCAATATCAAAGGGTTGATGTGCCACCGCAGAACTCAAACAATGCTTGGCTTCGCCGTGCGAGGAAATCAGACCTGCGCCATAAATTTTGGTTTGTCCGGCTTCGTGGATGAGCCCAAACTCCACAGTAAACCAATACACCCGGCCAAGGAGCTCGATGGCTTCGGGCGAGTGAAGGTATTTTTTGCCCATCAATCCAAATGCGTGAAAAAATTCGGCAAAAGTGGGGTCAGAAAGCAATGGGGTATGACCGAAGACATCATGAAACATATCGGGCTCGCTGATGTAATCGAGCGAATCAATGGATCGCAACCACGCGGTTGTGGTAAATGTTTTGTTCGCCAAATGGCCCATAAAGTTCGCATTGGGCTGAATTTCGGGCACCACGGTAAGCTGAAATCCGGTGATCGTGCGCAGCTTATCGCTTAACGCATTGATGTGCGGGATGCTGTGGGGAGTAAATCCCACAACTTCCAAGGCCTGCAAGTAGGATTGGCTGGCGTGTTGGTGCAAATATTTGAGTTGGCGTTCAAACAAGGTAGCCCACACCGTTTGATCCGACGGGGTGTATTTGCTGTAATCCTGTTCAAAAGCCCTGTAGGGATTCCAAGGCATTTTTTGCCGATAAGGATGAGGGGGTTATAAATCTGCAGCTTCTGCAATCAGTTCCGCAATGTCTTTGACTTGCACGCTTTGTTCTTTTTCAAAGTGCTTAACGCCATCTGTCATCATGGTATTGCAGAATGGGCAACCTGCGGCTACTACTTCACTGCCTGTTGCCAGTGCATCTTCGGTGCGTTCCACATTGATTTCCTTCAAGCCTTGTTCGGCCTCTTTGAACATTTGTGCACCGCCCGCACCGCAACACAAACCGTTGGCTTTGCTGCGTTTCATTTCAACCAACTCGGCGTCCAGTTTGCGTATCAACTCGCGCGGTGCCTCGTATTCTCCGTTGGCCCGACCGAGATAACACGGGTCGTGGAAGGTGATTTTTTTTCCTTTGAAAGCTCCACCTTCGATGGTGATTTTGCCTTCGGACATGAGTTGATTGATCAGTTGGGTGTGATGCAAAACTTCAAATTGCCCACCCAATCCTGGATATTCATTTTTGATGGTATTGAAGCAATGCGGGCAGCCTGTAACGATTTTTTTGACTTCGTAGCCCTGCAATATTTGGATGTTTTGCATGGCCATCATTTGGAACAAAAACTCGTTGCCCGCGCGTTTTGCTGGATCGCCTGTGCATGTTTCTTCTTGCCCGAGAATGGCAAATGATACGTTGCAATGCTGCAAAATTCGCGCGATGGCCTTGGTGATTTTTTTTGCGCGGTCGTCGAAACTGCCCGCACAACCCACCCAAAACAAAACTTCGGGTACTTCACCTGCGGCCACACATTCGGCCATTGTTTTTACTTTCAATTCTGTACTCATGACAGGTATGCTTAATCGTTTTTAAAAACCTGAATCATCATTTCTTTTTCGATCAGGTCGGTGAATTTTCCTTCAAATCGGGTCGCGCGAACCATGTGGTTGTCGATCCAATGGTAATTGCCTCCGCGCGGTTTGCCGAAGATGATGCCGTGATATTTGAATCCGTTTTTGTTCAACCACCGCTCCGTCACTTCGCGGTGGGCCTCGGTGCGCGAGGTGAAAAAGTAAATCACGTGCCCCTCGTCGTACCACTGATTGCACTTTTGCAATGCATCGGGATAAACCCCTGCATCTTTCATTCGCTCGGGTTCTTCGTTGGGTATGTCTTCGCCAATTGTTCCGTCGATGTCAATCAAAAAGTTTTTGACGTGGGCGGGCAGCACGGGCGAAATGCGTTTGCCATCTTCTTGTGCGTCTAATAAATCTACCATGGTTTTCATTTTTGTCGTCAGCCTATCGTAGTTCATTAAACGCAGCCAACACGTTTGTTGTGTTTAGTTGTTTCTCCATTGATCGCGATCCATGGCACTCATGGCCCATGGTGCTCCATTGTTCTCGATGTTGTTGAACATCACCGTGATGCTCTCGGGCGATTTGCTTTCTTCCATAATCAAATAACGGCGCAAATCGATGATGATGTCCAAGGGATTGATGTTGATCGGACATGCTTCTGTGCAAGCATTGCAACTGGTGCAGGCCCATAGTTCCTCCTCAGTGATGTAGTCGCGCAACAACGATTTGCCATCCTCTTTCCACTCACCACCGCTGGCATCCATGGAGCGACCCACTTCTTCCAAACGGTCGCGGGTGTCCATCATGATTTTGCGGGGCGATAGCAATTTGCCCGTCTGATTGGCCGGACACTCGCTGGTGCAACGTCCGCATTCGGTACAACTGTATGCATTCATCAAGTTCACCCAAGATAAATCGTTCACGTCTTTTGCTCCAAATCGCTGGGGTCCGTCGGGTGGTGGTGGTACCTGTGCCGATGGATCGAGCATGAGTTTTACCTCGTTGGTCACGCTTTGCAAGTTGTTCAATGTTCCTGGCGCTTGCAATTTGGAGTAATACGTGTTGGGAAATGCCAAAATGATGTGCAAATGCTTGGAGTAGCTCAAGTACACTATGAAAGCCAAAATACCGATGATGTGAAACCACCAGCAGAAGCGCTCGATCAAATGAAGAGCATTTTGTGATGAACCTTCCAGCACTCCTGACCAAATCGATGAAATGGGGAAGGCCGCATCGGATACATAGGTGTGACTGGCATCCTTGATAATGATTTGATTCAATTGATAGTCGCAGGCATTCATGGTCAGGAAGGCCGTCATCAAAAGAATTTCGGTGATCAGGATAAGGTTGGCGTCGTTTTGCGGCCAGCCTTTGAGTTCGGGCATGGTAAAACGTTTGATGGACCCGGCATTGCGGCGGACGAGGAACACAACGCACGCCACCAGCACCAATAACGCCAATACTTCGAATGTGGCAATGAGAAAGGTGTAAAGACCTCCTATGCCAGCAAATACACGGTGCGTTCCAAACAATCCGTCGATCAGAATTTCGAGGACTTCGATATTGATGATGATAAATCCGGCATACAATATAAGGTGCATGACAGCCGCAAAAGGACGGGTGAACATTTTGCCCTGACCCAGGGCGACGCGAATCATGGTCGACCACCGCTGGCTGGGCTCGCCGGCGAGTTGCACGTCGCGACCAAGGAGGATATTGCGTTTGACAAACTGAAAACGCTTGAATATGAAAAAAGAGGCCGTGGCCAACAGGAGTACGAATGCAATTTGTGCGATCATAGCGGGTATTTTGCAGTAACTAGCGGAGAAACAAGAGGCTAGCCTCGAGGTTCATCCTCGAGGGGCGAATATACGACGCAATGGGTAAGGGGAGAAATGCAGTTGCAGGCCTCACGAAAAAGCAATCAACAGAAAAATCAACGAAAATTTCTATTGATTTTTCAATTGAAAATGGTGTTGAAATTTTTATTGATCGTTAAACCTGCGATGCACTCTAGTGAGGGAGAATCTGGGATTATCCTAGATTATGCAGTGCTTTCAGTCCATGAGATTCAAAAACCCAACGTGCAACAGCGGCCGTTCCCGAGGCACATTCCGAAGTAGACTCATTTTACGGCCGATCTTTCAGTAGGTTGAGACTTTTGTAATGACGCCACGCTTGGCGTCTTTTATCGCCCCCCACATCATGTTAGCTCGACTTCTCTTTGTCTACGCACTTCTTGGAATCTGGGTTAATTTTGAGCCCATGATCCCTTTCGGCCAATTGATCCTCCTGCGCGGCCTCCCTGGCAGCGGCAAAACCACCTTGGCCCAAGTCTTGGGCGCCCTGCCCGGTGCGCGTGTGCTGAGCATCGACGATTATTTCACCAACGAACACGGCGTGTACACCTTTCATCACTTGGACAACCACAAAGCCTACCAGCACTGCATCGATCGGGTGGAGGAGGCCATGTTGGACCATTGCCCCCACATCATCGTGCACAACACCTTTGTGTACGATTGGGAAATGAAGCCCTACCTCGATCTGGCCCAAGTCCACGGTTATCAGTTGCACGTCACCACCGTGGAGAAATACCACAGCGGCCAAAACGTACACGCCGTTAGCGACGAGCAAATCCGAAAGATGGCCGAGAAGTATGGGGTGAGGTTGGCGGATTAGTTTTTTTGTGGAGGATGTTTGAAATGGTTTGCTTTTGTTGCTATCAAATGATACTATCATTTTTGGGATGGCAATAGGTAATAGTTCGCCCAATGGAATTCCAATATATCGCTATCTTCGTAAAAACTGTCCCCATTGAAAGGAATACACCATTTCAAGAAGCAAATCGGAATGATTCGTATCGCATGGATAGGCCTACTATGTATTGGCCTCAATAATGCAGAGGCGCAGGTCATGCACGCTACGAATGAGGTGGTGGATTGTGAGGCATTGACGTTGACCACAGTAAATCAGCTCGCCAAAGATTTTAGTCAAAATCGTTTCAGGTCATTCGATGAGATCACCACAGACTGGATTCAACACTGTGGTATTTCGGAATGCGCACAGCGCCTGATTATTCTGAATAATATCATTGAAAGAAAGCCATCGCAAGCTTCGATTCAGGTGTACTTCGAAAACAATTTTCAGGATGTCTTTTGGGATCGTGTTCATTATGCGAAAAGGATTGATTTTGGGTATGTGTATTCCGGTGGTAAACTGTATTTTGGGTATGTGCCGCTGCGACATCCTTTGGATTCTCTGGTTGCTGCAGCTTCCAATCTCCTCATAAAAACACAAGTACTTGAGCCCGACGAAAAATTAGTGTGCTTGCTATTCTCAGGCGATATCGAAGGATATGAAAAAGAAATTGAAAAGACGGAATACGATAGTGGCTTTATTAAACCTTATTTGCTAAAAAAGCTACGAGCGAATTATGATGGAGGCATGGGTTTTACGCTCTACACGGGAGTCTATAGGCCATTGAGCAAAAACGATGTTTTTTCAAATTCCCCCATGGTTGGTCTTACATTTAGTAGTTTGATTACATCCAAAATCATGGCAGAAATAGGTGTCAAAGTGCGCATGAATATCAATGATAGTTCATTTGATTATATCGTGAATGGCGACACCAATACGGTGAACTCTAAGGCCAGTGTGTTCTTTGGTGGTGGGGTTGGCTACAAGATTTATGATCGGCCTAAAATTGCGGTAATGCCAAGAATTGGTGCGGGGCTGGAGGTGGTGCATACGGGCATTTCAACGCAAGACGAAAATCAGAATGAAGAAAATCACGATATCGAAACACTTCATGTATCCTTAGGATGTGCTGTGGTGATTCCAGTTGCGAAAAAAAGTTACTTCGGTTTTGGACTGAATTATCATTACTGTCCGTATGATTTTGACGATAATCTCATCACAAGATTTTCGAACAACTTGGTGAGCACGGAAGTGTTTTACAGGTTTTAGTTGGATCGCGATGTATCGAAATAGAGAATAGATATTTTGAATTAGCCATACTCCGTATTACTCGGCTTCAAAAAATGGAGAAACCACACAGGAGTCGACATGGCGATCACTCCTTCTTCGCCTTCTCGATCTCTTTGTTAATCAACTCCAATTCTTTTTTCGAAAACTCCGCATCGTCTTTCTTTCCGATCAAGGAGAAGCTGAGGTAGCGTTTCGGATGAACGCGCATATCGTCCAACAAATGATCCAAGCTTTTGGAAGCCTCGAGCAATTCCGCATGCAATACATCGGTGGTGATGAGCTTGCCCAATGATCCCTGGCCTGTTTTTACGCTGGTTAAAATGGCATTGAAATCGGACAGTGCCCCGTTGACTCTGTCCATCGTCTGGGTCAAGTTCAATGCAGCTACGGTGTCGGTAATGCTCTTTACATTGGTAATCGCCGCTCCCAACTCCGCATTGTGGTTCTTCAAATTGGTCGTGATGCTCTCCACATTGCTGAAAATCGCATTTAGTTTGGGATTGTTTTCCTCCAACAGCACATTCAACTTGGCCGTGGTGCTTTCCAAATTCGATAGTGTCATTTTTAAATTGGCAAAAATGTCCCCCAAGCTTTTGGTTTCATCGCCACCCAAGATGCCCGTGAGGCTGTTCATCAAGGAGTCAACGCCACTGAAAAATTTACTGGTCTTGAGCTTCAAGGGCTCAATCTCTTGCTTGATGGCGTCGGTCAAACCCAACGAAATCGAACTCGCCAAGGTGTCTTCGATATCGGCTAGGCTAGGTGACTTGCCCAATAGAATTTGGATCGCTTTACCTCCAAACAAATCGGCATCGTAAATCTCCAATTTAGTGTCGTCCGGAATTTTCAGGTTTGCATCGTTGATCATGATCTCCGCCACGATCGTTCCATCCCCATTTTCATGCATGTGTACGTCTTTGACAATGCCAATTTTGAACCCATTGAGTATGACGGGGTTGCTGGCCACCAAACCCGCTGCGTTGGTGTACACGGCATAGTACTTTTGTTGCTTTCTGAACAAGTTGACCCCTTTCAGAAAATTGACTCCCATATACAGTAATGTCAGACTGACGATTACCACTATTCCTATTAAAAACTCTCTCGAGACTTTCATTCGTTCTTGATATTCGTGGTTTGCGCAATGGCCTTGCTCAAATCGATGCGCTTGTCGTTTTCAAAAGCCACTATAAAGGCGTCCTTGAATCCGCGGTCGCGCATCTGCTCTTGCATTTGTTTGGCTTCTTTGTAACTATCTGTCGTGCCTACAAGGTATTTGTATACCCCGTTTTGTTTGTATTCAATGGTTTTGCCAATCCCCTTGAATTGGTTATCGCCACTTTTCAAAGGTACGGCCGAAGATAATATTTGTATGTGATACCGCACGCCTTTATCCACCGATTTCCATACTGGATCGGCCTTGACTCCGGGCGATGTGGAGGTCTTGTTTACGGCTTCTGCTGCAGGCTCCGTCGTTGCCGGTGTTTCTGTTTTTGCTACGGGCTCTGTGGTGCTGGGTTTCGAAGGTACGGCCTTGATTTCGGGATCCTTGACATGGGCCAAGGGCTTGGTGTCGGGTTGGTTCTTGGCCATATAATCCTTAAAAGCTCGGAAAATGGCCGATGCCATATAGGTCTTGCCGTCTTTCGATTGCAAAAAGTCTTCTTCCTCTTTGTTGGTCAAAAATCCGAGTTCCACCAATATACTGGGCATGTTGGTGTAACTGATCACATAGAAGCCCGCTTGTTTGACTCCTCTGTCTTTGCGCCCCACACGGGTTCGGAATTGGTCCTGTACATTTTTCGCAATATCGATGCTCTTCTCCATGTACGTGTTTTCGCGCATGCTCAGAATGATGTAGGTGTCG
>CANHSF010000126.1 GCA_947463065.1 Flavobacteriales bacterium | reverse complement strand
TTCCATGCCGTATTCGGCGGCGGCACTGCCCATGAAAGCCACTTCATTGCCATTGCCATCGACCTCTATGATGGACGATGAATTGCTAGCAAGAAAACGGCCATTGATGGGATCGTACTCTACGCTTTCGGTGGAGTTGAGGGTTTGTGCATGAAGCTGCAGACCAGCTGCACCAATGAGGAAAAAAGAAAAAATGCGTTTCATGGGTTTCAAAATATGCCTACGATATTACGAAGAAAAACCGAAGCACGCACCAATCAATATTGGCCTGGCATGGGAATGCTGATAAAGGCAATGAGAGGCAGCGCTCAGGTTAAACCCGTTTCAGGAATTTTTACAATAGGAGTCGGATTGACTTGGCGGGCGCAGGTTTTCGAGGTCGACATCGTTGCGTTGGGCATGGCAGCCATAGCTTAGAAGAATTCTGCCTCTATGCCCCAATCTTCATTCATAAATTATGTAAGACAAACCGATAATGGGAGCGGTTGGGCACCCTTTGTGAGAACTCAGGGATGCACGCGAGGTCAAGGGGATTGAGTTATACAATGGCGTGGGGCAGCGCGCGGCCGTGTTCAGCGACCAAGAGCGATCCATTGATGTCGGCGATTGGCCCTCGGGGTGTTATAACGTGGTGGTGCAGCATGAAAATGAAATGATTCGCGGATATGAATTCCTGTCGGGATGAATTGCACTTCATCCCGACAGGAATTCAATACATTGCAATTCATCCCGACAGGAATTCGCTATAGCCAATCCAATATCTTGTGCTCTCATCTTACCTTCGCAACGTGAAAAAATTCTATTCCAGTCCGTTTCGCCTCGGTATGTTGGGCGGTGGTCAGTTGGGGCGTATGCTCATCCAAGAGGCCATCCATTACGACGTGCGTATTCATTGCATGGATCCTGCAGCCGACGCGCCATGTCGCCATTTGGTGCACCAGTTTACGCCAGGTCAACTCAACGACTTCGATGCCGTTTACCGCTTTGGACAAGGCCTCGATGTACTAACTATCGAAATCGAACATGTCAACGTCGATGCGCTGAAGCAACTCGCCGCCGAAGGGGTGAAGGTCTATCCTCCTCCTGCATTTCTGGAAATGGTCAAAGACAAGGGCCTACAAAAGCAATTTTACCGCGATCACGGCATACCCACGGCGCCTTTCACCTTGATCCAAAACAAAGCAGAACTCACCGCCATGTTCGAACAGCCCTGCGTACAGAAGATGCGCACCGGGGGCTACGACGGCAAAGGGGTGCAAGTGCTGCGCTCGGCGGCCGATCTCGACAAGGCCTTCGACTGCCCTAGTGTGATCGAAGAATTGGTGCCCTTTGTCAAAGAAATCGCCATCCTCGTTGCACGCAATGCCTCCGGCCAAATGGTCACTTTCCCGCTGGTGGAAATGGAGTTTAACCCCGAAGCCAATTTGGTCGAATTCTTATTCAGCCCCGCACAAGTAGATGAATCCGTGGCTGCTCAAGCCCAATCCATTGCCCGACAAATCGTAGAAGCCGCCGACTTTGTGGGCTTGCTCGCCGTCGAACTTTTTGTCCTCGCCGACGGTCGGGTCTTGGTCAATGAAATGGCCCCGCGCCCGCACAACAGTGGTCACCACACCATCGAAGCCAATATCACCTCGCAATACGAACAGCATCTGCGTGCCATCTTGAATCTGCCTCTGGGCCATACCGATGCGCTCTGTCCAGCGGTCATGGTCAATTTATTGGGCGAAAAAGGCCACCAAGGCCCCGTTTACTACGAAGGCATCGAAGAAATGATGCAACACCGCGGCGTCTATGTGCACCTCTATGGCAAAGCCGAAACCCGCGACTTCCGCAAAATGGGACACGTGACCTGCATAGCGCCCGATCTCGACCACGCCAAAGCAATGGCACGACACGCCATGGCCACCATCAAGGTCAAGGCCATCGTGTAAAAATCGTTGACAAATGCGTGCTTCAAAGCGCAGGGGGTTGTGGGCTACACGGGTATTTTAGCGGCATGAAACAGTATCAGGATTTGTTGCAGCACTTGCTCGACCACGGCACCTACAAAAGCGACCGCACCGGCACAGGCACCTACAGTGTTTTCGGCCATCAAATGCGATTCAATCTCGCCGAGGGTTTTCCGTTGCTCACCACCAAAAAGTTGCACACCAAGTCCATCATTCACGAACTGTTGTGGTTCCTCAAGGGCGAAACCAATATCGCCTACCTCAAGGAAAATGGCGTGAGCATTTGGGACGAATGGGCCGACGAAAATGGCAACCTCGGTCCCGTGTACGGCTACCAATGGCGCTCATGGCCCAACCCCGATGGCACGCATACCGATCAAATCAAAAAACTGGTCGAGGGGCTCAAAAAAAATCCCGATGGTCGTCGCCACATCGTGAGCGCATGGAATCCATCGTTCATCGATCAAATGGCCCTGCCGCCCTGCCACTGCTTGTTCCAATTCTATGTCGCCGATGGCAAGTTGAGTTGCCAACTCTACCAACGCAGTTGCGATACATTTTTGGGTGTTCCCTTCAACATTGCCAGTTACGCCCTGCTCACCATGATGATGGCCCAAGTCTGCGATTTGCAACTCGGCGATTTCGTATGGACCGGTGGCGACGTGCACCTTTACAGCAACCACGTGGAGCAAGCCAAACTGCAGCTCACCCGCGACTGCCGCCCCTTGCCCACTCTGCGCCTCAATCCCGAGGTCAAAGACTTGTTTGCTTTCACTTTCGAAGACTTTACGTTGGAAAACTACGATCCACACCCGCACATCAAAGCAGCGGTAGCGGTGTAATCACCGCCGTATTTTTTTAGAAACGGATGCTTGGTCGCGATGTCAGTCGTGTGCCACGAGTCCGTGGTGTAACCATGGACGACAGAATTCTTGATCCTGCGCATACCCAAAAAGCCTCACCCATCAATGGTCATTGCGCGTGCAGAAAAAAATCGCGCGGAATTTCACATACCGGTATAGGAATCATCTTGTGCTGATTGGCCAAATGCCTGCGGGTATAGATGTCAAGCACTTCGATTTGGCGAGCAGTTAAATGGGATCTTTCGGGATACGTGGCCCAGTCTTTTGCATGAAGAGCCTGTTGAGTTAGCCAACGCATGGCCCATTCCAATTCGGGATAGCTTGCGCCAATCTGATCTTCGTCGGTGCGGCTGTCGCCAAAAAGTCCGTCGGTAGGTGCAGCGGTCAAAATGCTGTCGATGATGCCCAAGTGCCGCGCCAAGGCATAGACCTCGGTTTTCATGAGATCGGCGATGGGAGAAACGTCTACACCACCATCACCGTATTTGGTATAAAAACCAATACCGAAATCTTCGACCTTATTGCCCGTGCCTGCCACCACATATCCGTGCAAACCCGCGTGGTAATACAAGGTGGCCATGCGCAAACGGGCGCGTGTATTGGCCAAAGCCATATCCACAGCAGCTTGGGGTGCCGACAGGTCCACTGCAGCTTTGAACGCCTCAAAAGATGCCGTCAACTCCACGCGTTGCTGGCGCACGTGTTCAAATTTTTGACACAAGAGCGCCATGTGTTCTTGAGCCCGCGATACCTGCGAGGCGGCCTGATGAATGGGCATTTCAAGCAAGAGCGTCGGACGGCCGGTCAGGGCACACAAGTAGGATGTAAGGGCAGAATCGATGCCACCGCTCACACCCACTACGAAACCCGCGGTGCGCGATGACGCGCTATAGCCTTGAAGCCATTGGACGATATGATCGATAATTTTTTGGGACTGCATGGACGTTTTAGTTGCGGCTCAAAAATACGTGGCAATGCTGCATATTCGCGACCGTTTTGCAACAAAAAAAGCCATCGCGAGGCGATGGCTTTATACGATTATGCGGTAGATGATTAAAACAAGATACCGATTTGCAAGCCCACGAAGTTGTTCATGGATTTGAGGTCAAACGTCTTGGGTGACAAATTGGAGAATACAGGGCTTCCGTTGGTTTCTTGCAAAACACCTTTGCCGCGCAATACGTCACCGAAGCCGTTGTTGTAGATGATGCCAGCCACAATGCTCGTGCTGCCGCTGATGCTGTATTCGATACCTGCGCCAGCGATCAAGCTGGTTCGAAAAAGAGCGATATCATCGGCGATGTCTTCGTCCTCGGTGGATACTTCGCGCAATTGCGCATCCACCCAAGCCTCTTCGTTTTCGTTGGTGGTATTGGGATCGTCGGCCACGTAATGTTTGACATATTTGATGGAGTCGTCGGCTTTGGCGCGGTAGTTAAAACCGAGTCCGATGCCCATTTGGCCCCAATAGGTGATGTAACCGATTTCGTTGGTGCGCAATTTAAGAGTGAGGGGCACCTCCACGTATTTGGTGTTGTAGTTGCGGGTGATTTTGGATACAAAACGAGTTTCTTTGCCATTGACATCCACCAACTCTTCGCGCAGGTAGGTCAATTCGCCGCCGGTGGTGAGCAGATTCAGGCCGGTGCCGATGGCGTAGTTATCGGTAAACATTTTATCGATGGAGATACCAAAACCGAAGCGCAATTTGTTGCCTTCCTGTTCAATGTCTTTGTGATCGGGTTTGTACCAAGACACGTTGGGATCCACATGGAAAGCGATTTTCCATTCTTGCTCTTGCGCTTGTGCTCCGAAGGCCCAAACACACATCATTAGTAACCATGTACTTTTTTTCATATGATTTCGTTTAAAATATTTTTTGCTTTGGGGGATGAGTTTCAACGCTGGCGTGCAAACAACTTTGCTAACTGGTCCGTCGCACTCGACCCGTACAGCACTTAATTTGGGTGCAAATCTAATCGAATTTATGAAGTATAGCTTTTGGATCACCTTGGTTTTGTGCACAATCCTGTTGAATTCGTGCGACGAAGAGAACCCCCATACGCCCATTGCTGTTGTGGCCGCGGCCGAACACTTGGAGCTACAATTTATGCATTTGGAGCGGGACTTGTTTGAAGCCGACTTCAAAAATTCGAGTCGCGTCAGCCAAGATTTGTACCAAAAATACGGAGCCTTTTGGTGTGCGTTTGTTGAAAACGACCTTCAATTGGCGGCCTGCACCAGCGACAGCGTGCAAGCCCTGTTGTATCCCTTTGTGGTCAACAGTGCTATACTGGAAACGCACGCCGCCATAGGGCAGGTGTTTCGCCCCGAGGATTTTGCGCAGATCGAGGGAGCGCTCACCGAGGCCTTTCGCAAATGGGCCAGTGTGTATCCCGACAGCACGATGCCACGTGTGGTGTACTACCAGAGCGGTTGGAACAACAACATCTACCCCATGTCGGGGTATTTGGGCATAGCGTTGGACAGTTACCTTGGCCCGGACCATCCGGTGACTCAAAAACTGAGTACGGACATCATTCCCCAATACAAAAAGGACGACATGCGCAAGGACTACATCGTGCCCGACGCCGTCAAAGGCTGGGTGGCTTATACCCATCGCGATTTGTATCAATCGAAGGATTTGTTGCACGAATTGTTGTTTTATGGCAAGCTGATGCACATGACCCGCTCGTTGTTGCCCGAATTGCCCGACACCTTGTTGTTGAATTGGAGTGAAAAAGAGTTGCAATGGGCGCAAGCCAATGAGTGGAACACGTGGAAGGTGGTTGCCAATGAGGACCGCTTGTTTGACAAAAAAATGAGCGAAGTGGGCCGGTGGTTTGCGCAAGGACCATTTACCGGAGCGCGGGACATCCCTCAAGATTCATCTCCCCAATTGGGCATTTGGTTGGGTTGGCAGATGGTGTCGCAATACATGCAATCGCACCCCGAGGTGACCTTGCCTCAGTTGATGGCCGACAACGACGATTTGAAAATACTGGCGGCCTACAAACCAAAGCGACATAAAAATTGAAGATGACGCTGGTCGAATAGCGGGGGTTAAAATCCGAAGATTTAAGGGATTGCGGTTCAAACGGGATCATGCCGTTGGTTCAAGGTTAGAGGTTCGAAGTTCAAGGTTGCATCGCGGTTCATTGAAAACATTTCCTTCGATTGCACTATGCCAGGCCCCACCACCCAGCCCTCGGCCATGACCATGCGATGAGCGTGGAAAATGCCCATGGCCGAGACCATGCGCGATTCTTGCAGCTACTTCGCCGAAAAAATGAAATTGCATCCGCCGGTGTGATACCGTGTCGAAAATCACGTTGGACTGAATACGCCCCTGCGGGGGGCTAGCAAAAGGTCGCCCCGCTTGGGCTTGCTCAGCGACGCAATGTATTGCTTAGCGACGCAATGCATGGCTTAGCGACGCAATGCATGGCTCAGCGACGCAATGCATTGCGTCGATACGGGGATCGTCTTTTTTGTTGATGTCCGGCCGCAATATGATTTTCCCTAGAACCCCAATTTCCCAGCGGCCGCGGTAGTTCATTGTTCTATAGTGAATGTTCGTTTGGAACTCGGGTTATCGTTTTTACCTAACCTCCAACCTCGCACCTCCAACCTCTAACTTCTAACCTCGCACCTCCAACCTCCAACTTCCAACCTCACACCTCCAACCTCTAACCTCCAACCTCGCACCTCTAACCTCTAACCTCGCACCTCCAACCTCGCACCTCCAACCTCCAACCTCTAACCTCGCACCTCCAACAGCAATGTATGATGCAAAAAAAACGGGGACCTGAGGTCCCCGTTTTTTATTTTTTCAACTCCGCGTTGGCCGGTGCTTTTTTCATTTTCTTTTTGGCTGCTTTGCCTGCCGATGCGCCGCCTTTCTGGCAACATGCGCCTTGGCCTTCTGACTTGCTGCAGGTCGAGGCTGTGCCGTCGCCTTTTTTGCAGCAGGCTTTCGCTTCGCCTGTTGATCCGCCTTTCTGGCAACATGAACCCGCTGGCTTATCGCTCTTCTCGGCTTCCGTTACTTTCTCGGTCTTCTCTTTGGTGTCTGTTGAGGTCGTTTGGGCGTTCATCGCAAAGCTGAAGAACACAACCAACGACATAATGGCAAATACTTTTTTCATTTTTGTTTGGATTTTCTTGTGTTATGCACAAAGTTAAACAACAATTGGTCCGTAATGTTACGTTCCTCCCAAAAAATTATGATCCTTTGGCGGACGGCAGACCGCGGTCATCCCCCCCGCATTGTGAAATAAATGTGCGAAGGCATGCTGAAACTTGCCCCAAGCCGTGTCAAATTTGTATCCCACATGAACCCTTGCGCGTTGCAGCGGTATAAGACCACACGTGAGTACCCCCAACCAACATAACGCCCCATTGCGCATCGACCCCAAGCAGGCCGACGCGTTTTTGAAACAGGACCGCCCCCGCCGCTCCCGCGAGCTGGTGTTCCAGTGCATCATCGTGTCGCTGCTCATCCATATCGTGGTGCTTTTTGTGACCCAAATGCTCACCGAGGACAACCGCATTCCACTGCCCCCCGAACGCTATATGCCGCTGGAGGCCGAACTCATTCCTATGGAGGAGATCTTGCCGCCCCAAGAGCAGGTACCCACGGCGGGAGGCCCCCTGCGCAATGTGGTGGCCAATCAATACAGCACCTATTCCAACGAGGTGCGCGACTACCGCGGTATGTCGGCCGAAGAAATGCGCCAAGCCGGTGCCAATGCCGCTCAAGAGGCGGCGCAAGCCGAAATGGCGCGGCTCGCCCAACAACACAGCGCGGCCGATTTGCCCGCCAAACGTCAGCCCACCAATCCATCTCCCTCCGGTCAGCAGGGCGAACACGATTGGTTCAAAGACCCCAACAAAACAAGTTACAACGGCGCAGTTACCGCCGCCTATGCCTTGCAAGGTCGCGACGCCCTGTATTCCCCAAAACCCAGTTACCTCTGCAAGATCAGCGGTACCGTGGTGGTGCAAATCGTGGTGGATCAATTGGGCAAGGTGGTCGATGCCAAGGTGCAGGGCGGATCATCGTCCAACGATTGCCTCATCGAACAGAGCATCAATTACGCCCGCAAGTGGACCTTCAATTACAAGGACGGGAAGCCGCGCCAAGACGGCACCATCACCTTCACCTTCAGCGCCCAATAGGCGGGGAATGCCCTCATTTTTTTTTCACCCCAGCAGCAGAGCAGGCACAGGAGCTTAGAACCCACATCGTCCGATGGCTCGGGCAGGCGGATGGGCGTGGCCGTGCGCCATGGCGATGGGGCAGGGCAGGTGCGGGTGAAGCTTCTGGAGCTTAGGCTTTTCCGTTGGCGTAATCGCGCAGGTATTCGAAGTGGGGGGTGAGTTCGCCCTCTAGCGTGGTTTCGGTGCCTTTCCAAATGATGTGGTGGGGATCCTCGATGAGCATCAGCGGTAAAACGCTGTGCATAAGTTCGTTGCCAAAATCTTCGGAGGCGTCTTTGGGCAGTTCGCAGGGCAGGTTGTCGATGGCCATGACACAGATGGCATCGGGGTCGCGCCAGTCGGTTTCCACGTGATTGTGGCGGTGGTAGCCGTAGAGCGGTTGGTCGATGCTGGAGCTGCGGATGGTGGGGGCGATGGGGCCACCCGTATCGCACGACACATCGGCGATGGTCATGCATTTCCAAGCGGGGTGTTGCACATCCTCTTTGGTGATGAGCACGGGGTTGCCTCCGGCCCAGAGGTGGCAGGCGATGTAGAGGTGAGCGCGGCGCACGGTGTCGGCCAGCGAGCTGATGTATTTTTCGGGATTGTTGTAAAAATCCTTTTTGTCAAACCCCCCAAAATCTTTGCGCACATAGTATTCGTGGGTATCGAGGTGCACGTACACGGGCTGGTCGAACTCGCGCGAGAAGAAGTCCTCTTCCTCCACGCGGGTGATGGGCAGCATGCGCAGGATTTCGGCGGCGCCGTTGCCCACGCGGCCGAAGCCCGTGACGGCGATTTTCATGCCTTTGGGCAGCACGATTTTTTTCATTTCCGCTTCCATTTCGATGCGGTCGGCGCATAGGCTGGGCGAGCGCAGTTCGAACAGCTTGTTTTTGAGGCCAAAAGCGCGAAAACCCTCGTAAGCGCCTACGATACCGGCGTAGCGGCCGAAGCCGATGAGGCGTTTGCCGTCGGTGCCTTTGAGGATTTCGTAGTCGATGAGCCTAATTTTTTTGTCGAGGATGGCGCGCAGGAGTTTGGCGTTGTGGGGTTGTTTTTTGATGGTATGGGAAAAGAAGAGGTAGCTTTTGTGGGGGATGAGCATGTCCACGGGCACCTCTTTGACGCCGATGAGCAGGTCGCAGTCGGTCAGGTCTTCTTGGAGGGCGATGCCGGCGGCGGCGTATTCGGCGTCGGTATATCGGCGGATGGGGCTGGGTTGCACCACTACGGAAACGCCGAAGCGCGACTGCACCATAGCGCATTGTTTGGGGGTGAGGGGCACGCGGAAGTCGTGGGGTACTTTGCCTTCGCGCAGGATGCCTATTTTGTGGATGGTCGGTTGCATGGGGATAGGTATAAAAAGGCAGGGCGTGGGGGCATGGGGGCATGCCTGTGGGCCGAGCGGGTGCAAATGTAGGGCGAAGTGAGGGCAAAAAAGACCTATCTTTGTGCCGTTGTACGGGCCCGACCTTTGGATTTGACAGCAAGAAGAAGGGTTGTGCAAGCATGCAGAGATTTTTTCAGAGGCTCTCTTAAATCAGAAACTGACAGTCAGAAATGACAACAATTCTTATGCACTTGCT